>NZ_JAXBLV010000193.1:0-58708 GCF_034097035.1 Gemmata algarum
GGCTCGCTCGTCCGCGTAGGCGAACGTGTACCCAAGTTTCGTCGAGTCACTCGACGAGCGGCCGTCCGCGTTTTCGCTTGTACCTCATAAACGCACGGTATAAGCTGCGGGCATGAGTTCACATATTGTCGGCGCCCGCACCAGACCGCTGAACACGCGGCCGCAGTTCGGTATCGGGACAAGCTCGAAGCACATGCGAAGGGCAACGGTTGCCGTCGCTCGCGCTTCCGGCACATCAACGCAGTGCGGTGCAACTGCGGCTGCGTAATCGGTCGGCCCCCAACAACAGGTATTCGCCTACAGGCAACCAGGAGACGTACCGTGAGCGCGAGTGATGAGGTCGTCGCGAAGTTGCGGAACGCGTACCAGCAGTGGCACGACTCGCGCGGCCGCAGTGTCGACACGTGGGTCGCGCTCCTGGCCGACGACATCCAGATGCGCTCCGTGGCGGACGGCGCCCCGGGCATGACGTTCTCGGCCGCCCGGGCCGGGAAGGACGCCGCCCGCGGGTATTTCTCCGCCCTCAGCGCGGAATGGGAGATGGTCCACTACACCGTACACGACATCATCGCCTTCGGGGACCGGGTGGCAGTGTTCGGGGTGTGCGCGTTCCGCAACCTCAAGACGGGTAAAACCGCGGAAACGCACGTCGCGAACCGGTGGCGGTTCCGCGACGGCCTCGCGGTCGATTACTTCGAACTGTACGACACCGCGAAGGCGTTCGCCGCCGCGACGCCCGATCCGGCGTGATGGCGAATCCGGCCGCTTCCCGTTCGTCAGTTGTGCGCGCGTTACCCACCTGCGTCAGCAGGCGGGGGCAATCTCCGCGAGCCACCACCTCGCACCGATCGCACCAGGAAATGACGATCGCATCTGATTTGTGGCACAGACATTCCGGTCTGTGCGGCCTTTTTGCGCGCACAGATCGGAATCCCTGTACCACAAAAAGCAACAGCCAGGCCGGTAACGAAGCCGGCGCCACCCGCCACAGGGCCGCAATGAAAACCCGACTGCGAGACGAAGAGGACGTTCTGTGGGACTCGGCCGCAAACCTTCAGCGCGGGATCGAGGCCGCCGGCGGGTGGCTGTATCTGACCACCCACCGGCTCATCTTCGAGGCCCACGCGTTCAACGTGCAATCCGGAACCACAGCCATTCCGCTGCGTGACATCGCCGGCGCCCGGAAGTGCTGGACGAAGTTTCTCGGCCTGATCCCGATATTTCCCAACTCGCTGGCGGTCGACACCGTGAAGGGCAAGACGTATCGGTTCGTGCTGTTCGGGCGCGACGAGTGGCTCCGCGCCATCCGCAAAGCACGGCGGAAACGTGAAGACGAGGACGACCGCTGACAGCGTTCCTTGGTTCTTGAGTGTGGCCCGCTCGCTCCGCGAGCGGTTGCAACACCATCAGGACGCATTGGATATGGTCAATTTGATGCGCGAAGCACCGCTCGCGGAGCGAGCGGGCCACACTCAAGAACCAGAGCCGATCAGTCCCCGACCGCCTTGGCACCTTTACCCTTGCCGCTCGCCGCGGTCCCTTTCAGGTCGAAGTTGACTGCGGCGTTGCTCCCGCCCTTGAGGTCGGCGGTCAGGGTCGTCTTGGTGTTGAACTGCTCCGGGATCACCTGCTTGGTCTCGCTCGTTTTGGCGCCGGTGTCGGCGGTGTCCGTCAACGTCCGACCGGTCTTCTTGTTCCAGTAGACCTCGACCTTGTAGTTGCCCGGTTGCGCGCCGCGGTCGGACGGTACGGCGTACTTCCCGTTCTTGATCTCGGCACCCATCTTGGTGCCCTTTCCGTCCGCCGGCACGAAGTTGATGCCGCCCTCCTCGACCGGTTCGCCGTTGAACGTCACCGTCCCCTCGACGGACGCACCGCCGCCGCCGCACCCGGCGAGCGCGGCGAGGAACAGGAATAAACCGGCGGCCCGGATCGTGTACCTGAATTTGCGCATGGTCGTCCTCGGTGTGCCGGCGCCGCGCCGGGCGCCGGGGAGTTGTGGGAGGGCCGCGGTCCCCCGCGGCTCCGAGTGCGTGCCCGCGGGGGCGTCAGAAGTTGCCGCTGATCGGGTACCCGTCGGTCGGGTGGATCAGGTTCTGGAACGTGTAGTTGCCGGTGGCCGCCGGGTACGCGCACTGGTCCGCCGACTGGTCCGCGTCGATGCTCTGGCGGATGAACCGCACGGACCCGTCGCCCAGCAGGAAGTTGACCCCGCCGGAGTGCTGGCTGGTGAACCCGAGCCGGGCGCAGTCGGAGCCGGGGCTGCTCACGTTCGAGTGCTTGATGTTCAGCCCGCGCCCCGGGCGCCCCTCGAAACTCGCCGACGACACACTGGACCGGGCGGGCCAGATGGCCCCGCTGGTGATGACCGAGTCCCGCTCGCCCACCAGGATGGTGTTGCTGGACCCGTCGCTGATGGTCTGGATCGTCAGGTTGGTGGGGTTGTTGTTGGCGTCCGGCCCGGTCACCTCGCGGTTCACCGCGTAGTTGGAGCGGGCGTAGGACTGGTACCCCGGGTGGGTGTCGTCACTGGCCGGATCGGAGGAGCAGCGGAAGACCGCCAGCTTGCTCTGGGTGAGCGAGTTGACCGCCGGCGCGCCGGGGGTGACGAGGTCCGGGGCCAGCGACTTGTACATGTTGTCCTGCTCGAGCATCGGCAGGATCAGCACGCCCCAGGCCCACCCCGGGCTCGGCTTGGTCGCGGTCGTCGTGACCCACCCGGTGGGGAGCTTGTTGAACGTGTCGTTGTAGTTGTGGAACGCCAGCCCCATTTGTTTGAGGTTGTTCTGGCACTTCATGCGGGACGCGGCCTCGCGCACCTTCTGCACGGCCGGTAACAGCAGCCCGATCAGGATGGCGATGATGGCGATGACGACCAACAGCTCGATCAGCGTGAACGCACGCCGCGAGCGCGAAACGGGAGAGAACATACGAAACCTTCAAAACAAGACGTGATAGTGTGCGCCGGTTGGTCCGGCTGTTTGGTGTGAAGCACACCAGATCGAATCTAGAACAATAAACCGAAAGAGTGGCTCTCCCGAGACAGGCCCGCCCGTGTGCTCTGCGCGATTCACGCCCGTGTGTAACCCGCGCAGAACGTACCGCTTGCTCCGGTCGGTCACACCCACACCACCGTTCGCGCCACGCCGAAGTCGTGTCCCGCAATCATTCGACAAATGGCGTCCGCAATCTTCGCCCCGCCCACCACCGACGGCTCGATGGGCGACACCGGCGCGTAGTCGCCGGCGTGGTCGCAGACCACCCGCAAATCGACGAGCGGCAGCCCCGCCCCGACGGCGGCCCGCGCGATGGTGTCGTTGAACCCCGCCAGCGCGGCCCGCTCCGCGGCGCCGATCACAGGAATCGCGTCGTAGATGGTGCAAACGGCCGTCGGCTTCTTGAGCGCGAGGACGCTCTGCAACATCCGCTGATAGGCGGTGCGGAACTCGGCCAGCGCCTCCGCGAGGGTGGCGAGCGCGTCGCCCACGGTCACGGCCGGCTCGCGCAGGAGCCCCGCGGCCAGGAGCGCGTCGTTCCCGCCGATGCTCAGCACCAGATGGCTGGCGTCGGCGGGCACACGCGGCAGTTGCAACGCGATGCTCTCAACGGTGGCCCCGTCCACGGCGACCAGCGTGCCCTTCCAACCTGCGGGCAGCACGCGGCGCACCTGCTCGATCACCGGCGACCGGTCTGGAACATAGAGGGCGTTGTCGAAGATCGAATCGCCCAGCAGAACGACGTGGCTCATCGCGGCAGCCCCATTGGGAATAAAAAGAGCCGCGCACGCGGCGCGGCTCCTTCCAACGACAGGGGCGCCTGCCGGCGGGTTCAGTCCGTGGTGTAGCGCCCGTCCGCCGCGTGTGGCAGGAAGCCGAGTTGAATGGACTTGAAGGTGGTCTTCGCCGTGTCCCAGGTGGTTTGGGAGAAGGGCGCTACCGACGGCTCCGGCGTCATCGGGCCGCGCAGCTCCACGTGCCCGTCCACGAACGACACCATCGACTGGCCGTTCCACCAGAACGGCGAGAACGCCGCGCCGTAGGCGCTCGTCGCCTGGTTCGTGATGAGCGGCGAGCCGAACATGCACGACCCCTGTTCCGTCAGGCTCCCGCTCGAGTTGAGCAGCAGCACCTCCGCGAACATGTACGTCTGCGAGGTGGCGGGGATGGTGGAAATGGTCCGCCCCTTCACCGGCACTTTGACGGTGTACGACTGCGGGCTGGCCGGGTTCGAGATCAGGTTCCGGTTGTAGGCGTACCCCCCCGTTGAACCGAGGAACACGGGGGCGATGCTCGACCGCAGCGCGTCGAACTTCGGGGACACGTTGATGGTGTTGTTGCCCTCGTAGTACGGGCTGAGAATCCCCTGGGTCGGGTCCACCGAGACGACCGCGTAGCTGGGCGGGGCCGAGGTCGCGTACCCGAACAGGTACTTGGCCTGAAGGTAGTCGGCGGTCTGAAGCTCGTAGGCGTGGGGGAGCGTACCGTGGGCGGACTCGAAGTTCATCGCGGCGAGGGTGAGCTGCCGCATGTTGTTCTGGCCCTTGGTTCGCGCCGCCGCTTCGCGCACCTTCTGGACGGCCGGTAGCAGCAGCCCGATGAGAATGGCGATGATCGCGATCACGACCAACAGCTCAATGAGCGTGAACGCGGCCGGTTGGTGCCGGCGAGCGGGGGGCGTGAGCCCCCCGAGGGGGGTGAGAGGAGTGGGATGTAAAGAAAGACGAGGGAGACTTAAAGAAAGACGAGTGGAACGTAAAGAAAACGGACGCGAACGGCGCACAGGTCAGCTCCTTCTCGCCGGGTCGGGCGAGAGCGGTTCGGGCGGACCGGGAGCGCAAAAACGGGCCAGCCGGCTGCGCGCGCAGCACGAAGAAGCAGTCGCCCGTCCGCCGGCCCGGTCCGGGGCCTCGAACAGTGGAATCGCTGACGGGCAGGTCTTCTGGCTAACGGCTCTTAGCGAGCCTCGCGCGGCCTTCCCGCGGTCACCCGCAGTGGCTCAAGTTGCGCGAAGCTCTGGCCGAACACAGCAGCGGCCCTGCGCCGGAATCGCACCGGCTTCCCTCTTCGTCCGCGCCGCCCGATGGGGGCGGCACGGAACCCGTCCAGCGTTCTCCAAGATATCGCCCCCCGTTCCACCGTCAACGCGTGGGGGCCGAATGCGCCCGGCGCCCGGCGGTCGTGGGTCACTTTCGGAGTTGGAAAATCGCCTCCACTTCGACGCTCGTGCCGAGCGGCAACTGACCCATCCCGAGGGCGGTGCGGGCGTGCCGCCCGGCCTCCGGCCCGAACACCTCCTTCAGCAAGTTGGTGGCGCCGTTGATGACCAGGTGACAGTCGGTGAAGTCGGGGTCGGCGTTCACGTAGCCGGTGACGCGCACCACCCGCTCGATGCGGTCCAGCGAGCCGAGTTTGAGCACGACGGCGCGGAGAATGTTGGCCGCGCACAGTGCCGCGGCCCGGGTCGCCTCCTCCACCGACACCTGCGACGGCACCTTGCCCTTGCTGGTCAGCACCCCGGCGTCGTAGGGCACCTGGCCCGACGCGTAGACCGTATCGCCGAGTACCGAGAGCAGGTCGATGACCGCGCCCTCCTTCGGGCCGCGGTCAAGTGGGAACCCGGCGGCTTCGAGCTTCTGTTCGCGTTCGCCCATTGAGGACCTCAGGATCGGGTGTGATCGTGCCGGGCTGTTGTACGTCGCCAGTTTCCGATTTCTTCTCGCGCGGCACTGAAGTAAGATCGTGGGCAGGTACTCGTGCCCACCCGAGGGATCGGAAATGCGGTCGCTGCCCCGTTTTTCCGCCGCTGCTCTTCTGCTAATCGTCGCCGCGCCCGTCCCCGCCGCCGAGCCCGGCGCGGAGTGGGCGTACAAGCCGTTCAAGCGGCCGGCGGTGCCGGACGCCCCCGCACAGAAGACGGCGGCCCGGAACGATATCGATCGGTTCCTGCTCGCGAAACTCGCCGAACACAAGCTGACGTTCGCGCCGGAAGCGGACCGCCGCGTGCTGATCCGCCGCGCGTACTTCGACCTCATCGGCCTGCCGCCGGCCCCGGAAGAGGTCGAAGCGTTCGCGCGCGACCACTCCCCCGACGCCTACGAAAAGCTAGTCGATCGGCTGATGGCCTCGCCGCAGTACGGCGAGCGCCAAGCGCTGTTCTGGCTCGACGTGGTTCGGTTCGCGGAAACCGACGGCTTCAACGCCGACGCGCCGCGCCCGAACGCGTGGCGGTACCGCGACTACGTCATCAAGAGCTTCAACGCCGACAAACCCTTCGACCGCTTCGTGAAGGAGCAGCTCGCCGGGGACGAGTTGTACCCCGACGACCCGGACGCCCTCGTCGCCACGGGGTTCCTGCGGCACTACCCGGAGGAGTACAACGCGGTCAACCTGGAGCAGCGCCGCTACGAGGTCCTGACCGACATCACCGACACGACCTCGGGCACGTTCCTCGCGCTCACGTCGGGCTGCGCCCGCTGCCACGACCACAAGTACGACCCCATCACGCAGAAGGACTACTTCCGGCTCCAGGCGTTCTTCGCCGGCATGTGGCCGACCGAGGCGGTGCTGCTGACACCCGGCGCGCGGGCCGAGTACCAGAAGAAGCTCGCCGCGTGGGAGGCGAAAACGGCCGAGATCCGGGCCGCGATCGAGGCGATCGAGGGTCCATACCAACAGAAGGCGAGCGCGAAGCAGCGGACCCGGTTCCCCGACGAGTACGCGAGCCTGCTCGACATCCCGTTCGAGAGCCGCACCCCCATTCAGAAGCAGCTCGGGCAACTGATCGACAAGCAGGTCAACGTCCGCGGGGACGTGTCCAAGAGCCTCAAGCCCGCCGAGAAAGAGCGGGTGGCCGCGCTCAAGGCGCAGCTCGCACAGTGGGCGAACGAGAAGCCCCCGGAACCGCCGCGGGCAATGGCGATGACGGACCTCCCGACGCCTCCCCCGACGAACCTCTACAAGCGCGGGAACTGGCAGAAGCCCGGCGCGAAGCTGGACCCGGGGTTCATCGCCACCATCGACGACCGCGACGCCGACCCCCAGCCGACGAACGGCTCCGTCGGGCGCCGCGCCGCGCTCGCCGGCTGGGTCGCGTCGCGCGAGAACCCGCTCACCGCGCGGGTGATCGTGAACCGCCTATGGCAGCAGCGGTTCGGGTACGGGATCGTGCGCACGTCGAGCGACTTCGGCGTGACCGGCGACCGCCCGACGCACCCCGAGTTGCTGAACTGGCTCGCGGACGAACTGGTTGCGAAGAACTGGTCACTGAAGCACGTTCACAAACTGATGGTGCTGTCGGCGGCGTTCCGCCAGGGGGCCAGGGGAGAAGAAGCGGGCGCGACGGCCGACCCCGACAACAAGCTCCTGTGGCAGTACCCGCGGCGCCGGCTCGACGGGGAGGCGCTGCGGGACGCGATGCTGGCGGTGTCGGGCCAGTTGAATCTGAAGGCCGGCGGCCCCGGGGTGTTCCCGGAGTTGCCCGCCGAGTTGCAGAAGTCCTCCGCCGGGCGGTGGACGCCGACCGCAGATGCGTCGGAGCGCAACCGCCGGAGCGTGTACGTCTTTGTGAAGCGGAACCTGCGCTACCCGCTGTTCACGCTGTTCGACGCGCCCGACCGTAACGAAACCTGTGCGCGCCGGTTCGTGACCACGACCGCCCCGCAATCGCTGGCGATGCTGAACGACGCGCTGGTGATCGGGTTCGGGAAGCAACTGGCCGCCCGCGTGACGAAAGAGGCGGGCGCGGACCGCGAGAAGTTCGTGGGCCGGGCGTTTCTGGTCGCGGTGAACCGCCCCCCGACGAGCGAAGAGCAAGCGGCGATGGCGGGCTACCTCGCCCGGCACAAGGGGAGCGACGAAGAAGCCCGCGCCGACCTGTGCCACGCGCTGCTGAACCTGAACGAGTTCGTTTACGTGGATTGAGCGGCCCCAAGTTTGGCACGAGCGCAACAACAACCGGCGGCGCCCACGATCGATCCCATGCCAGACACTTACTGCCATCGACACGCCCTGCCAAACCGGCCGGTTGTGTTTCGACACAACCGTTGATCGTTCGCCGTGAGGGCTCTTGATGTTGGACGGCCTTGACGCCGTGGGCTGGTCGTCGCTGACGCACGCCTACGGAGAAGCGACCGACGTACCGGAGTTGCTCCGCGCGCTCGCGTCGCCCGACCCGCAGGAGCGCGAAGAGGCGTCCGACGAACTGCTCGGTAACATTTGGCACCAGGGCACCGTGTACCCGGCGTCAGCCGCTGCCGTCCCGTTCCTGTACGAGCTGTTGACCGCGCCCGAGGTCCAAGACAAATCCGCGATCGCTCTCCTCTTGGCCTGCGTTGCGACCGGTGCCGGCTATCTGGAGGTCCACGCCGCCGGCCCGGTCGATGAGCCGGTCTGGCGCGACATTCTGAGCAAGCAGGGCAAGACCCTGGAACGTGAGTTGGAGCGGGAAGCGGCCGAGGTCGGCAACGTTCGCCGAGCCGCATCGGTCGGGCTGCGGCACCTGCTGCCGTACCTCAACGACCCCGACGAAGAAGTTCGACAAGTCGTCGCGACCGCGCTCGGCCGCTACCCCGAGCACGCCGGCTGGGCGCAACCCGCGATCGAGGCGGCGCTGGCTTCGGAGCGGGACGAGGACGTGCGGGCGGCCTTGATCCAAAGCCAGTCGCACCGGCCGGGCGCGGCACACGATTGATGCGCGCTGCGAAACCTGAACGAGTTCGTTTACGCGGATTGAGCGCCGCTTTCCGTGTCGTACCCGGGAGCGTGAATGCTTGCGGCCTGGAAGTGGTAGCCTTGGTGATCGTCCGGGTTGTCGTCGTTCACGTAGCCCCGCCAGAGTGCGAAGTTGAGCGCCGGGAACAGGTATTGGTGCCGGCCCGGCGGGTAGTCGGCCGGGTTCAACCCTTCGAGCCGCACGATTTCGGCAACGACCTCCGTGGCCGGGTCCTCGAACACGTCAACGTCGCGGTACGTTGCGCACACCCGCCTGCTCACCTGGATGAACGCCACCACCGGCGGAGCGCCCCGGCAATCGGTTTGCATTCCCGACTCGCGAAGCCACTCGGCTTCCTCCTGCGACATCCCCAGGCGCACCCTTCCGATGCGGACGTGCGGTACGATTTCCATGCTACCCCCGGCGCAACTCACACCTTCGCCAGCTCTTCCGCGAGGAGATCGTACAGTGCGTCCAGCGATTGCGAAATGACGCGCGTGTCGCCCGTCACGGCCATGAAGTTCTGGTCGCCGTTCCACCGCGGGACGACGTGCCAGTGCAGGTGCCCCGGCACGCCCGCCCCGGCGGGGCGCCCCAGGTTCAACCCGACGTTAAACCCGTCGGCGTTCATCCGCTTCTCGATGATGCCCATGAACCGGCGCATCACGAGCTGTAAGTCGAGCAACTCTTCGGGGGTGAGTTCGTCGAACCGGCCCTTGTGCGCCAGCGGGCAGACGAGCAGGTGCCCGTTGTTGTACGGGAACCGGTTCAGCACCACGACGGACCGTTCCGTGCGGTGAACGACCAGGTTCGCCCGGTCGTCGGCACCGGTCCCGGTCGCGGCGCGGCAGAGGAAGCACGCGGGGCCGCCGTCGGGAGCCTGTTTGGGTCCGGTGATGTACGACAGCCGCCACGGCGCCCACAAGTGATCCATGCGCTCCCCCGCGAGAACCCGCGCGCCACCTGTCCCGTGTGAGGCGGCGGCACTAACCTCATCCTACGGAGCCGTTCGGGCGGTGCGTTTCTTGCGTGTTACGCTGGACTGTCGTTGTACGCGGTCCTAACATAGCCGTTCTTGATTAGGAACCAGACTACGACCGCGAGATAGCGTCATGGCAGTACCCAAGAGGCGGACCTCCCGCTCCCGTAAAGGCACGCGGCGCAGTCACCACGCCGTTGTGCCCGTCCAAATTCAATACTGCGCCCGGTGCAACGAGCCGGTGATGCCGCACCGCGTGTGCTCGAACTGCGGGTTCTATCAGGGCCGCGACGCCCTGCCCGTGGAAGAAGACGACAAGCAAGGGAAGTAAACCATGCGGATCGCCCTCGACGCGATGGGCGGCGATCACGGCCCGGCCCCGAACGTGGGCGGCGCCGCTCTGGCGCTCGCCTCGAACCCCGACCTCACCGTCGTTCTGGTGGGCGACCAAGGGCAGCTCGACCCGCTGCTCGCGGCCTCCCCATTGCCGGCGGGCCGGTTCGAGGTCGTTCACGCCGCGCAAGTGGTCGAGATGAAGGAGAAGCCCGCGGAGGCGCTGCGCCGCAAGCCGGACGCCAGCGTGTTCCGCGCCTGGAAGCTCCTCGCCGAAGGCAACGTGGACGGGCTGGTGTCGGCCGGCAACACCGGGGCGGTCGTCGCCGGCGGGGTGCTGTCGCGCCGGTTCCTGCCCGGGGTCCACAAGCCTGGGATCGCCACCGTGATGCCGACGGCCAAGGGCCGCTGCGTCATCATGGACGTCGGCGCCAACGTGTTCCCGAAGCCGCGCCACCTGCTCCAATACGGGGCGATGGGGAGCGTCTTCGCGCAGCACGTGCTGGGCATCGGGACCCCTTCCCTCGGCCTGATGAACGTGGGCGAGGAAGAGGGCAAAGGCCACGAACTCGTCCAGAAGACCTACGAGCTGTTCCGCAACAGCCCGCTGAGCCAGCGGTTCGTCGGGAACATCGAGGGCCGCGACATCCACCGCGGCGCGGTCGATGTGGTGGTGACCGACGGGTTCACCGGCAACGTCGTGCTGAAGCTCAGCGAGGGCGTGCTGGAGTTCGTCGTCGGGCTCATCAGCCACGAGGTCATCGGCACGCTGTCCGCCGAGCGCGACCAGGCGGCAATGGCGCTGAAGGCGCTGCTGGCGAAGTACCACTACAGCGCGGTCGGCGGCGCCCCGCTGCTGGGGGTCGAGGGCGTGTGCATCATCTGCCACGGCTCGTCCAAGGACAAGGCCATCGCGAGCGCCCTGGGCGTCGCGGCGCTCAACGTCCGGGTGAAGCTGAACGAGAAGATCGTCGCCGAACTCGCCGCGCTGCCCAAGGGCGACGAGTGAGATCTCGGGGCGGAGCGCGGTTGTGGTACACTGAATGCCGGAGCGGTGATGGGCCGGTTGCGAGTCCAACACTGCGTGGTGAACATGACCACGCGGCAGTACGGCCCGAACCCGACCTCGGATCTGCTCGGCATCGACTACTTCCACACCGTGCCGGCCGACACCGAGTTTCCGCGCACGCTCGCCAAGCTCGAGTTGTTCGTGCGGTTCTTCGGAACCGACGGTGTTTCCGGGCGCGTGCGGGTCACCGTTTCATACCTCTGGCCGGACGGCACAGATCGGGAACTCGTCTACCGGCGGTTGTTCGATGTGGCGGTTCATGACGTGACCGGACCGGTGGTGCTCGATCGCGGGTTCAAACTGATCAACGTCCTCGTGCCCGGAGAGGGCACGTACGCGGTGCGGGTGACGCGGCGAGTTCGCCGGCCGTGGGAAGCGAACTCCGGGTGGCGCGTGCTCGCCGCCGATTACATCCAAATCGCGAGGGCCGCATGAGCCACAGGAAGCGGGTCGTTCCGCCGCCCGGGCTGGTGACGCACGTCCTCGGCGGGGTCGTCGAGGGCGAAAACGAACTGACCGTCGGGCGCCCGGTTCCGCCGCCGGTCGGGCTCACCCCCGCCGGGCCACCGCCCGGGTCCGCCGCGAGTGCGGGCGGGCCTCCTGCCGCGGCTGGTACGGCGCCCGCGGCCCAAACCTTACCGTCGATTTCTATGCCACGCACGGCCTTTCTGTTTCCCGGTCAAGGCGCGCAAAAGGTCGGCATGGCCGGCGCGCTGTGCCAGTCCCTCCCGGCGGCCGGCGACCTGTTCCGCCGCGCGTCCGAGATCCTCGGGTACGACCTGCTCGACGTGTGCGTCGGCGGCCCGGCCGAGAAGCTCAACGCGACCGACGTGAGCCAGCCGGCGATCTTCGTGGCGAGTCTGGCGGCCCTGGAGCAGCTCCGCGCGACCGAGCCCGGCGCGTTCGGCGAGGTGCACGCGACCGCGGGCCTGAGCCTGGGCGAGTACACCGCCCTGGCCTTCTCCGGCGCCCTCTCGTTCGAGGACGGCGTGCGGCTCGTGCAGGCCCGCGGGCATGCGATGCAGGACGCCGCCGTCGCCACCCCGTCCGGCATGATTTCCGTGCTGGGGATGGAGGTGCCGGAGGTCGAGGCGCTCGTGGCCGAGGTCCGCGGGACCGACACGCTCGAGGTCGCGAACCTGCTGTGCCCGGGCAACACGGTGGTCTCCGGCGCGCGGGCCGCCCTCGACCGCTTCGAGCAGTTGTGCGTCCAGAAGGGCGGCATCCGCACCGTCCGGTTGGCCGTCGCGGGCGCGTTCCACACGCACCTCATGAGGCCCGCGGACGAGAAACTCGCCGCGGCGCTCGCGGGCGCCAACCTGGGGGCGCCCCAGGTGCCGGTCTGGTCGAACGTCGACGCCCGGCCGCACACGGACCCGGACGAGATCCGCGGGCTCCTGGTCAAGCAGGTGCTGGCCCCGGTGCGCTGGGAGGAGACGATGCGCGGGCTCCTGGCGGAAGGCGTGGAGCGGTTCTACGAGATCGGGCCGAGCCGCGTCCTCGCCGGTCTGCTCAAGCGACTGCACCGGAAAGCCGATATCCGAAACGTCGAAGTGTGAGAACGGAGGCGGCGGCCGGTCGCCCCGGCCCCGCCTTTAGCTGACCCGAAGCCGGGGGCGGCCTTTTCTTTTGGGGGCCGCCTCAGTAGAGTTTCGATCGCAGGTCGCAGTGCTGGCGCCCGGGAAACGCTGACCCGTGGCGCGTGAGCCGCGCCGGCGCAATACAACAAGCGAGATGCTGCTGCGGGCCGGTCGGAGTCGGCCGGGCTGTGGGTGTCGCGGTGGCTCCACCACCGCCCGGAGGAACGAACCGTGTCCGTTGAGCAACGAGTCATCGACATCGTGAGCGAGCACTTCGCCTACGACAAAGAAAAGATCACCCGCAACACCACCTTCATCGAAGAGATCGGCGCGGACTCGCTCGACATCGTCGAGTTCGTCATGGAGCTGGAAGAAGAGTTCGACATCCAGATCCCCGACGACCAGGCCGAGAAGATCAAGACCGTCGGCGAAGCCGTGGACTACATCGACACCGCAATCAAGAACAAGCCACAGTGACTTCTTCCTTTCCCGCGACCCGCCGTCGGGTGGTGGTTACCGGGCTGGGCACGGTGAACCCCCTCGCGCTGAACGTGCCGGACTACTGGCGGGGCCTTCTCGCCGGGCAGAGCGGCATCGCGCCGATCACCCTCTTCGACACCGCCGCGTTCAAGCTGGTGAGCGGCACGGACGTGCCGTTCAAAGTGACGTTCGCCGGCGAGGTGAAGGGCTTCACCCCCGAACCCGTCATCGACACCCGCTCGGCGCGCCGGCTCGACCGGTTCACCCAGTTCGCGGTGGTCGCCGCGCACGAGGCGGTGAAGGAGAGCGGGCTCGACTTCGCCAAAGAGAACCCGTTCCGCTGCGGGTGCATCCTCGGCAGCGGGATCGGCGGCATGGCCGAGTGGGAGGACGGGCACCGCACGCTCATGGAGCGCGGCCCCGACCGGCTCGGGCCGTTCCTCATCGCGAAGATGATCGCGAACTCGGCCAGCGGCAACATTTCCATCCGGTTCGGGCTGCGCGGCCCGAACACGACCGTTTCGACCGCCTGCTCGTCCGCGGCGCACGCCATCGCGGACTCGGTGACGGCGATCCGCAACGGGCTCGCCGACGTGATGGTCTCCGGCGGCAGCGAGGCGGCGGTGACGCCGCTCGGGCTGGGCGGGTTCATCGCGTGCCGCGCCCTGTCCCAGCGGAACGACGACCCGAAGGCCGCGAGCCGGCCCTGGGACAAGGACCGCGACGGTTTCGTGCTGAGCGAAGGCGCCGGCATCCTCGTCCTCGAAGAGTACGAGCGGGCGAAGGCCCGTAACGCCACGATCTACGCCGAGGTGTGCGGCTCGGGCAACACCGCGGACGCGTTCCACATCACCGCCCCGCACGAAGACGGCATCGGCGCCGCGGAGGCGATGCGGGAGGCGGTGAAGGACGCCGGCTGGAACCTGGCCGACGTCGATTACATCAACGCGCACGGCACCAGCACCGGCCTGGGGGACGTGGCCGAAACGAAGGCCGTGAAGCTCGTGTTCGGCGAGCACGCCAAGAAGCTCATGGTGTCGAGCACCAAGAGCATGATCGGCCACCTGCTCGGCGCCAGCGGCGGCGTGGAAGCGGTCGCCTGCGCGTTGAGCATCAAGCACGGCGTGCTGCACCCGACGATCAACCTGAAGAATCAGGACGTTGAGGCGGGGTGCGACCTGGACTACATCCCCAACACGGCCCGCGAGGCCCGTGTGCGCAAGGTGCTGTCGAACAGCTTCGGGTTCGGCGGCCACAACTGCTCGCTCGCGTTCGGCGCGATCTAGTGGGTGGGCCGCGAAGACAGATTGGCCACAAAAAAGCACAAAGGGCACAAAAGGAAACCAAGACACAAGAGTGAGTTCAAATCACTTCTTCTGCCTTGGTTTCCTTTTGTGCCCTTTGTGCTTTTTTGTGGCCAATCTGCTTTTAATTACTCCTTTCGGAGACGTTCAAATGCCGCTTCCCGACCTACTCAACGGCCGCTGGGCCGACATGTCCCTCACGCAGCCCGAGTTCGCCCGGTACTCGCGCCACGTGATCATGCCCGAGGTCGGGTTGGACGGGCAGCGGAAGCTTAAGGCCGCGAAGGTACTCGTCATCGGCACCGGCGGGCTCGGCTCGCCGCTGGCGCTGTACCTAGCTGCGGCCGGGGTCGGCACGCTCGGGCTGGTCGATTTCGACGTGGTGGACACCTCGAACCTCCAGCGGCAAATCATCCACGGCACCGCGGACGTGGGGCGCTCGAAGTGCCAGTCCGCCGCCGACCGGCTGCGGGACGTGAACCCGGAGGTGCAACTCGACCTTTGGGAATCGCAGTTCACGTCGAAGAACGCGCTCGACATCGTGAAGCACTACGACATCGTGGTGGACGGGACCGACAACTTCCCGACCCGCTACCTGGTGAACGACGCCTGCGTGCTGCTCAACAAGCCGAACGTGTACGGGAGCATCTTCCGGTTCGACGGGCAGGCGACGGTGTTCGACCCGCGCGTGGGGCCGTGTTACCGGTGCCTGTACCCCGAACCGCCGCCCCCGGGCGAGGTGCCGAGTTGCGCCGAGGGCGGCGTGCTGGGAATTCTGCCGGGCGTGATCGGCTGCATCCAGGCGACGGAAACCATCAAGCTGATCCTGGGCATCGGCGAACCGCTCGTCGGCCGGCTGCTGCACTACGACGCCCTCAACATGACGTTCAAAACGTACAAGATCCGGCGCGACCCCAAGTGGGCCGTCGGCGCCCCGCACCCCACAATCAAGGGGCTGATCGATTACGAAGAGTTCTGCGGCGTGCGGGGCGGGGCCACCGCCGCACAGCCCGCGTTCGGCGGCAGCGACATCACACCGGAGCAGCTCAAGAAGCGGATCGACGCGGGCGAGAACCTGTTCGTCCTCGACGTGCGGAACCCGAACGAGTTCCAGATCTGCCGCATCCCCGGGACGGTGCTGGTCCCGCTCCCGGAACTGCCGGCGCGGCTGGCCGAGGTGCCGCAGGACCGCGAGGTGATCGTCCACTGCAAGAGCGGGATGCGGAGCCAGAAGGCGATCGACTTCTTGAAGGCGCAGGGCTACACGAAGCTCGTGAACTTGACCGGCGGCATCCTGGGCTGGGCCGACAAGGTCGATCCGGGGATGCCGCGGTACTGATTGCGGTGGGCGGAGTGGTTACAAGCCGGGACGCCACCGCCGGCTGAAGCCGGCGGCGCGACACGTGCCGGCTAACAGCCGTGGGGCCGGCTCATTTCTTCGGCGGGGGCGGCGCCATGTTCACTTCGACGGTCTTGCCCGCGATGACTTCCACGATCCGGCGCTCGTCGCCGAGGCGCACTTCGTAGCGCCCCGGCCCGAGGTTCTTCACCAGCGCTTTGCCCGCCACGATGTCGACGTTCGCGCGGGCCGTCATCACGGCGAAGCCCTTGAACAGTTCGGGGATCAGCGGCTCGGTGCCCGCGTCGTCGGCCGGCGCCAGCATCACCGTCCCCTTCGCGTCGGCGGCGGTCACTTCCAGCCCGCCGGTTTTGGTGACGTCGAGCGTGAGGCGCTCGTTCAGCATCCCGTTGGCGGGCACGTTGAGCCACTTCCACACCACCGGGCCGCCCGCGGTCGCCGCGGCGATCAGGTACCGCCCGGGCTCGATCCGGGTGTGCTCGAACTTCACCGGCGCGCCCTTGAATTCCGCCTGCGACTCCGGGAAGAACACCGAGCTGTTGTTCGGCAGGAACGCGGCGCACGCGCACCGCACCGGTGTGCCCGGCGCGGCCCCCGTCACCGTGACCTCGCCGGCGATGAACGGGGCGTCGTCGGCGCCCGGGGGCTCTTCTGCGAGCCGGAAGTACTCCGCGTCGAACGTGCCGGCCAGCACCGTCTGGTCCTTGTCCGGCAGGGACACGTACACCTTGCCGGTCACCTTGCCGTTCTTGCGTGTCCCGAGGTCGAGCGTCAGGGCGTAGCCGTTCGGCTGCGAGAGGATGGGCTGCCCCTTCACCTCCACCCACACCTCCGGCCCGGCGTCCTTCGGGTCCACCTTCCAGCTCCGCCCCGTGATCGGCGACGGCGTGGGCTGGCCCGGAACCCGCGGCGCGAGCCGGAGCGTCACCGACCGCTCGAGCGGTTGCATCGTGTCCGCGGGGGTGCGGAAGATGACCTCCTCCGCGGTGACGAGCACCCCGGGCGTCACGTCGGCGCCCGCGACGCGCCCGCGCACCGGCGCGTTCGGAACCGCGTGTTTCGCGGGGTCGAGTTCCCACACCACCTGGGCCGCCCCTGAAGGCGGGGGGGCCGTCTTCGGTGCCTCGACTTTCGGCGGTTCAACCTGCGACGCCGGGGCCGGCTCCTGGCTTTTCTTCGGCTCGGCCTCCTGGGGCGCGGCGGCCGGTTGCGTGGGCACCGGGCTCGACCCGCACCCGCTCGCGGCGACCAAACCGAACCCTAGCGCCACACCGAAGATCATCCGTGACATGGTTCCTCCTCTTGCGGACCTCGGATTGCAGAGCGGAAACCGAGTAACAATTCGCTTCGGTTCCGCGTGCCGGATCGGCTCATACCCGATCCGGTCGGTGCGCATCGGTGTTGGGGCCGGCGCCGGGGCGCGGGCCTCTCGCCCGCTTGAGGTCGGCGGTTCGGCTCCGCCACCCTCACTCCCGGCGCATACCAGCGGCCCGCACTCCGGCGCCGGCACGACTCAACCGGCTCGGCCCCTGCGCCGCCCCGCCTTGCTGGCGGGCGCCCGCACCTTCTCAGGTTGCGCCCGCTTCGCCGCTCGGCGCACCGGGTGCCCGCGTTCGGCGGTGAGTAGACCCAGAACCGCGCCGGCGTGCAACACGAACAAGATGACCTTTAATGAAAATGAGAACCCGACCCGCCGCTCACGGGACGATCCCAGGGGCGTTCCTTGTTTCACCCTGCGTTCTCTGTTGAAGTCCGAAAGTGCCGTAAGTCGTTATCCGTCACAGCCGCGGATCATGCGGTGTGAAGTCGGAACGGCAGGGCCTGTCCTTGATTCGCGCTACGCAACTTCGATCAGTCCCTTGGCTATTGCCGGGGTCACCTGAAGCCGCCCGATCGCCTCCGGGCAACGCACCGCTTTGACCGCACGCTACCGTCGAGGGAGATGTGTGTGACGGCGGCCGGATCGACGCGGCCGGCGATCCCGCACGAGAGGACGTGCTCCCGTCGGTCGGCGTCGAAGCGTCGCCGGGTGCGGGGGAGCGTGGGAACGGCCGGGGAGGCTTGCCGCGTCGGAAGCCGAGGGCGTGGATCCGTGCGGCCCGCGCCGACGCGCGCGACGGGTTCCGCGCCGCGGCGTGTGACCGCGGGCGGTCAGTGACACCGCGATGTCACTGTAATTGAGGGCCGACCTCAAGCGCCGCCCCAGTTCTTCGCGCGGGTCCGCGCCAGCCGCTTGCTTTCCCGCCGGGCCGTCCCTACCATCATGCCCATATCACTGCGGCCGCGGCGCGGCCCGCGGTGCGTTGCGGCCCCACCGGATGGGTGCCCACGGGCTCGGCGCCCGTCGACGAACGGGCGGCCCGCACGGACGCGCGGCCTCTCCCCGCACCAGGACGGAGTCGACTCGATGGGGAGGAAGAAGGTGGGCGCCGCCGCGGTCTCACTCACCTCGCCCCGGGCGGCGCGACTGTACCGGCTCATCACCCTGCTCGGCACCGGCCCCCAGACCCGTGCGGCCCTGCTCCGCCGGCTCAAGCTCGATGTCCGCGGGTTCTACCGCGACCTCGAGGCGCTCCGCGGGCTGGGCATCGAGGTGGCCGCCGGCGACGACACCAAGTACGCGATGGCCGGGGCCGTGGACGACGCGCTCGCCAAGCTGCCGTTCCCGGACCCCGGGCTGAACGTCCGCGACGCGCTCCAGCTCGCCAACGGCAGCACCGCCGCGCACCGCAAGCTCAAGCAGCGCGTGAACTCGTTCCTCAACGGCCCCCGCGGCGGTGGCGCGGCGAAGCCCCGCTGACCCGCCGCACCGCGGTCAGTCGTACCGCCCGCTGCACTCGATCGGCCACACCGCCTCGACCCGCCCGCCCCGCACGGCCGCACACGCGCGGTGCAGGTTCATCGTCGCGCAGCAGTGGGCCGGGAGCACCTCGACGGCCTCGCCCACCGCCAGACCGGCGCAGTCGGTCGCCACGATCGTGTGCTCCTCGTTCAGCCGGAGCACGCGGTCGCCGGGCCGCCCCTTGATCTCGGGCGTGCCGAAGTCGCGCGAGATCGCCTTGCTGCCCGCGTCGAGCACGTACTGCCCGGGGCGGCGGCTCACCACCGCCGCCCGGACCGACAGCGCGCACCCGAATTCCGGGCGCACCTTGTGGTACGCCGCGTCCATGATGACGAACGACCCGGGCTGCACCTCCGTGACGCCCGGCACCGCCGCGACGAACTCCCACGTCCCCGTCCCGCCCCCGGTCACCAGCGCGACCGGGAGCCCGGCGCGCTCGACCTGCCGCCGGGTGTCGGCCAGCGCCTCCGCGCCCGCCAGCGACTGCGCCTGACGGCTCTCGTAATCCGGGAGCATCTGGAGGTGTCCGTCGTACCCCTGGAGCCCGTGGAACCGCAGCCCGGGCAGCGCCGCCACCGTTCGGGCCAGTTCGACGGTCGCCGCGCCGGGGGGCACCCCGCACCGCGCCATCCCGATGTCCACCTCGACCAGCACACGGATCTGCGTGCCCTCGGCGACAGCCGCCGCGCTCAGGGCGCGGGCGTTGTCGGCGTCGTCCACGCACACGATCAGATCGGCCCGGCGCGCGAGCCGCGCGGCCCGGCGCAGCTTGTGCGGCCCGACCACCTGGTTCGCCAACAGGATGTCCGTGACACCCGCGTCGGCCAGGGCCTCGGCCTCGTTGAGCTTCGCCGCCGCGAACCCGTTCGGGCCGGCGGCCGCCACGTGCCGCGCGAGGCCGGTACATTTGAGGCTCTTGAAATGCACGCGGACCCGGACGCCCTGGCCCCGGGCCGCAGCGAACATACGCCGAACGTTACCGTCCACAACGTCCAGGTCCACGAGCAACTGCG
The DNA here is from genome assembly GCF_034097035.1 of Gemmata algarum. Lineage (NCBI taxonomy): Bacteria > Pseudomonadati > Planctomycetota > Planctomycetia > Gemmatales > Gemmataceae > Gemmata > Gemmata algarum. The sequence goes on from NZ_JAXBLV010000193.1 coordinate 19,670, forward strand.
GGGTGTCGAGGTCCGCGACATCCGAACCGGGGGCCGGTTCGGTCGGGCTGGGGTGCGTCATTCCGCTTCCTTCCATGAGCCGGGCTCGTCCGTTGAACGCCAAGCACGTTCAGCCCGAAATGAACCAGGGCTTCTCGTGCGAGGCGCCCGGTCGTGAGCCCGTTACTTCTTCGCGCCTTCCATCCCGTCGAGCCACTTCGATACGACGACGCTGTAATACACCCCGCCGATGCTCGACTTGTCGCCGGGCGCCGTGGCGTACCCGCCGTCCTTGTTGCGGTGCGCCGCGATGAACTCGCGGAGCTTCTTCACGTCCTTCGGCGGCTCCTTGAGCAGCATCAGCGCCCGCATCACGCGGTAGGTCGTCTCGATGTCGGACGCCTTCGCCCCCTGCTTCCCCCACCCGCCGTCAGCGCGCTGACCGTCAGCGAAGATCGACTTCACGTTGTTCGGCGGGAGGTCGCGGCCGAGCCGCAGGAACAGCGCGACCAGCGAACCGGTATCGCGCGCCCCGCCGTCCTGGGGCGAACTCGCGGTGCCTTCGCCGTACTTCATCCCCACCGCGAACCAGTCGTCCAGCTTGAACGGGCAGTCCTTTACGCCCCACGCTTCGACCGCGGCGGCGGCGATGCGCACCTCCTCGAAGGTCTTGGCGTGCCCCTTGAGGTAGTCCATCGCCTTCGCGAATTTTTCCTTCGGAACGCCCACCTCGACCGCGGCCATCACCCCGATGCTGGTGATGGTGACATCGGGCTTTCCGCCCGGCTCCGCAAACGCCCCGGTCTTCGGGTCGTAGCACGTCAGCACGAACGCCGCGTGCTTGTCCGTGTTGGGAACGTCCGCGCCGAGGTACTTGAGCGCCCGGACCGCGCTGCTGGTCGCGCGCAAACTGGGCCGCGGCGCCGCACCCGCGCTCGGGTCCTGCGGGGCCGCGGAGAAGCCGCCGCCCGGAACCTCAAGTGCCAGCACCCACCGGGCCGTTTCCTTCTTCTGCTCCGCGGTGATCTGTGCCGCCGCGAGCGACGGCACCAGGAGCACTAGCGCGAATGACAACCGCATGTCACGTTTCCTTTTGGGGATGGAGTGGACGCGCTGGTACGATCGGCTCGAATCGGCCAACTGCGGTGCGGCTTCCCGTCTCCAGCTATACACGGCTCAGGTCTTCAGTGTGGCCCGCTCGCTCCGCGAGCGGGTGTTACGGGCAGCAAATCATTCAGCAGGCGGCTGCAATTGCACTGGCTAGCATGTTACTATTTAACATTTGCTAGCTGCAAACACCAACCGCTTGCTGACGCAGGCGGTTCAACTGGCTACCGGACGCTTGCGTCAGCGGGTGGCCTCGCGTCTGCCCCTGGGGCGCGTAGCAACCGCTCGCGGAGCGAGCGGGCCACACTCAAGGCGAAGCCACATGAGCCCACCTGAGTCGCTCACTGGCCGGGCCGGAACGCCTTCACCACGGCCTCGTTCGTGGTGAGGTACGGGCCGCCGATGAGATCGACGCAGTACGGGACCGCCGGCATGACCGCGAGGAGGCACTCGCGGATCGCCGACGGCTTGCCGGGCAGGTTCACGATGAGCGACCGGCCCCGGATGCCCGCCGTCTGCCGCGACAGGATGGCGGTGGGCACGCTCTTCAGCGACACCGCGCGCATCAGCTCGCCGAACCCCGGCAGCATCTTTTCGCACACCGCCTCGGTCGCTTCCGGGGTCACGTCGCGCCGCGCCGGCCCGGTACCGCCGGTGGTGACCACGAAACAGCACCCCTCGTCGTCGCACATGGCCTTCAGGGTGGCCTCGATGTGCTCCTGCTCGTCGGGAATGACGAGCGCGTGCGGCTCCCATGCACAGGTGAGCACGTCCTTCAAGAATTCGAGGATCGCGGGGCCGCCCTTGTCGGGGTACTCGCCGCGGCTGGCCCGGTCGGAAACGGTGAGGACGCCGATGCGGATCATCGTCGTGGTTCGGAACGCGGAATTCGGAATGCGGAATGAAAGCCACCCCGCGCCGCTTATACTACCCCGAAATTGTGGCGGCATCACCCGTCTTGATCCCGCATTCCCAATTCCGCGTTCCGAACCACGACCATGCGCACCTGGTCCTTCTCCTCCGCCGGCGCCCTGTTCTTCGGCCGCAACGCGGTTCAGGTCCACCTCCGCGACGCCTGCGAGCGGTTGGGCGCGAAACGCGCCTTCATCGTCACCGACGCGGTGCTGGTGCGCGCGGGAATCCTGGCCCAGGTCACCGAACCGCTCGCCGCCCTCGGCGTGGCGTTCGAGAGCTTCGACCGAGTCACTCCCGAGCCCGGCGTGGAACTCGTGCGCGAGTGTGTCGCGGCGGCGCGGGCGGCCGCCCCTGATGTCGTCATCGGCCTGGGCGGCGGCAGCAACATGGACACCGCGAAGCTCGTGTCCATGATCCTCGCGCACGGCGGCGACCCGCTCGATTACGCCGGCGACTGCCGCGTCCCGGGGCCGGTGACGCCGCTCGTCTGCGTCCCCACCACGGCGGGGACCGGTTCCGAAGTGTCCGCGGCGGCGGTGTTCACCGACACCGCGAACCACATCAAGGTGTCGTGCCTCAGCCCGTTCCTGCGGCCGGCGTTCGCGATCGTGGACCCGCTGCTGACGGTCACTTGCCCGCCGAAGGTGACGGCCGACTCCGGTATCGACGCCCTCACGCACGCGATCGAGGGGTTCTGCGCGGTCCACAACGACGAGTTCCCGCTGCCGAGCGGCGAGAAGACCGTCTACCAGGGCAAGAACCCGATGGCCGACCTGATGGCGCGCGAGGCGATCACCCTCGTCGGCCGGTTCCTGCGGCGGGCGGTGCGGGACGGCTCCGACCTCGAAGCCCGCGACGGGATGGCGCTGGCCGCGACGCTCGGCGGGCTGGCGTTCTCGAACGCCGGGGTCGCGCTGGTTCACGCGATGGAGTACCCGGTCGGCGGGGCGGTTCACGTCTCGCACGGCGCCGGCAACGGGCTGCTGCTGCCGTTCGTCATGCGGTTCAACCTGCACCACCGCGTCGAGCAAACCGCTGTGATCGGTGAATGGCTCGGCGTTCGTGCGGGCGGACACGGGACGATGGAGTACGCCGAAGCCGCGCTCCGTGAAATCGAGCAGCTCCGCGCCGACACCGGCATCCCGACGCGCCTGCGCGACATCGGCGTGAAAGAGGAGATGCTGCCCGGGTTCGCGGCGAAAGCGTTCGCCATCAAGCGCTTGATGCGCGTGAACCCGCGGATGCCCCAGAGCGAGGACGAAATCCTCGGCATCTACCGCGCCGCGTTCTAAGAAACGGTGGCCAGTAGTTTCAAGTTGGTGTGGAGTACCCGTGCCGTGGTTCTGAGTGTGGTCCGCTCACTCCGTGAGCGGTCGCTCCGGGTCTCGGATACGCATTGCGCGCAACGCAGGGGCCGGCACGCCCGCGGGGCGAGTCGGGGGCGCGGAACGCCCGCTCACGGAGTGAGCGGACCACACTCCAGGCCAGAACCGCGGTACGGCCCGAACTTGAAACTACTGGTGGCGGGATGGGCGGCTGGTCGTGGCCTCGTTTCGGCCATGCGGGCTTCGCGTATGAAGGCATTTTTGACAGGATCGACAGGATAAACAGGATGAAGACAGACCAATTTTAAATCCTGCTTATCCTGTCGATCCTGTCAAAAATGCCTTCGCCCATCCATCGCTTCGGTGCCACATTGCCCTCGCCCCGGGCGGGCAACCTAACGTCGGGCGCCGCGGCCCAACAGGACAGGGCCACCGCGCCGCAGTGCGTGTACCAACCTGATTCATGGTCCGGTTGTTGGTGTCTGTTTTGGCTGTTGTCTTTGTGGCACAGACATTCCTGTCTGTGCGGCGCCGGAAGACCGCACAGACAGGAATGTCTGTGCCACAAGAAGCAGGCACGAGCACCCGGATCGCGTACTGGAACCGGTCCCTCATGCCGCCGAAGCTCCGCACGCTACTCGTGGTCCTCGTGGGCGGGGCGGCGGTCGCGGCCGTCGCCGACCGCATCGTCTCCACGCCCGGGATGCTATCCCCGCGCGACTTCATCGAATACTGGGCGGCCGGGCGGGTGAACCTGCGCGGCGGGAACCCCTACGACCCGCGCCTGGTGCTGGCCGAGCAGCAGGCGGTCGAGCCGCACCGCGACGGCGCGCTGATGATGTGGAACCCGCCGCCGGCGCTGGCGGTTTACATGCCGCTGGGAACCGTCCCGGCGAAGTGGGCCGCGCTCCTCTGGTGCGTGGCGCAGTTCGGCGCGGTCGTCGGGGCGAGCGCGCTGTTGTGGCGCGAGTACGCCCCCGGGCGGCCGACGTGGGGCGCGCTCGCTGCGGCGCTGCCGTTCGTGGGCACCTGGTGGGTCGTGACCTACGGGCAGAACACCGGGTTCCTGCTGCTCGGGCTGGCCGGGTTCCTGCACTTCGTGCGGCGCGACCGGCCGCTCGCCGCCGGCGCGTGCGCGGCGCTGACCGCCCTGAAGCCGCACCTGCTCGCGGCGTTCGGCGTGCTCCTCATCGCCGACGCGCTCTCCCGCCGCGGCCGGCGCGCCCTGGCGGCCGGGACCGGGGCCGTGGCCGCGGCGCTGGTGGTGGCGCTGGTGCCGAACCCGGACGTTCTGGAGCAGTTCGTCACGGCGGCCCGGAACCCGCGGCCGGAAACGGTTCCGCTGTCCGGGTACGCGCTCCCCGTGCCGGCGTACTGGCTCCGCGTGTGGCTCGCGCGCGAGAGCTTCTGGGTGCAGTTCGTACCCTGCGCGGTCGCGTGTGCCGCGCTCCTCGCGCGCCGGCTCCGGCGGGGGGCCGCGTGGGATTGGGGGCACGAGTTGCCGCTCGTGGTCGCGGTGTCCGTGCTCGCCACCCCTTACGGCGGGTGGATCTTCGACCTGCCGGTGCTGCTGGTGCCGGCGGTGTGGGCACTGGCCCGCCTCGTCCGCACGGGGCACCGCACGGGGGCGGTTGTGTTCGTCGCGGGGCAGGCGGTTATCACGGCGGTGACGTTCGCGACCGCGGGCGCCCTGCACGCGTACTGGTGGGTCGCTCCGACGGCACTGGCGCTGTGCCTTCTCCCCTTCTGGCCGGGGCGCGTTCGTAGAATGTCACCTCATTGACACGCGCGGAGGCGGCACATGTCGGACGGCACGACGGCGCACAAGGTGGTGATCATCGGCGGCGGGTTCGGGGGGCTGGTCGCGGCCCAGTCGCTGAACAAGACGCCGGCCGAGGTGACGCTGATCGACCGCCGCAACTTCCACCTGTTCCAGCCGCTGCTGTACCAGGTGGCGACCGGGGCGCTGTCGCCGGCCAACATCGCGTCCCCGCTGCGGTCGATCCTGAAGCGGCAGAAGAACACGCACGTGCTGCTCGGCGAGGTGACCGGCTTCGACATCCCGGGGAAGGCGGTGCTGCTGAAGGACGGCACCCGCGTGCCGTTCGACACGCTCATCGTCGCGACCGGCTCGACGCACCATTACTTCGGCAAGGCCGACTGGGCCGAGCGCGCCCCAGGGCTGAAGACCGTCGAGGACGCGACCGAGGTCCGGCGCCGGGTGCTGTCCGCGTTCGAGCGGGCCGAGCGCACCACCGACCCGAAGGAGCGCGCCCGGCAACTGACGTTCGTAGTGGTGGGCGGCGGGCCGACCGGGGTGGAGATGGCCGGCGCGATCAGCGAGCTGGCCAAGTACACGCTGCGGGCCGACTTCCGCAGCGTGGACCCGGCGACCGCCCGCGTCGTGCTCATCGAGGGGCAGCCGAAGGTGTTGGGCGCGTTCCACGAGAAGCTCAGCGCGAAGGCGCTCAAGGCGCTCCACGGGATGGGCATCGAGGTGATGCTGGACGCGCACGTCAACGCGATCGAGCCGCACTACGTCCTCGTGCAGCCGGACGACAAGGCCGTGGCGCCAGTCCGCATCGACACGGAAACGGTGGTGTGGGCCGCGGGGGTGAAGGCGTCCCCGCTGGGCCAAGTGCTGGCGGACGCGATCGGCGGGGTCACGGTGGGGCGCGGCGGGCACGTGCCCGTGAACCCCGACTGCACGGTGGGCAACCGCCCCGACATCTTCGTGATCGGCGACATGGCCAGCCTGCCCGGCACCAACGGCAAGCCGCTGCCGGGGCTGGCGCCCGTGGCGACGCAACAGGGCGAGTACGTCGCCGGGGTGATCGTGCGGCGCCTCAAGGGCGAAACCCCGAAGGGGCCGTTCCGCTACTTCGACAAGGGCACGATGGCGACGATCGGCCGCGGGCAGGCGGTCGCGGAGAGCATGGGGTTCCGGTTCAGCGGCCTGTTAGCGTGGCTGGCGTGGCTGTTCATCCACATCATGTACCTGGCCCGCTTCGAGAACCGGATGCTGGTGCTGTTCCAGTGGTTCTGGAACTACGTGACCCGCAACCGGACGGCGCGGCTCATCACCGGCGAGCGCCCCACCGGCACCCGCGGCGCGTGAGGGCTGAAAGAAGGGCTCACCACAGAGGCACGAAGATCAACACAAAGGGGCACAGAGAAAGCAGCGGCGGCGTGTCATCCGCCCGCTGACGTATGCGGGCGTTGTTTCCCTAGGACCGCGGACGTCCCGTCCGCTGGTGGGCGCGTCGTTACGTGATGCGGAAGTTCCGCCGAGCGATACTATCCTGAAGCAGCGGACGGGACGTCTGCGGTCCCAGGCAAACAACGCCCCGTCGCGCCCCGGCCCGGCCACGCCGAACCAACTTAAATTACCAGCGGAACCCGCTGGTAGGCGTGTCGTTTCGTGATGCGGAGGGTCCGCCGAACGATACCATTCTCGGAGCAGCGGACGGGACGTCCGCGGTCCCAGGGAAGTACCCGTTACTTCGCGCCAAGCTTCTCCAGCGCGTCTGCGGCGCTCGCGCCCCACGGCGTCCCGGCGCCCTCGCTCTGCGCGCGGAGCCAGTCACGCGCCGGCGCGGCTTCCGGACCGTAGGCGCCCAGCAACCGACAGCCCACCGCCAGACCGACCTCGCGCCGCTTCTTGTCGGCCAGCACCGACAGCCGGCGCAACTTCAGCGCCGTCTCTAGCTCTTTGAGGGCGGCGTTCGCTCGGCCGTACACCCCGCGCTCGATGTCTGAGATCGCCTGGTTCAGGTCGCCGAACGCCTCCAGCAGCTGCGCGTACTCGGCAGCCCCGTCGCGGCACACGTCGAGCAACCCCTGCACGCACTCGGCCGCGCCCAAGGGCTCGCCCGACGGCAGCTTGAGGCGCTCGCGCAACCCGGCCTCGAACTCCGAACGGGCGAACGGCGGGGGCTCGCGCCCCGACACGGTGTGGCCCGCCTGCGCGTGCAGGGCGGCGTGAACCGCCTCGCGAACCCGGGAGCGGTCACACCCCGGGGGCAACTTGTCTCCCCCAGCGGGGTAAGCCGCGAACCCGGCCGGCGCACGGCCGGACCGTTCCACCGCCGCGGCGAACTCACCGGCGTGAACGAACACCGGCACCGTGGCGAGCAGCCGGACCGCCGCGGCCGGTCGGTCCGATTCCCCCGCGAGCACCCCAATGACTTCGGCTACTGTGTGGCCCCGCGTTCCGGCAACGAGGGCGAATTCGCGCTCCGCGGACGTCGCGAACGGTTTCCCGCGGGCCGCCTCGATTTTCTCCAGGAACAGCTTTCGCGGGGCCGGTTCGGTCGCCAGCGCTTCTCGGATACGCTCGGCGACGGCCCGCACCCGCGCGGTGCCCTCGGCCACTTCCGCATCGAGGGCGGTTGTGAACTTCTCCCGTGCGGCAGCTTCGGCCACATCGACAATTTTGTCCCCGCGGGCCGGCACCGTCGGCCGCCACTGCGCCAGCCGGTCCGCTGGCAGAATCGTGGCGGAATACGCCGGGGGTTGCGTGCGATCCGCCGCGACGACCGCCGCGATCTGCGGGTTCTTCAACTCGTCGCGCCCGAGCGTCGCGGCCCGCAGGTCGGCCAGCACCTGTGAGGCGTGTACCGGATCGACCCCGTCGCCCACGAGTGCCGTCGCATCGGCCGCGCGGCCGGCGAGAAACAACCGCGCGGCCAGTTCGGTGCGGAGCTGACGCGCCAGCGCGGCCCCGTGGTGCTTTTCCACGTTCGCCAGCAGGTCGCGGACGAAGCCGAGTTCGGCTTTGAGCCCCCCGTCCCCGAACGTGGCCCGCGCGAGCACCAGCGGGAGCCGCGCCTCGTCGGCGCGGGTCACGGCGAGCGGCTTGGGTTCGTCCGGTAGTTCACTCAACGCCCGCGCCGCCGCCGTGGCATCTCCGGCGCGCGTGGCCCCCTGCAACCGAACGAACGGGGCGGCACGCCGGAGTTCCGCCCGCAACTCGGGCAGCGCCCGCGCGACCGCCACGGGCAGGTACCGCGACGGCTCGAGCGGTTCAAAGCGGTCCAGTGCGTCGGCGAACCGGCCGGCGGCGATCAGGTCGAGCACGGCCGCAAGGTGCAACCGTTCGGCAACCGCCTCTGTGGCTTCGAGTTGCATCGCCACGATCGGGTCGGCGCCCGACCCGGGGCCGAGTCCGACCCAATCCGCGCGCAACCGGCGTAACTCCGCGAGGGGAGCGGGCGACTTCTGGTGCAGGGTGTCGTGGGTGAGTGCGCTCAGCAACGCGGCCCGGTGGGCGCGGCTCAGGGCCGCGGCGCCCTGTTGGCGCAACAGCGCCGTGGCCTCGGCCGCGTTACGTTGCCGCGCCGCCGCGACCAGGGCCGCCACACCGGTCACGTTCGGCGCTGCAGTGGGCAGGCGCGGGGTCGCAACCGGCGGGCGCGGTGCGGGTGGCGGGGCCGACGGGCGCGGCGCCGGGGGCGGCGCCCATCCCGGCGCGTTGATCAGCAGAACGCTCGCGAGCGCGGCGAGCGGAAGCAGCGATCTCCGGCGCATGAGCCATGCTCCTCACGGCTTGGGCCGCGGCGGCGGGGCGGTTTCGTACTGCGGTTCTGGGTCTGCATCGGGCCGGCGCGGTTGTTCGACACCGGGGCGCGGCGGCGGCGCGGTCTCACGCCGCGGCTCGACGCTCACCTTGGACCGCGGTACCGGGGCAACCTCGGGTTGCGGTTTGGTGGCGGCACTTGGCCGCGGTCGCGGAGCGACCTGGAACCGTGGCTCGGTGGCACCGGACGGCCGGGGCCGCGGGGCCACTTCGGGCCGCGGTTCGGTGCTGGCTCTTGAACGCGGCGGCGGGGCCACCTCGAGCCGCGGTGCGGCTTTCGCCGCGAGCGCGGCAAAGAACTCGTGAGCCGCCCGGAACTCCAGGACCGCCTTCCGCTCGGGTTCGCCGAGCAGTTCCGCGGCCCCGGTCCAATCGACCGCGTGCGCGACGGCCACCCCGAACGCGCGGTCGTGGCGCCCGGCCTCGAAATGGGCGAACGCTTCTCGCGTGGCGCGGTCGTGGGCCGCCCGGAACAGCCGCCCCCGCGCCTTCAGGAACCGTCCCGTGGTGGTGTCAAGTGACCGGAGCGCGAGCACCTCCCAGTCGGTCCGCTTCAAGAACTCGCGCGGCGTGCCCCCGCCGGGTTGCGACACGAGGGCACGCGCGGCGAGCAACTCAACGGACGAATCGACCCATTCGGTCTCGGCACGCAGCAGCACGTCGCGCGCGTCCGGGACGGCCTCGGCCAGCGCGCGCCGGGCGAACGCGGAGCGGTTGAACCCCTCCCAGTCGCCAGGCCGCGCCGCGGACAGCTCGTTCACCCGGGCGCGCACCGCGTCGGTGCGCCAGGCCAGCCGTGCGGCGTCGAGCCGGCCCCCGGCGACGGGGCGCACCGACGCCAGCGCCTTGGCCGGGTTGACCAGGGCCTCCGCGCCTTTGAAGTCGTCACGTGGGAGCGTGTTGTAGCGCGAGACGATGTCGTCGGCCACCGCGTCGGCCCAGCGGTCGTACTCCGCGGACATCCCTTTGCAGAGCGACGGGTACTGCTCGAGGAGCGGCCGAACGCCGCGCAACCCTTCCGACTTTTCGGCCTCTTCCGCCGTCGTGATCGCGAGCCGCTGCTTGTACCAGTCGCGTGTGCGAACGGCTTCCCCCAGCGCCATCGCGCTTTTGAACCCGGACGGCCGCACGTCCCACCACACGTACCCGGCGGCGCCCAAGCCCGCCAGCGCCGCGATCAGGCGGATGGCCCCCAGGTCCGGTTGTGCCACGAACAGCGCACACAGAAACAGCGGGACCAGGGCGATTCCGACTCGCGAGGGGTGCAGGTCGGTGCCGAAACCGGCCAGTCCGAACCCCTGCCACACGATCACGAACCCCACACCCGCGAGTACGACCGCAAACGGTACCTGCTGCCATCGGGAAGTAGGGGGGGGCGCGGGCGCGGACATAACGGACCTCGTGAGCTGACGCCCCGAAGGGTGCGAAGACCGCTCAACAACAGCGTCGAGGAATCAGGTGTTGCACACACACGAGAATAGAACGCGGCCCGTCCCGCTGACCGGTGCCGCGAGCCGTTTCTGTGGGTTAGCGGCCTCGCCGCCTGTGGTTCCCGGGCCGGATCCGGCTGTGCCGTTCCGGCTCGGGCCGACCGCTGTAACGAGGGTTACACTCCCGGCTGATCGCGCCCGACTGGTCACGGACTGGACATCTGCTACCATCCGACGGGCGATTCGCTGGGGCACCGCTACCACCGAATCGCGCTCAGAAACCACGGGAGCAGGTACCGACGCCAACCGCATCACAAATTGCAATACCTTATCCCAAAACCACTTGCGACTAGAAATCTTCGTCCACCCAGCACCGCGTTACCAACAAAATCCGGCGCCGCGTGCGGTATTCGGCGCCGAGAAAACTTCCGGAAGTCCGAATGCGGGAAATAGGGTGGGAACGCGCCGGATGTGCCGAACGCTCCGCACGTCCGACGCGGCGAGTTCTCACCGCGACGGTACCGACCGATCACTTGCCCTCGGGCTTCTTGCCTTCGAGCGGCTTGATCTCGCGAATCCAGATGTTGCGGAACTTCACCGGGTTGCCGTGGTTCTGCAAGCGGATCGGCTGCTTCAGCGGGTGCTTCTGGTAGCTCGCGGGGCGGTCGTAGTAGGTGTTCCCCTGGAGCTCGAAGTGGTTCTGCACCACCGCGCCGTTGTGGATCAACGTGACGTAACCGGGCTTCAGCACCTTCACCTCTTTCGCCTGCTCGTCGAACCGCGGCGCGGTGAAGACGATGTCGTAGGTCTGCCACTCGCCCGGCTTGCGGCACACGTTCACCATCGGCGGGGTCTGCTTGTACAGGCTCCCGCACTGGCCGTCGAAGTACGTCTTGTTGTCGAACGAGTCGAGCACCTGGACCTCGTACCGGTTCGCGAGGAACACGCCGCTGTTGCCGCGGCCCTGGCCGTTGCCCTTCACCTCCTCGGGGGTGGCGAACTCGACGTGCAACTGGTAGTCGCCGAACGAGTCCTTGGTGGTGATGTCGCCGCCCTTCACAACGGCGTAACCGTCCCGGATCTCCCACTTCTCGCCCCCCTGCCACTTCGACAGGTCTTTGCCGTCGAACAGGACGGTGGCGTCGGACGGGGCGTCGCCGGGGTTCTTGCCGGGGGTGACGACGGCCGGTTCCGGCCACACGACCCCGCTCTTGTACTCCTTCTGAAGGGCACCGACCGCGCCCAGCGCGGTCAGCGCGCCGGCGGACACCAGCAGCAGCGTGCGAACGTTCATCGCGGGAGAAGCTCCGAGTTGAGGGACGGACCACGGCCCTCCCGTGGGAGCGGTCGTGGTTCTCCTCTGGATTGTCGATTTGCCGCGGCCCAAAGGCAACCGGAAAGCGCAACACCCGTCCGACGCCGGGTGGTACTCTGGGGGCGCTTCGACCCTCTTCCCCAGGTGCCCCATGTCGAACCCGAACCGCCGGACCTTCCTCGCCTCGGCCGCCGTCACCACCGCCACCGCCGCCCGCCTCTCCGCGGCCGACGGCGCCGCCCTGCGCGTCGGCTTCATCGGAGTGGGCAGCCGCGGAACGGCCCTGCTCCGCAACTTCCTGGACGCGAAACTCGGCACGGTGGTCGCGGTGTGCGACATCAAGGACGAACACGCGAAGCGGGCCTCCGCGCTCGTCACCGGCGCCGGTCAGAAGGCGCCGGCGCTGGTCGAGGACTGGAATAAGCTGCTCGAAATGAAGGACGTGCAGGCGGTGGTGTCGGCGCTCCCGTGCGACCTCCACGCGGCCTGTTACCTCGACGCCATCGGGGCGGAGAAGGACCTGTACGGCGAGAAGCCGATGTGCCTCACCCCGCAGGACTGCGACCGGGTGGTGAAGGCCGCGGGCGCGAGCAAGCAGGTCGTCCAGATCGGGTTCCAGCGCCGCGCCGACCCGCGGTTCATCGAGCCGATGAAGCTGATCCACGAGGGCGAACTCGGGGCGCTGGTGGAGGGCCGCGTGATGTGGTCGAACTCGTGGGGGCCGCTGGGCGACTGGTTCGGCAAGAAGGCCCGCAGCGGCGACTGGATGGTGGAGCAGGCGTGCCACAACTGGGACGTCATCAACTGGGCGTGCAAGGGGCTCCCGGTGCGGGCGATGGGCCTGGGGCGGGCGGGGCTGTTCAAGGCGTTCCAGCCGGACCGCGACGTTCACGACTACTACTCGGCGGTGGTCGAGTACGAGAACGGGGTGATCGTGAACATCCTGCACTCCTGGGTCGCGCCGGGCCAGAACGGGAAGTTCACGAAGGAGTTCAACGACGAGTACACGCGGCTCAACGGCGTTAAGGCCGGGATCGACTTCAACACCGGGGTGATCGCGTACCGCAAGGAGCTGAACCTGCCGGACAAGGTGGGGCACGGCGCGAAGGGCGCGATCAACAACACCCGCCTGGGGCTCGAAGCGTTCGCCGACAGCGTGCGGACCCGCAAGGCGCCGGTGGCGACGGTCGAGCACGGCCGCGACGCGGTGCTCGCGTGCCTGCTGGTGCGCGAGGCGGTGTACCAGAAGAAACCGATCACGATGAAAGAACTGAGGGGCTGACTCTCGCCACTGACATCGGGGTGTCATTGCGCGTGATGGTATACTCCTTTCCACCACAACGTCGCGAGACCCCTCGATATGTGCGCACGCATTACAGCCGCTACAACCGGAGCGGAAATCGCCGACCTGTTCGGCCTCGCCTATGACATGAACCCGCCGACCCCGGCGGTACGGACCGGGTACAACGTCGGCCCGTCGGCCCTCGTCCCCGTCGTCCGCACGACCAACGGCCGGTGCGAGGTGACAGAACTTCGGTGGGGCCTCGTGCCGTTCTGGAACACGAACCCGAAGCACACCGGGTTCGTCAACGCCCGCGCCGAGACGGCCCCAGGCAAGCCCGCGTTCCACGACCCGTTCCGCTGGCGCCGGTGCCTGGTCCCGGCCGACGGCTTCTTCGAGTGGAAAACGGTCCGCAAACGTAAGCACCCCTATTACTTCCGCAAGGCCGGGGGCGGAACGCTCGTGTACGCCGGCGTGTGGGACCGCTGGAAAGGGCCGAACGGGGTGGTCGAGACGTTCGCGATCCTGACCGTGCCGGCCAACGACCTCGTGAAGCCGTTCCGCGACCGGATGCCCGCGATCCTGAGCGGGGAGCATTTCGGTGCGTGGCTCGATCCGCGCGAATCGCGGCCGTCCAAACTGCTACCATTACTCCGACCGTACCCGGTCGAGCGCATGGAGCGGTATGCGGTGGGCGATCAGGTGAATGTGGCGACGGCGGACGGCCCCGACCTGCTCGCGGCCGTGCCAGAGCCGGCGGAACCGACCTGGACGCAGCCCGCGCTGTTCGACGCCGCGTGATTCGCCGGGCCACAACGAGAGCGAGCGCATGATTCACGTTATCGCGACGATCACCTTGAACCCCGGTGTGCGGAAGCCGTTCCTGGACGTGTTCCGCTGGGTCACGCCGCTGGTCCGCGCGGAGGCCGGCTGCATCGAGTACCAGGCGACCGTCGACGTGCCGACCACGATGAAAGTGCAGGACGGCCCGCACGACAACGTGGTCACGGTGGTCGAGAAGTGGGAGAGCGTCGACGCCCTCTACGCGCACACGGACGCCCCGCACATGGTGGAGTACCGCGAGAAGGTGAAGGACTACGTTTCGGGTGTGAAGCTGGTGGTGTCGGAGAACGCCTGAGCTAAGGCCCTCTGTCGGTTCGCCAGCGGGTTGTCCGCGCTCACAAACCGGCGGACAACCCGCTGGCGCACCAATCACTTCCCGAGCTTGTCCAGAACGTTCTTTGTGATGCGAACGACGTTCGGATCGTTCCCGCGCAGGCCGAACGCCCAGTCCGTGGTGCCCACGGTCACCACGGTCCCGCCGCGGGTGTAGGTGCCCATCACCGCGTTCCCGGTTCGCCCCTTCTGCCACCGCTCGTACCACTCGCAATCGTCGGGGTGCCAGCGGGCCGGGGCGGTCGCGAGCACCTCGAAGCCCTTCGGCGTGCCGTCGGCGTGCGTCGGGAACGGCACCCCATCCTTCCAGACAAGTTCACACCCGTCGCACTCGTACCCCACCACCTTGTACCCGGGCAGCTTCGCGCCGAAGGCGTCGCCGCGCTTCAGATTGGTTCCCGCGAACAGCCAGTGCTCGGGTCGGTGCGCGGTGAACGCGCCGCTGCCGTCCATGAACTGCTCGTGGCTGCGGTGGTACCCGCCCCACAGGAACCCGACCCCGGTCAGCGTGTTCTCGGGGCGGTCCACGAGGTAATGGCTCCAGAGTGAGGTGAGCGTTTTGTGGTCGCCGCTCTTGTACACGGGGTCGTCGCCGAACGACTGCTTCCAACACGCCAGCGCACGCCCCTCCTCTTCGGTGCGCACCTGCCAACAGCAGGTGTTCCCACTGAAGAACGCAACGTTCCCGCCGCTCTCGATGTACTTCTCCACGGCGTCGCGCATCGGCGCAGACCAGTATTCGTCGTGCCCGACGCTCAGCACGAGCTTGTAGTGCCTCAGCATCTCGGGATGAAACTCGAGGTCGAGGTTTGTGCAGTAGTCGAGCGTGTACCCGGACTTCTCGGCCCACCGGACGAACGGCTCTTCCCAGCGCGGGAATTGCGAGAACTGCGGCCGGTCGAACGAGACGCGGCGCCCCTGAACCTTGTGCCGCCCGTGGTACGCGTACAGGCTGTACCCGGCCCAGTTCGTGTACGCGTTGTAGGTGTTGGTCGCGAGTTGGATGAGTACGCGGGCGTCACGTCCCGGTTGCCGCGGGCGAAGCACGAAGAACGCGTCCGCGAGGTCGACGTTCCGCCCCTTCGTGCTACCGAACGTGACGGCGTAGTAGCCGCTCTTCCAATTCGCGGTGTGGATCGTGAGTCCCACCGGCCAGCGACACCCGCGCGCGGACGCATCCTTCGGGATATCGTGCGCGCGGGGGTTCTCGACCATGCCGCTCGCGACCTCTTCCTTCGCCGCACCGAGCCGGAACACCTTGTACCAGTACGAATCGCCCTGGCACGACAGGCGCACCTTCACGTCCTCACCCGCGAGGTAGCTCTGAGGCATCGCGTAGGCTTCGATCAGCGGCCGCCGCGGCTGCTGTGCCCGGACGTGGCCTGCCAACGAGGCGCCAAGAGCGCCCACAGAACCGGCACGGAGGACGGTGCGGCGGTTAACGGATTCGTTCATCGGCGGGCACTGATTGGGTGACGGTTGGCGTGGCACGCAGTGTACCGGCGTGAGGGGACTTCGGGCAAACGATTCCCGCGATCCGCCGATCGGATCTTTGGAACGGCACTTGCAAAACCCCTAACCGCCCTGCCTTGGGCGATTCGCCCTCGACACCCGTGAGATTCAACCATGATTTGGTCCTTTCGGTCGCGGGCCGCACACGGCCCAGCGATCCGTCATACGCCACGCCCTTCGAAATTAAACGCCGAATCGCTCGAAGACCGGAGCGTGCCCGCGACCTTTACGCCTAACACGTTCGGCGGCGGGACGTTCGAGCCGTTCGACAATCCTGCGCTCGAAGTGCGGTCCGCTAGCGGCGACGTGAACGCCGATGGCGTCGCCGACATCATCACCGCGGAAGGCCCCGGTGCCGGGAGCGGTTCGCGGATCCGAATCTACGACGGCCGCGCAGCCCGGTTCTCATCCCAGGCCGTTCTAATCTCGGACTTCTACGCCTACTCGAACGTCCCGGGTGCGGGCCAAGCGCCAGGGTTCGCGGGCGGCGTGTTCGTCGCGGCCGGCGACTTCAACGGCGACGGGTTCGCCGAGGTGGTCACGTCCGCCGGTGCGGGGGCGAGTGGACACGTCAAAGTATTCGACTTCAACAATAACGGGTCGTTCGCGGGCAATGCCCCCGCGCTGCGGGCCAGTTTCTTCGCGTACCCCGGGTTCCTGGGGGAGATCCGGGTGACCACGATGACCCAAACGCCGGGCGCGTCCCCATTGCTCGTCACCGCGTCCGGCGCGGGCACCACGCAGTCGGACATCCGGATGTACTCGAACGCCTTCGGTATCGGCGAGGTCGGGCCTTCGACGCTGGTGAGCCCGGTGTCGCAGACGTTCCCGTACCCGGGGTACCTGGGCGGCGTGTCTGTAGCCGGCGGGAGCAACGGACAGTTGTTCGTATCGCCCATCACCGGGGCTTCGCAGATCAGCACGTTCGCCACGGACCCGTTCTCCTTCGGCGGCACGACGCTCGTGCCGGGCGCCACTTATCAGACCGGGTTCAACAACCCGACCGACGTACGACTCGGCTCAGCCGACATCAACGGCGACGGCCTTCTCGACGTGCTGACCTCTTCCGTGGGGGCCAATACCGCGACCCCGATTTCGGCGTTCTCGCTGAACAACGGTCTGACCGCCCTCAACGGCTTGAACGGCTTCCAGGGGTTCGGGTTCTTCGGCAACTCGTGGCTGGGGTCGAGTGCGTTCACCGCAGTGACACGTAACCCGTCCACCGCCGTAGGGCTTGGCAGCGCTGGGTTGACCGGCGGAAGTCTTGCCGGTCAACAGGGGTTGGTCGCCCCGGGTGCCACCCAAGGGTTACAGGCGGGCGGGCCAGTGTTCTTCAACTCCGGGGCGTTCTCGCCGCCGAGCTACACGTCGAACCAACCCCCGGTCTTTTTCAACTCCGGCGCGTCCGGGGCGAACTCAAGCCGACCGAACAACGGCACTCTGTCGCCGGGCATCTTCTAACCTCGCCGCACCTGTCGGCCGGAGAGACGCCCCTCTGGCCGTTCCGCACAACACGCTTGCTGGTGCATGTTTTTCAAGACGGTGGATGGTTTTACACTGTAGTTATCGGCCCAGATAAACCATCTCAGCCACGACGGTCAAATCGACCCCGCTTCCGCTCTGAAGGAACCCCGCACCGCGTGCGGTCACATCGATCACCAAAACGTGGTGACTCGTTGCAACCGCTTGGTGGTCGGCGGCGTTGAGGTCGCGGACGGTGGCGAGTTGCCCGCCCCCCGAGATCTTGTAAGCGCTGACGGCCCCGGTTGTGCTCGACTTCCCGGCGGACGCGGACTGCTCGTCGGTGCGCCAGTCGAACCCGGCCGGGACGGTGCTCACCGCGTAAGTCACGGTGCCGTAACGGTTCGTCACCTGAACCCGGTGGCTGCGGACGTACCACCCGGGCGGGGGCGAGTAAACGGCCCGCTTCGACTCTCGCCCGGTGCTGCCGACGGCCAGCGACACCGAGAGCACCGGGAGCGTCCGGACCGTACCGGAAGGGGGCGTATCGTGGGGCGCGGCGGGCGCGCAGGGGTTGTCTGTGGGGTTCGCGGTCGCGGCACCGCCGAGGGAAACGGCCAGCGCGACGACCGGAGCGAGAAGCGTTCGTGTCGCGGACATGATCGGCCTCCGTACCGGATGTGTTCCGGGCGGACCATTCTTCGCAACCCCTGCGCCCGGGGACAACAAAAGCGCCGGATTGTAAGATCGCCATACGAAAGGCACCGCCGGGCTTACCGCCGCGCTCGCCCCTTGCCCCGCCGCTGCCCGCACGCCCACGGGGGCCTGGGCCGCTGTTACACCAGGTTCCCATATGGACGCCGCGGCAACGCTCTTCGTGTACGGCACCCTCAAGCGCGGCGAGCGCAACCACCGCTTACTCGCGGACCAGCCGTTCCTCGGCCCCGCGACCACCGCGCCCCGGTACCGTGTGGTCGATCTCGGGCCGTACCCCGGGTTGGTGTGCGACGAACTCCAGGGGCTCGCGGTTCAAGGCGAGCTGTTCGCGGTCAGTGAGTGCTGCCTCGCCGAACTGGACGACTTTGAAGGCGTGCCCGGCCCGTTCGTACGCGAGCGGATCGAAATCGATGGCCGCGGCGACGTGTGGGCGTACTTCATGAACACGCCCGTGCCCCAAGGGGCGAGCACCGGCGACCGCTGGCCGCTTCCCGCCGCTTGAACCGTAACAGCCGGTCCCTTTAAAGCTCTGCTGGCCCGCGGGGCTGTTCTTCTCGGAGTTCGCGCATGCGCCTCACCCTTCTCGCGTTGCTGTTGTCGACCGCGTGCGCGCTGCCGGCCGTCACCCCGGACGCGGCCGCACAGCCCAAAGGCCAGGAGAAGCCGAACGAGAAAGGGAAGCCCAACCGGCTCGCGAAGGAGAGCAGCCCGTACCTGCTCCAGCACGCCCACAACCCCGTGGACTGGCACCCGTGGGGGCCGGAAGCGTTCGAGCGGGCGAAGACAGAGAAGAAGCTCATCTTCCTGAGCATCGGGTACAGCGCCTGCCACTGGTGTCACGTCATGGAGCGCGAGTCGTTCTCGCGCGCGGATGTCGCCAAAATCCTCAACGCGAACTTCGTGTGCATCAAAGTGGATCGTGAGGAGCGCCCGGACGTCGACGACATCTACATGACCGCCCTCAACACCACCGGCGAGCAGGGCGGTTGGCCGCTCAACATGTTCCTCACCCCGGACGGCAAACCGATCTTCGGTGCGACCTACTTTCCCCCCGACGACCGGAAGATCGGGGACGACACCATCCCCGGGTTCAAGACGGTTCTGAACAAGGTCATTGAGTTCGACAAGGACCGGGCGGATCTGGAGAAGCAGGCCGCCCGCGTCGCCAAAGCGACCGTCGAAGCCCTCGACGCGAACAGCAGGGCGATCGCGCTCGTCCCGCTCAAACGCGACTTGGTGAGTGACGGGCTGGACGCCTTCGACATCGACCCCGAGCACGGCGGCACGGGGAGCAAGAAGCGCGACTACAAGGGCACCAAGTTCCCGCGCCCGCCGGTGTGGGGGTTCGTCCTCACGCAGACCAAGAAGCCCGGGAACGAGCGGCTCGCGAAGCTGGCGCACAACACGCTCGCGAAGATGCTCGAAGGGGGCATTTACGACCACCTCGGCGGCGGGTTCCACCGGTACAGCACCGAGCGCACCTGGACCGTTCCGCACTTCGAGAAGATGCTCTACGACAACGCACAACTGGTCGAGCTGTACAGCGAAGCCTACGCCCTCGCCCCGCGGCCCGAGTACAAGCGGGTGGTGGCCGAAACGCTCGAATTCGTCCGGCGCGAGATGACCGCGCCCGAGAAAGGCTTTTATTCCGCACTCGACGCCGACAGCAACGACAAAGAAGGCGAGTTCTACGTCTGGACCGCGGACGAAGTCGCGAAGGTACTCGGCACCGATGCCGACACCGCGCTCGTGAAGGCCGTGTACGGCGTAACCGCGCCCAACTTCGAGGACAAGTTCCACATCCTCCGGCTCCCGAAACCGCTGGCGGAGGTCGCGAAAGAACTGAAACTCACCGAGGACGCGCTGCTGACGAAACTGGAACCGCTCAAGAAGAAGCTGTTCGACCACCGCGCGAAGCGCGAGCGGCCGTTTCTCGACACAAAAGTCATTACGGCCTGGAACGGTCAGATGATCGCGGGCTACGCCAGGGCCGGCGGCGTCTTCAAGGAGCCGGCCTACGTGCGCGCCGCCGCGGACGCCGCCGACTTCTTGCTCACGAAGCTGCGCGACAAGGACGGCCGCCTGTACCGCATGTACGCGGCTGCCCCCGGCGGCAAACCGGCGCCGAAGGGGGCGGCGTTCCTCGACGATTACGCGTACCTGATCCACGGGTTGCTGAACCTGCACGACGCGACGGGCGAACCGAAGTGGCTCGACGCCGCAAAGGGGCTGACCGATCTGGTGGTGAAACATTATGCGGACCCTGTGAACGGCGGGTTCTACTTCACCGCCGCCGACGGCGAGAAGCTGTTCGCCCGCGCGAAGGACAGCTATGACGGCGTGCAGCCGTCCGGTAACTCACAGATGGCACGGAACCTTTTGCGGCTGGGGGACAAGACGAAGGACGACGGCTACCGCGACCGCGGCATCCGCACCGTGAAGGCGTTCTCGTTCGCGCTGCGCACCGCCCCCACCTCAATGCCACTGATGCTGCGCACGCTGGACGAACTGCTGGACGCGGCGGGCGAGCCGGGCAAGCCCGCGCCCAAGGAGGAGCCGAAAGCGAAGAAGCCGCGGAAGTCGGAAGACGTGGTGACGGGCAAGCTTACGCTGGAGCCGGCGAAGGGCGGCGTGCGGGAGTTCGCGGTGGCCCTGACGGTGGAGGCGCCGTGGCACGTGTACGCGAACCCGGCCGGGGCGGACACGCTCGCTGAATCCCGCACCGAGGTCACGGTGTACGTGGGCGGGAAGAAGGTGGACGCGAAGATCGAATACCCCAAGGGTAAGGAGATTGCCGACAAGGTCGTCGGCACGTACGCGATCTACGAAGGCGCAACGACCATCAAGGGCCGCTTCCCGGCGGGCGAAGGTGAGATCGAGGTGCGGGTGTCCATCAACGCCTGCAAGGACGGGGTGTGCCTCCCGCCCAGCACCCTGAAGCTGAAGTGACATGCCCGCTCCCCGGTTCGGTGCGTGCGGCGAGTGACACAACAGGAACCACCCACAAGGCTTTTGGGCGCGATTCGCGGGTAGCAACCAACCCGCGAATCGCCAGTCCGGTGCCAGCGTGCGGCCAGCGAAGGGGGTAGCGACCAGCCGCCACTGCCCCCATTACGGTCCCGGCCGGTCCCCCGCCGGTTTCCATCTCTGCGTCGCGCCGGCGGTCACACGAGTTGCCAGCCCTTGCGGTACTCGCGGCGGATGAACGGGTCCGCGTCGGGGCAGTTCGTCGCCTTCATCTTCTCGGCGTCCCACTCCAACCGCTTGCCGACCCGGAACGCGACGTTGCCCAGGTGGTTCGATTCCGTCAGCCACCCCGCGTACTCGAAGTTGCAGGTGGTCGGCGCGCCGGTCTTGCAGGCGTGAATCCACTCGGCGTAATGGCCCTTCGACTTCTCGATGAAGGGTTTTGGCCGCACGAAATCGGCGAACCGCTTTTCGGGCAACAACAGGTACTTCGAGTAGTCCGACAGCAGCATCCCGTTGTCGCCGACGAACAGCACCCCGCTGCCCCACTGCGGGATCTTCTTTTCGGTCCACTGCGGCGGCTTGAAGCTGCCCTGGTGCCACGTCATTTTGACCGCGGGCATGTCCCCGCGGGCCGGGAACTCGTACACGGCCTGCATCGACGCCGGTGCGAGTTCGGGGTGCGGCTTCGGGCCGTTCGCCGCGACCGCGGTCGGCGCTTTCAGCTTCAGCGCCCAGAACGGCAGGTCGTTCCAGTGCGAGCCGAGGTCGGACATCGTGCCGTTGCCGAAGTCCCACCACCGGTACCATTTCGGCCCCGGCACGTACACGGGGTTGAACGGACGGGCCGGCGCCGGCCCGAGCCACAGTTCCCAATCGAGGCCCGCGGGGGGCCGCACATCGTCCTTCGGCCGCTCGGTCACGAACAGGATGTCCTTGTTCGCCTTCGCCTCTTCGGCCGATTGCAGTCCCCAGGCGCGGCCCACCCACACGTGAACCTCGCGCACCGGACCGACGGCCCCGGTTTGGATCAACTCCACCACGCGGCGGTAGTTGTCCTCGGCGTGGATCTGTGTCCCCATCTGGGTAGCGAGCTTGGTCTTCGCCGCCGCCTCGCGGATGACGCGGGCCTCCCAGATGTTGTGCGTGAGCGGCTTCTCGCAGTACACGTGCTTCCCGTGCTGAAGGGCGAGCAGCGTGGCGAACGCGTGCGTGTGTTCGCACGTGCTGACCACGACCGCGTCGAACGTTTTCGGCTGCTCGAACAGCTTGCGGAAGTCGGTGAACTTGCGGGCGGACGTGTGCTTCTCCGCGGCCTTCTCGACCGCCGGGGCACTCACGTCGCAGAGCGCCACGATGTTTTCGGACGCCACGCCGTTAAGGTTGGCGGCGCCGCGCCCGCCGGCACCGATGATCGCGACGTTGAGCTTCTCGTTGGCGTTACGGGCGCGGATGTAGTTCGGCGCCG
Source organism: Gemmata algarum (assembly GCF_034097035.1). Classification (NCBI taxonomy): domain Bacteria; kingdom Pseudomonadati; phylum Planctomycetota; class Planctomycetia; order Gemmatales; family Gemmataceae; genus Gemmata; species Gemmata algarum. Next base: position 41,902 of record NZ_JAXBLV010000193.1, read on the forward strand.
CGAGGGCGGTTGCGGCGGCGGCCGACGTTTTGAGCAGCGAGCGACGTGACAGGGTGCGCGACATGAATGCGCCTCCGGAAGGTGGGTGCGGGCCATTATCGCGCCCACGGTGACTCACACAAGCAGAAAGGCACGAGGGTGCCAGTCGTCCGAACGCGGCAGCCGGAAACAAGCTCTCCGTTCGTTGAATCGTTGTTGCTTTAGCAGCGAGCATTTCGGGCGTTTTCGCTCGTGTGGTTGTTTCGGAACTCCCAAAAAACCTCAAATAAAGCAGTCTGTACCAACCTTCCGCCAAGGCGGCGAAGCAGTTCACTCGATCGCATCCAATCGCAAACCACTTGTGGCAATCATGTTGCGGCAACCAAATCGGCGGCTTCAGGAACGGCGTTCGGCCCGTCTCGGCAACGCGACCCGGCCTTTGGGTGTGATTCGGTGGTAGCTCCGACCCAGCGAATCGCCAGTTCGTGACCAGCCCAAAGGCAGCGAATGTCCAGTCGGCGCCCCGTACCGATGCCGCCCCGCAGCCAATCTCTCGTTGCACAGAACCGGCCGACACGCCCGCGCGTTAGCCCCTCGCCGCACCCGGATCGCATACCGGTGCGGTACCCGCACCAACGGCTTCCGCGCGTGCCTGACGGGCCAGGGGCGTGGGACGGATCACCGGATCCACGTCCCACGCCCCCGGCCCGTCAGGTTTGAATCCTGTCGGTTCTGGCCTGCGCGGTGCGGAGCGGGTGACCCGTCCATACCGGCAGATGGCACACGGCTCCCGAGCCGCGCTACTTTGGTTGCGGGCCGGTCTTCGGCACCGGCAACGGGGTGGCCCACGGTGGTGTTACCACTTCTGGCAGGGTCGGTCGGAACGGCGGCAGCGTCGGCACGTAATCCGGAACCTGTTGCGGCGGTTCCGGAGCCGGTGCGGGCCGAGAAGGGGCCATCGCTACACGCGGCGGATTCTTCGCAACCGGCGGTTCGTTGGTCAAATTCGGTACGGCCGGTGAGGCCGCAGTCGGTGCGGCGGGCGGGGCTGGTGTTGGGGCCGAGGGGGTGAACATCGAGCGAACGGCCGCGCGCGCGCCGGGCAGCACGTTCGGCCAAAGCAGCCGCGGCCCGGACGAGGGCATTGAAGGTGGTACCGCGGGCGGTCGCGTGCCGACCGGTTGCGCTCCCACCGCCGGCAATTGGAGCGTTGCGGTGGGGGCGAGCGGGGGGAGCCGTGCCGGAACCGCGGGAACCGGCGGCGCGGGGATCAGGGCGACCGCCTGGCGCGGTCCCGCCGGGCTCGCGATCGGCGGCTCGACGGTTTGCGCCGGCAGTCCGTCGCCCCCCTTGGCCGCCCGGTAGCCGCTCAGGTGATATTCCCACAGGGTCCGCTGTGCGGCCAACCGAACCAGCGGCGAGGAATCACCTTCGGCCGCCTCGCTCAGTGCGACCGCCGCCTGCGGGTACACTTCGCCCAACTCGCGGAGCGACGCAGCCGCTTCCACACGCACCGACGCCGACTCGTCACTGCGGAGCGCGCGCACGAGGGCCGGGGCCACCTCGGGACTGAGCCGCGGGTCCGCGCGCCCGAGTTCGTCGGCCGCGGCCTTTCTCTTCTTCTCGTCGCGATCACTTTTGAGCGTTTCAACCAGCGAGTGGGCTTTCGCCTCGTCGAGCCGGGGCTTGCGCGAGAACGGGTTGGTCGGCCCGGCCAGCGCCGGTAGCGAGAACGCCGCCAAGGCAACGAGGGCAATCGGGGTGCGTGACACGGGAGACTCCACTGCGCCCCCGCGGCGAACCGGGGACATCAGAAGAGATCGGTCTCGGGCCGCTTGCGTTGTGGGAGTTCTGTAAAAATGGGAAGGCGAGGTGGGCCACCGGCCCGCTACCGCCGGCGCACGGGCCACAACCGCCCCGTCCGTGCGCCCGTCAAACCGGTGCGGCCGGCACCGTCCTTACATACGTGCCCGGTGGTAGTGCCGGTTTTCTTGACGAGCCGCGACCGCCGGGGAGCGGCCACGTACCCCGGTCGCTGGCGGTCGCGGCTCGTCAAGAAAACCGGCACCCGTTGCGGGTTCATGTATTAGAACCCGCCGGGGCCGCCACCGGGACCGCCCTTGTTGCGGTCGCGCAGGTTCTCTTCCTTCTTCTGAGCGGGCGGCGGCCGGTACGTGGCCTTATCGGGCTCGTTGTACCGCGGTTCGTTCGGCGGATCGAGGTACTCCTCCACCTTCGGACGGCTCACGTTGTACTTGTCGTGGTGACACCCGATCGCCGCGCACGCGACGACCAGCGCGATCAGCGCCCGCATGTCTACTCCCCCTCCGCACCGTGTTTGTCTCACGCCTCATAGCGGCGCGCGGAGAGAACACAAGGCGAAGTGTCCAGGGCCTGTCTACGGCGGGCCGCCCCCGTCGGGCGGGGCGAGGCGGCTCGGGGCGGGCCGGGACCGATCCCCAGGGGCACGTAGCCACCGCAATCGATGTCGGAAGCCGAGGGCGTGGATCCGGGCGGGGCCGTGCGGTCGCCCGACGCGCGATGCCGTTGAGGCGGGTGCGCCCCGTGAGCGTGGCAAGGGCAACGAGTCCCAGGAAGGAGGCGCGGAGGAGTTGGCCGCGCTGCTCGCCCGCGCCAAGCTGACAACCCGGCAGCGGGAGCTGTTCACCCGGCACGTCGGGGGCGGGGAACTGCTCGGAGACCTGGCCGCCGAGCAGGGCGCGAGCCGCAGCCGCGTGGGGCACGTGGTCGCGGGGGCACTGGTAAAGCTTCGAGCGGCGGCAGGGTAGGTCGTGCCACTACGCTGGCGGCGAGACGCAAACGATCTTGGCGTGCGGACTCGGGCTGTGTGCCGCCCGAGTGCGGCAGATCATCGACAGGACGATGGGGAAGGTGCGTGCTGTACAGGATTGTGGCTCATGCAGGTTCGGCAGCACCAAGCTGATTGCAGCGTAAGATGTTTTTTATAATGGCTTATGGTGAAAAAATGAGCGAAGGCCTGTGGCGCGACCTGAACCCTTTGGAGGGAATGTGCTCTCTGCTTAAGAGCACAAACGGTTCAAGCAGAGCAAATGACGAAGAGATCAACGAAGAAGAAGTTTGCGCACTAAGTGTTTATTGCGCACAATTCTCTGGAGGTAAACGGGGTCTGCAAAGGCGCTTGGTTGCTGGGACGCGAATCAACTGGCAATCTGCGTTGAAATCGCTATAACCGCCATTCCGGTGGCGATAGCTGATTCGCCAAAGCCCCGGCCTCACTAGAAAGGGGGGAAAGCAGCGATGAGCGGCATTTCTCTTGATCTGGTGCAAACTGTCGCGCTCGGCCCGTTCAACCCCCATATCGTAGAGCCCCATTGGCTCCGCAGGCAAAGGCTATGCACAGAGGATGAGTTTCAGAGGACGCAGTTCCTCCCGGGCGACGACCCTCAGGAAGAGGCGTTTTTGCTTGGGCAACGAGAATGGCAGGTCGATTACACTCGCTTGTCAGTTGCCACGCGGCAACCGAAACGTGGTGTTCCCGATGATCCGGGAGCATCGGTAGCCGCTGTTATTGGCCACTTGCCCCACACTCCGGTTCGTGTCGTTGGCCACAACTTTCACTTTTCGTGTTCGTTGGAAGATTGGGGGCCAAGGCCGCTTCCTCAGCTGATTCCGGCGCCTGTGGTAACGCCATCGGCGCTGGCTCTGGAGTTGCACAGGACACAATGGGCCGGATCGTATCGTGGTAAGGACACCTGGATTGAGGTGACCATTGATGCCGCTCAGCGAGAAGGGGTTGTGGTCCTCTTATTCAACCACGACAGATCCACGAACCCAGAAGATCACACTACGGCCGTAGCAGCTGCGGGTAAATTTCGCGACGATCTGAATGTCACCGCACGAATGCTCTCCCTGCTATTCGGGGTAGAATGGTTACCATGACACTGACCACTCGAGATACACGAACGAGCTACCGCCGGCCTGTGGGGGCTGCGGCAGGGTCACAGCAGCACAAGCAAGAAGTTGCTGCCGAGCGTAGTACGCCCGCGCGCGAAGGTGCTGCGGAGCGGACCCTTTTTTGGCGGCTGGTTCGCAACCTCATTCTCGCGTCGCACCGTGACCGGACAGTTGCCCGGTCTAAGGTTGTTGATTATTTGAAAGCAACTCGGTACCCAGGCCCAGCTTTCAACGAGCTCCTTTTCCAGTGCTCGAAAGAAGGCGGTCCTGATGGTCTCGACATCGCTATCGATGTCATCGCCGAAGTCGGCCCAGAGGCGGCAAGATACGCGCGGCGTTTGCTCAGCATCGATTCTCCGAAGTGGGATCCGCCAGGTCTTCGCCGTCAGGTAACGGATAGCATTTGGTACGCAATCCTACGTGGCGTCTGTCAATCGAAGGCTGATGTTGCAGAGAAGATCATCCTGACGTTAACTGCTGCTTTGCGGGGTACTGTTGGTATTCGTGAAGCTGCGGCTCACGCTCTCGGCGATTTGGCCGAGTGTGAGGGGCCAAGGGTAAAGGACGTTGTAACGTACTTCCTTGGCGAGCTTGCTGGTGAGGATCAGCAACCTGAGGTTCGGCAGGCTGCCACCGAGGTGCTGAGCGCTCTGGAGGATTAATGGCCGCCCAGCCAATGTTGGCCGGGTCAGGTCTTATTGGCCCGGTTTATCTCCGGAAACTGCCTAAGAAGAACAGTCTCGGTGACCCAAGCCAATCGCCTGAAATGCGTGCGGTTTGCGTCGCCGAGGCTGTTTTCTTATGTGACCCAAACCCTTACAGCCTTTTTTTGGTCAATAGCGAAAACGATGATGAACTATTGCGTCTCTGCATTGGGTATAACGGCGGAAGATCCAGCCTTACGTCAGATTTAGACTGGTGGCCCATTGCCGCTGCTGAACTCTCAGACGCTGGCCTTCTTCCGGTAAAGACACCGGGAGTTACGCGCTGTCATTACGCGAACTGTCGGCACTACGACGTTCCGGCGACAGAGTCGCAGCTTCACCAGCTGTGCCTTACCCTTCTACGAGCCAGACGACCGGTTCTTTCGCTTCGGAAGTCAGCGCTTCGTCAGCCGGCCGAGCAAGCGAGAGCGGGAGGTTGCCTTGCGGCATTGCATGATCAAACTGCCTGCCTAATAACTGTTTGCAATCAAGGCTAAGCTGCCACTTGCAAGGTTGGCAACGGAATAGTCCACAACTTAACCCGCGCAAGCTTAAAACGATCCAGATAGTGTCACGTCGGAGGCGGTAGTAAATACTACCGCGGGCATTGAAAACGACCGGTTTCGACGGATTTCGAGACGCCCGCTAGAAATTAACAAGTCCCTAGAATTCCTAGGGGCTTGTTAGTATTTGGAGGCCATCGTAAGCGGGCGACTGATCGCATCGCCCACCCGGTCCGGCTCGCCGGGAAAGGGGATGCCGCGCGTGTCGAGCCGGCCGGCGAACCCGAGGGCGCCCGCGGGGCGGTCGAGGCGCCACGCGAGGAACTCGGCCGGCTCCAACTGGGCCGCGAACCGCGCGGCTTTGTCGAAGTGATTTTCGGGCACGGCGCCGCTACCGGTGGACCCGGGACCGGCGGCGGATCAGCTCGTCCACCACCGTGCCGACCAGCAGGGTCACGCCCACGACCGCCGGGATCACGTCGCTTTCGGCGCCCCGGAAGGTCACGATGCTCTCGATGATCGGCAGCACCATCGCACCGAGCACGATGCCCACGGCGGTGCCCTCACCGCCCCGCAGGCTGCACCCGCCGAGCACCGCGCCGAGGATCGCGTACAGCTCCCAGCCCAGGCCCGCGTTGTTGGACTGGACCGACGGCGCGTCCAGGAACAGCAGCACGCCCGCCAGCGCCGCCAGCGCCGAGCACAGCACGTACACCGCGAGCCGCGAGCGGTTCACGTTGACGCCCGCGTACTTCGCGGCCAGTTCGCTGTGCCCGATCGCGTACCAGTAGCGGCCGTAGGCGGACCGGTGCAGGAAGAACCCGACCGCCGCCGCGAGTACGAGCAGCAGCGCGAACTGGGCCGGGAACACCAGCTCGCCGTCCGCCGGCGTCTTGCCGATGAGCAGGTAGCGGAGGGTCCGGAGCGGCCCGTTGAACTCCGGGTGCAGTTCCGCGGCGTTCTTCAGGCTCACGGTGCTACCGATCAGCCGCGCGGCCCCGCGGAAGATGAACATCCCGCACAGCGTCACGAGGAACGGTTGGAGCCGCATCCGCGTGACGAGCAGCCCGTTCGCGGCGCCCGCGCACGCCCCGAACAGCACCACGACCGGGACCGCGGCGTACGGGTGAACGCCGCGGTTCACCAGCGTGCCGAACAGGAACGCGCCGCACGCGACCACGGACCCGATGGACAGGTCGATGCCGCCGGTGATGATGACCAGCGCGGCGCCGAGCGTGATGACCCCGTACTGGCCCTGGTAGCTGGCCACGGCGATCAGGTTGCCGGGCGTGCCGGCCTTGTCGTCGGAGAGGAACAGGGCCACGTACAGCGCCGCGACCAAGCCCAGGACACCCAGAAGGCGAGTCATCACGCGGTTCCCCCGGTCGCCAGTCGCATTACCGCTTCTTCCGTCAGCGCCGCGCCGGCGAGCTCGCCGGCCACACGGCCCTCGTGCATCACGATCACCCGGTCTGACATCCCGAGCAGCTCTTCCATGTCACTGGTGATCATCCAGACCGCGACGCCCCGGCCCGCCAGTTCGTCGATGAGGGCGTAGATCTCGGCCTTCGCGCCCACGTCCACGCCGCGGGTCGGCTCGTCGAGGATCAGCACCCGCGGGCCGCGCGCGAGCCACTTCCCGTACACCACTTTTTGCTGGTTCCCGCCGGACAGGAGCCCGACCGGCTGCGCCGCGGTGGGCGTCTTCACCCGGAGCCGGTCGATCCAGGTGCGGTGCAGCTCCGCCTCGGCGCGGCGGTTCACCCCGAGCGGCGAGCCGAGCCGGTCCAGGTTCGGGAGGCTCAGGTTGAAGCCCACGCCCTCGGCCAGCACCAGCCCGTGCAGCCGGCGGTCCTCGGGCACCAGCAGCACGCCGCTCGCGATCGCGTCCCGTGGCGACCGGACGCGCACCGGTTCGCCGTTGAGCCGCACCTCGCCCGCGGTGAGCGGGCGGACGCCAAAAACCGCCTCCGACAGCTCGGTGCGGCCCGCGCCCACGAGCCCGGCCATCCCGAGAACCTCGCCGGCCCGGACCTCGAAGCTCGCGGGCGTGACCGGGCCGTTCCGGTACCGCACCCCGCGGAGGCTCAGCACCGGCGCGCCCCCGGTCCCAGAGCGGTGGACCTTGGGGTAGAACTGTTTCAGGTCGCGGCCCACCATCAGCCGCACCATGTTGTCGTGCGTGACCTCGCCCTTCGCCAGCTCCCCCGCGTTCTGCCCGTCGCGCAGCACCGCCACCCGGTCCGCGACCCGCCTCACCTCCGCGAGCCGGTGCGAGATGTAGAGGACCGACACGCCCGCGGCCTTGAGGGCGTCGATCACGGTGTAGAGCTGCTCGGTTTCCTTCTGCGTGAGGCTGGACGTCGGCTCGTCCATGATGAGCAGGCGCACGTCGGTGCCGAGCGCGCGGGCGATCTCGACGAGCTGCTTCTCGCCGGGCGGCAGGGCCTCGACCCGCACGTGAGCCCGGTCCGCGGGGAGCCCGACGCGGCCGAGCAGCGCCGCGGCGCGGGCGCTTGTCGCGCGGCGGTCGAGCACGCGCAGCGCGCCGCCGGTGGTGACCTCGCGGCCCAGGAACAGGTTGTCGGCGACCGTCAGGTTCTCGGCGAGGTTCAGCTCCTGGTGGATCAGGCTCACCCCGGCCGCGATGGCCTCCGCGGGGGCGCGGAACGCCACCGCCCGGCCGTCGAGCCGCACCTCGCCCGCGTCCGGAGTGTACACCCCGGCGACGATCTTCATGAGCGTGGACTTGCCGGCCCCGTTCTCGCCGACCACTGCCAGCACCTCGCCCGGCGCGAGCGTGAGCGAGACGCCGCCGAGCGCGAGCACGCCGGGGAACTGCTTGCGGGCGTTCGTGATTTGGAGCCGGGGGTGGGGCATGGCGGACCGAGCGGCGGCAGGTAGATGGGGCGGCGCGGGACCGGTTCTGCGGGGCCGCCCGGGGCGAACGCGACGTGTCGCTCTCGCCCGGGCGGCCCCGTCAGCGCTGTCGGGGCGTTCGCGGGGTCACTTCTTCACCGACTCGAGTTTGCCCCGCAGGTCCGGCTCGAACTTCGCCACCTCGACCACCTCGCAGCCGAGCGCCGGGTCCGGCTTGCCGTCCTTCGTCACGACGCGGTACGGGATGCGTTTGACGTCGAAGCTCTTGGTCGCCAGCGCCTTCACGGACTCGTACCCGTAGGCGAACGGGTCCTGCACCACGGTCGCCTCGATCTCGCCGGCCGCGATCCCCTTGAGCGTCTCCCAGTCCTCGTCGAAGCCGACGATCTTGATGTCCTTGGCCATCGCCTTGGCCTTCGCCTCGTTCAGGATCGCGGGCGGGTTGTAGGCGTACAGCCCCACCATGCACAGGTTCGGCAGCCCCTTCACGCGGGCCAGCACGGCGCCCGCGGTCTTCTGGGCGTTGACCGGGCTGTTGTCCTCGCGCGGGGTGCGGTCCACGACGTGGTACTTGACGTCTTTCCCGTACGTGCGCACCTCGAGGTCCGGCTTCTGCGGGTGCGCGCCGTCCACACCCTTGGCGTCCTTCTCGCCCGCCAGCTCGTCGAACACGCCCTGCGTGCGGGCTTGGCCGTTCGCCGATTTGGTGTCGCCGATGAACACCCCGACCGTGCCCCCTTGGGGAAGGACCCTCTTGATGAGCTTGCCCGCCGCCCTCCCGGCCTCGTAGTTGTCGATCCCGACGTAGCACTTGCGGCCGGTCTGGTCGGCGTCGTTGTCCATCGTGACCAGCGGAACCTTTTTCGCGATGCGGGTGAGGTCTTCGGTCTGCCCCTTCGGGTTGATGACGCTGACGACCATCCCGTCCAGGCCCTGCTTCTCCCACGCCTCGACGATCTTCATCTGCGCCTGCGCGTCGAAGTCCTGTTCCGGCTGGCGGAACAGAAGCTCTACGTTGAACTCGGCCGCCGCCTTCTGCGCGCCGGCCTCGCAGATGCGCCAGAAGTCGGCGGTGCAGTTGGTGACGACACCGATCTTGGCCTTACCGGCCCCGTCTTTCTTGCCGCACGCGGGCACGCAGGCCAGAACCGCGGCCAGCGCGGCGATCACCGAAACGCGAAGGACGGTCGACACGGTAGCACCCAGTTCGAGGGAGAAGCGGGAATTCGTAAAGGGTGTTTACAAACTACCGGGCGTGACCAAAGAGGCAAGCGTGAAGGTGCGAAGTAAGGGCGTCAACGGTCGGCCCGGTAGGGCTCGCCTTCGCCCTTGATCAGATCCGGCGGGTGAACGGTGCCGCCGCCCGCGACGTAGGCGAACAGCTCCGCAACCTCCTCGCCGCGCATGTGGTAGTCGCGCAGCTCGTCGAGTGTGACCCACCGCGCGCCGAGGGACTCGTCGTCGGGGCGGGACTTGGGCGGGGTGTCGTCGGCGGGTTCGGCGAGGTAGACCACACGCATCCGCGCCCCGATGGGGAGCGGGGCGTGCTCCACGCGGATGACCCCGGTGAGGCGGATCGGGACGCCGCCTTCTTCGAGCGTCTCGCGCACCGCCGCCGCCGCGAACGTCTCGCCCTCTTCGACCCGCCCGGCCGGCAGGTACCACGGCTGCCCGTGCTTGTTCTCCTGCACGATCAGGAACTGATCGCCCTTGCGCACCACCACGAGGGCGAAGCACCAGGTCGGGATCGGCGCGCGCGGCATGTCAGGCTCCTGTCCGCCGCCCGGGCGGTGTGCGGGACGGCACTGAACGCTAGCAACGGCCGAGCCGAGCAGCAAGGGCATTGCGGATTCATGTCCGCAGCGAGGATAGTGTGGGACTCAATCGCAACGAAATGGCCAAGAACGTTTTTGATAGCGTCGAATGCTGATCGATTTGTAACCCCGTTTACCCCGTCGATCCTGTTAAAAACGTTCTTGAAGAGTGAGGCCCCCGCGCGGGTCGAAAGGGAGCGACGACCCGCCGCCGTTCCGCCACCAAGGTCCGAGCAAGAACGGAAGCACGATCCGCTCACGCGGTCCCGCCCGAGTAGAATGATCCGTTCAGTTGTTGGAAAAACTGTCCCCCCACCGCCAGCGATCGTCTCCGGCTTCGTCACCCATTGCGGCCTTGACGTGGTGCTGGAGTTCGGGGGGGATGGTCGCCTCGATCAGCCGGTCCGCGATGGTTTCGAGCACCACCTGGGGGAGGTCGAGCAGTCGCAAGCTGGCCCCGGCCTCGCGAACCTGCTGGCACACCCAGGCGAGCAACAGCAGTGCGTCGCCGGTGAACGACGTGACCCCGGAGCAGTCCAGTGCGGGTTGGCACCGGGGGTCGGCTTGGAGTGCGAGCAGCGCCTCGCGCGTGGCGTGGAGCAGTTCGGGCACCCCCACCCGGCCGCGGAGTACGAACACGTTGGACGGTGGTTCGGGCATATCAACTGGTTCTCGTCAGCTTCAACGGCCGAACCGCGCCCCGCACGCGATCCGCGCGACCCCGCAGAACCCGTAAACCGCTCGTCCCGCGACGCGGTACCCGGCCGAAACTCGGCACCAGATGGAGGATGTGTGTCACGTTTTGACGGGGCGCGACCGCCGCGTGGGTGGTGCCGCGCCTTTCCCTCCCGCGTCAATCGCGGCTCGGTGAAGGGCGCCGCCCGCTCAGAAATCGGCGAACCCGTCGCCGCCGAGCGAATCGAGTTCGTGGCCGCGGCCGTTCGACGCCTGACCGCTGCTCCCGTGGCGGTTGTTGACCGCCTTCGCGACCGCCGCCCGGGGCTTCGTCGAAGCGGCCTTCTTGCTCGCACGTGTGGGGCCGGTGTAACCTTGGCCGTGTGCGAGTTTGAACCGGGCGATGAGGTCGCGGAGTTGCGCGGCCTGGTCGGTCAGGGCCTGCGCGGTGGCGTTCATTTCCTCGGTCTGGCCCGCGTTCCGCTGGGTGGCGCTGTCCATCTGCGTGACGGCTTTATTGACTTGGTCGATGCCGATGGACTGTTCCTTGCTGGCGGCGGCGATCTCGGTGACGATGTCGGTGACCCGCTTGACGCTGGTGACGATCTCGGCCAGCGCGTCCCCCGACTTGTTCACCAGCTCGGTGCCCGTCTCCACCTTCTTCACGCTGTCCTGGATCAGCCCCTTGATCTCCTTGGCCGCGGTGGCGGACCGCTGGGCCAGGTTCCGCACCTCCGTCGCCACCACCGCGAACCCGCGCCCTTGTTCCCCGGCGCGGGCGGCTTCGACGGCGGCGTTCAGGGCCAACAGGTTGGTCTGGAACGCGATCTCGTCGATCGTCGTGATGATCTCCTCAATCTTCTTCGACGACCCGCTGATCTCGCTCATCGCCCCCACCGCCCCGCTCACCACCTGGCCCCCCTTCTCCGCCACCTCCTTGGACCCGCCGGCCAACTGGCGCGCCTGCTGGGCGCTGTCCGCGCTCCGCTGAACGGTGGCGGTAATTTCCTCCAGCGCGGACGCGGTCTCCTCCAGGCTGCTCGCCTGCTCTTGGGCGCCGGACGAGATCTCTTCGCTCGCCGCGGACAATTGCGCGGACGCGTCGGCCAGTTGCTCGGACACGCCCTTCACCCCCTCCAGCGCCGTCCGCACGCTCTCCACGGCTTGGTTCAGCGACGCGGCCATGCGGCCCACGTTGTCGTCGCCCAGGTCCGGGATCGACACCGTGAAATCGCCGGCCGCGAGCGCGTCCACGGTCTGCACGATCGTCCCGACCTTGCGCTCCAGCTCGGCCGCCGCCGTCGTCGAGCGCTCGGCCTCGTCCCTCACCTTTTGTTCCAAGAGCTTGGTGGCGGTCACGTCGGTGGCGAACTTGACCACCTTGTAGGGTTTGCCGTTGGGTCCCAGGATCGGGTTGTACGAAGCCTGGATCCACACCTCTTTGCCGCCCTTGCCGAGCCGCTTAAACTCCCCCGCCACGTACTCCCCGCGGTTCAGCCGCGCCCAGAACTCGCGGTACTCGGGGCTGGCGACGAAGGCGGGTTCGGCGAACATGCTGTGGTGCCGGCCTTGGATCTCGGGCAGCCCGTACCCCAGCGCCCGTAAGAAGTTGTCGTTGGCCGTAATGATGGTGCCGTCCAACCGGAACTCGATCACCGCCTGCACCTTGTTCACCGCGGTGAGCTGGCTCGAGAAGTCGGCGTCCCGCTCGTGCGCCGCGCGCAGGTTGTCAATTGCGACGTTCAGGGCCGCCGACATCTGGCCGATTTCGTCCCGGGAGCGCACCTCGGTGTGCCGGGTCAGGTCGCCTTTGGCCACCGCCTCGATCACGTCCTTCGTCTGCTGGAGCGGGCGGGCGGTCAGCGCCGTCAGCGCGAACCCGAGCCCGAGGGCCAGCACGCACCCGCCCCCCACGGCCCCCATGACCCTCGTGCGCGTGAGGTCGCCGAATTCGTTCGCCTCGGCCTGCAACGCTTTCATGAGCTCCTGCTTCGAGCTGAGCAACTCGTTGAGCCCCTGCTCGACCGCGTCAACGGCCGCCCGGACCCCCGGCAGCCGCGCCGTGGCCTCCTGATCCTTGTGCTCGCGCGCGAGGGCGACGACCGCGTCCTGGGCCGTCCGCAACTCGCTGAACCGGCGCTCGATGTCGGCGGCTCGGGCCTTCTGTTCGTCGCGGGCGATGGTGCGGCGGTAGGCGTCGAACTCGGTGCGGAACCGCGCCTCGTAGGAGCGAATGTCGGCCGCCCGCCGGTCCACCGCGGCGGGCTCCGTGTCCAGGATCGCGTTGCGCACTTCGCGGTCGATGTGGAGCAACTCGCCGTTGGCCTCCTGAAGGTGGTTCAGCCCGTCCGCGTGGCGGGCGATGATCGCAGTGCGGTCGATCACCTGCGCCTGGCCGCGCAGCCCGACCCAACCGGCAGCCGCCATCAGCGCAATAAGGGCACCAAAGCTGATGCCGATCTTGGACGACACCTTCAGGTTGCGGAACCAGTTCATGGCGTTGCCCTTGGCATGCAGTGCCAGGAGAGTGGACGTGCCCTTCCCCGCGCCCGCACACCCGCCCTGCGGGCGCCGGGCGGCCGTTGCTGCGCACTCGCCTGGTGTCGCACCCTGGCCGCAGCGGGTCAGTAACTATCGTCGAGAGAGCACAAATTTTTGCCAGTTTGACAAGTGTAAGTATCTGCGGCGAAGGTCAGGGTGTGATGAGTTGGCCTCACGAGCCCTCAACTCGCGGAGGCGCGTTCAGCGGCACGACCTCCGCGTGGAAGGTGTGAGTGAGTGGCGGCGCGATCGTAATTCGTTGCTGGCCCTGCTCTTGCTCACCGCTCGTCACGTTCTCGCTCGTTGAGGTCGCGGCGCTCGAACTCGCGGAGCCGTGCGTTAAGGTCTTGGAGCCGGCGCTCCTGACCGCGCAACGTGAGCGCGACCGTTAACCCCAGGACGCCCACCGCCGCCAAGCCGGCTGTCTGACCCGGAGGTACCACGAGGGCACCGGCGAACGCCAGCGCGGACGCCGCCAGAACCGGCGCCGCGCGGAGCAGCGGCCGGGGCGCGTTCCGCCGAGTGAGGCCCCCGGGCTGGTGTGGTGCGAGAACGTCCTGACCGGCGCAGGTGGGGAGCCCGGGCCGGCGTGCCCACGTGTGACCGAGCGCCCCGACGAGCAGGCCCGCGAGTGCCCACACCAGAGTCGAACTCACCAGCGGGTGCAGCAGTCCGGTGCTCAAGACGATGGCGTGTGCGGTCAGCCCGCCGCCGACGGTTCCGCCGAGCGCGCCGAGCACCCCGAGCCGGGCCGCGAACGTGAACCGCCGCGGTCCGCCGGCGGCGCGACCGACGAGCATGCCGACGGACAAGCCGAGAACGGCCCCGGCACTGCCGAGGCCCAACGCCCACGGCAGGGGGTCCGTTGTGGCATCGGCACGGAACGAAACCCCGAAGTACGCGAAACCGAACACCAGCGCCGCCGCCCAAACGCCACCGGTCCAGGCCGCGCCGACCAGCGCCCACCAGACGGCCGACAGCCCATTCGGCGGGGCCGGCGCGTCGGGTCTGTTTGTGGACGGGGGAGTGGTCATCGCGTGCCCCGGCGGCCGTCGGTTCATTGGGATGACGCCGCGGCGCGGGCACGGTTTCACGCGTCGGCGGAAGTTGCGTCACGGCCCGGCGGGCGGCACCGAACCGCATAGCGGGCACCGGCAAGACCGATACCACCGCCCCGCGCATATCCGGTAAATCACTTGGCCCCAGACGGGAATGAAGCTGAGACCGGCTGCGATCAGGACGCCGGCCGTCGGGACCAGGAACGCGCGGTACTCGAGCGTGGCCGCGAGAGGAATGCTGAGCCCGGCACCGGCTACGCACGCGGGCACGGTTCCCCGCGTGGTGCCGCCATACGCTCTTCGCCGCGGGCGAAGTCCGTTATTACTCGGACGTGTTCGGGTCCGGCTACTAATCTCAATTCCGGCCGTCGCCAACTTGAAACGACCGGGAGCGGGTTGCGCGGCGGGGCGCCCGGGTGTGCTACTTCTGCCAGGTCGGCGCCGGGGCCGACGTGTTGAGTTGCTTGCGCAGCAACTCGCCGCGGTCGGACTGCTTGACCAGCGGTTGCACCTGCTCCAGCCCCGCGGGGTCGAAGCCGGCGCCTTTCATCAGCTCGCGGGCGACCTTCGCGGTGTCCTCGGGATCGACCCCGGGGGCGGTTCGCGGGTACCGCTTTTCGTGGTACGCGAGGTTCGCCTGCTGGCTCGCGTCGTAGGCCGTACCTCCGGGAACCATCGACCCCGCGCCGTGGCCGGTGTCCCGCAGCGGGGCCACCTCACGGGCCACGCTCTTCGCGTTCCGCGCTTCCGCCACCATCTGGCCGAGTTCCGAGCACAGCACCGCCGCGAGTTCTTCTTCGGTCTTGCACTTGTTCACCAGCCCCTCGCTGATGAACAGTTCGTTCGGGCCGCGGTGGAACAGCGTGGGCTCCTTCACGCCGATCGTGAAAATCATGGGCTCGATGCCGGTGAACGTGTTCTGCACGACGATGCGCCGGCTCAGCACCTCGACCCGGCTGGCGGTTTGGAGCGACGCGGCCGGCACGTCCTTCGGGTTGAAGTTCGACGTGCCGTCGTCCGGCCCGAACAGGCGGCGCGCGGACCACGACCCGTCGGACAGGCACCCGGTCGAGGCCAGCAGCGCGAGGCCCGCGACCAGTGCGGCGATGCGGTTCATGCCGGTGCTCCGTGTACACAGGGAGCCCGCCGATAGCCGGTACGCCGGGGCGTGTCGAGAGCGCCTTTCCGGCGCGCCGAGCAGGCGAGCTGGGTTGTTACAGCACGTGCGTCAGACGTACATCCAGCCCTCGCGGGTGAGCCGCGGGTGTACCGCGAGGGCCTTGTGGTCCGCCTCGCGGACGCCCCGAAGCGCCCCGACCGCCGCGATCACCGCGTCCAGCGCGTCACCGCCCGGGTTCCGCATGATGACCCGCCGGAAGTGGTCGCTGATCCGCACCCGGCGGGCCAGCCCGCCCAGGATCGCGTGCCGGGTCGCGACGCACCGGCGCGGCAGCGGCCCGCCTCTCGGGTGCTTGTAGTTCTGGTGCGGCAGCCCGTCCCTCTTCAGCACCGACGACGGGCAGCACTCCACCACGACCCGCTTCGCCTTCGGCACCTTGCGGTACTGGAACGGCAGCACCGCCGTCCCCGGCGTCGCGGCCAGCGGCCGGACCACGTCGCGCATGCCGAAGAAGGTCTGGTAGTGGGAGTCGGAGAAATGCGAAAACCGCTGAGGATGCGGCAAAATCGCTGAAAATGAGCACCGCACGCTTCGCGCGAAACCCCAGGGAATCGCACCATCCCGCTGGGGAACGTGCGACGAAGCGTGCGGGCCTGGTAGACGTTTTGCAAAAAGTGCGGCCGCTTTCTCTTCCGCAATCTCACGCGGCTACCGAGTGGAATCAATGCACCCACGGCAGGCGACGGCCGTCAACCCGTACTGAATGGCCGGCGTTATGCCCCGCGTCCGCAGCGCGATTACCTAGTCGACCAGATCATGCTAGTGATATTGAGGATGTGACGCTAAGCCGCCGACCCACTGGAGGCGGGCCTAGCGTGATGGAAGTGCCGCCGTTCTGCATGAGGTCGATTGGCGCTGCGGAGTGCTCCCGCGGCGCGGGGTCACGGAGGCCGTTGGTGGCCCAGTGGATGTCGGAGGCTTACCTACCCAGCTTGCCACCGTACTACTCGAAAAGTGCGAATCTTGTCGATTATATGGATTGACACAGTCGAAAGCTCCGAGTAATTCTTGATGAGGGCAATTCGTCAAATTCTTAGGAATTTGAGAAGACATCATGCTTCGGCGTCGTGTGCTCATTGTCACCATCATCGCGAGCAGCTGCGCCGCCGCCGGCGGCGCAGTGACTGGTCGTTTGCTCTCACATTCTCCTCCAAGCTCCGAAGTGCCGCAGACGGGCAGCGATATAGTCGTGGCCCCGGAAGATCTTGACTTCGGTGACGCGTGGGCAGATCCCGCGTTTGTTCGTGTCCTGCGCGTTCACAACACGAGTCAACAGACGGTCCAAATCGAGAGGTGGCGAACCTCCTGCGACTGCGCCGGCGTTCAGCCGACTAGCCTCCGTTTGGAGCCCGGAGAGACACAGAATATTCAAATGAATATAGACCTAACACGGACGGTGGATATGTCCTCCTCCACGCAGTCGCGGGTAGAAGTGCCGCTGGCAGCGGTCATTCGTGGTCGCGATAGCGCAACCTGGGTGCTCCGAGGTCGTGCCCGGCCGTTGCTTGTCGCCTCGGGGGCTGAGTATGTCATCTCA
>NZ_JAXBLV010000194.1:0-58657 GCF_034097035.1 Gemmata algarum
TGCCGACCAGCGTGACGAATTGCATCGCCCTCAACCCACCCCCCCGGCCCCCCTCGTCATGCTCGCCGGCCCTGCCAGCGAAGCTTCCGCGGGCCGACGGGAAGGGAGGGGGGAGGTTGCGCTTGAGAGGCCAAAACGGAATCGGAAGCGCAAGTTGTCTTTCTCCCCCCTCCCTACAGGGAGGGGGGCTGGGGGGGTGGGTGACCCCGTTCGCCCGCCCGTGCCGCACCTCGTTACCGGTCAAAAGCTCACCGAGACAAAAGCCGCGCTGGTGCAGCGCCTCCGCCGCGACATGACGCCCGCCGAGCAGTTTCTTTGGTCGCGTCTGCGCGGGAACCGCCTTCGCGGCCTCCATTTCCGCCGCCAGCAGATCGTTCACGGGTTCGTCGCCGATTTCTACTGCCACGCCGCCGGCGTCGTTGTGGAAGTGGACGGCGGCGTTCACGACACCCAGGTCGAATACGACGCGGCCCGCGATCAGGCGTTCGCCGCGCTTGGCCTGCTTGTCCTGCGGTTCCGCAACGAAAATGTGACCGAGAGCATCACGACCGTCCTTGATCGCATCGGCGCGGCCTGTACGGAACGCATCACAGCAGCTACGGGATCACCGGCCGGATGAGTGCCCGCCTGTCTTGCTCCCCTCCCTTTAGGGAGGGGGTGGGGGTGGGTCTTCGGAGCGAGTTTACCATGATCCAAATCGACACCGTCACGAAGCTCTACGGCCCCAAGGTCGCGGTGCGGGACCTCACCCTGCACGTGCCCGCGGGCGAGCTGTTCGCGTTCCTGGGGCCGAACGGGGCCGGGAAGACCACCACCATCAAGATGCTCTGCGGGCTCCTGTTCCCCACCACGGGGAGCGTTCGCATCGGCGGGTTCGACGTGCGCGCCCAGGGCGACCAGGCCCGCGCGCTCGTCAGCTACGTGCCCGACCAGCCGTTCCTGTACGAGAAGCTCACCGGCCGCGAGTTCCTCCAGTTCACCGCGGACCTGTACGGGATGCCCCCGGGCCGGTCCGCGGACAAGATCGAAGAGGTGATCGAGCTGTTCCA
Organism: Gemmata algarum; assembly: GCF_034097035.1. Classification (NCBI taxonomy): domain Bacteria; kingdom Pseudomonadati; phylum Planctomycetota; class Planctomycetia; order Gemmatales; family Gemmataceae; genus Gemmata; species Gemmata algarum. Next base: position 1,050 of record NZ_JAXBLV010000194.1, read on the forward strand.
CCTCAACGAGTTCGTGGACGACCTCACCGAGCGGTACTCGCACGGGATGCGCCAGCGCACCGTGTTCGCCGCGGCGCTGGTCCACGAGCCCAAACTGCTCATCGCCGACGAGCCGACCGTGGGGCTCGACCCGAAGAGCATCCGCGAGCTGAAAACGCTGCTCCGCCGGCTCGCGTCCGAAGGGATGACGGTGTTCCTCAGCACCCACACGCTCGACATCGCCCAGGAGCTCGCCGACCGCATCGGGATTCTGGACCGCGGCACGCTCCTCGGGTGCGGCACCCTGACCGACCTGCGCAAGCAGGCCGCGATGGACGGCAGCCTGGAAGACCTGTTCATGAAGATCACCGAGGAAGACGCGCCGCAGCCGGCGCTGCCCCCCGCGTAGCGCGTCCCACCCGGCCCGCCCCTCACACCCACCGGTGGCCCATGTCCTCAACCATCGACGCCCGGCCGGCGGCGCCCGCGCAAGCGGCCCTGTTCCGGCGCCTGCGGCTGCAACTGTTCCGCAACGGGCTGCGCGTCGCGCTCGAGAACGGCCGCGTGCGGCTCGTCACCATGATCGCCACCAGCGCCGTGGTCGCGGCGTTCACGTTCGCGGTCAGCCTGTACCTGTTCAACCAGCTCCGGGTGAACAACATCCCGTTCAAGGGGGCCATCGTCGAGGCGCTCTTCGAGCTGCTGTTCTTCACGCTCGGGACGATGCTCATCTTCTCGACCGGCATCATCCTCTACGCGAGCCTGTTCACCAGCCCCGAGGCGCGGTTCCTGCTGTGCTCGCCGGCCCGCGCCGACCAGATCTTCGCCACCAAGTTCCAGGCCGCGGTGACGTTCAGCTCGTGGGGCTTCGTGATCCTCGGCGTGCCGATCTTCGTGGCCTACGGGCTGATGTCGGGCGTGCCCTGGTACTTCTACCCGCTGCTGCCGCTGTACCTGCTCGGGTACGTCATCCTGCCGGGCTCGGTGTCGGCCGCGGGGTGCCTCCTGCTGGTGCGGTACATGCCGCGGAACCGCAAGCAGTTCTTCGCGCTCGTGGGGCTCGTGGTCGCCGCCGGGCTGCTGTTCTGGGGGTACCGAATTCTCGTGGGGTTCCGCCGGTCGCTGGTGAGCAGCGGGCGGGAGCTGGACGACCTGATCGGCCAGTTCGACCTGCTCCGCAGCGGGTTCTCGCCGAGCCACTGGATGACCCGCGGCGTGATGGCCGCGGCCCGCGGGGACCTCACCGCCGCACTCGTCCCGCTGGCCCAGGTGTGGAGCAACGGGCTGCTGTGCTTCCTGGGCGCGGCGTGGGTCGCGGGGCGCGTGTACCGCACCGCCTACGACCGCCTCTCCGCCTTCGGGCGCGACAAGAAGGTCTACAAGACGAGCCCGCTCGACCGGCTCATGGAGGCGCTGGTGTTCTACCTCGACCGCCGCACCCGCGTGCTGGTGGTGAAGGACTTCCGCACCTTCCGGCGGGACCCGACCCAGTGGGCCGTGCTGGCCATCTTCGGGGTGCTGATGCTGATCGGGGCCAGCAACTTCCGGCAGTACTACTCCGCCGACCTCGGCATCATGGACAAGTACGCCATCAGCCTCATGAACCTGAGCGGGACGGCGGTCCTCCTGTGCGCCGGGCTGAGCCGGTTCGTGTTCCCGCTGATCTCGCTGGAGGGGCGGAAGTTCTGGATCCTGGGGCTCACCCCGGTGAGCCGCGACCAGATCCTGTGGGGCAAGTTCGCGTTCGCGGCGACCGGCTCGCTGGTCGTGGCCGAGGCGCTCATCCTGACCAGCGACGCGCTCCTCGGGCTGCCGCTCGAAGGGCTGGCGCTGCACGCGGCGGCGGTGGCGGTGGCGGCCCTGGGGCTGAGCGCGCTGAACGTGGGCCTGGGCGCGTACCTGCCGACGTTCCGCGAGACGGACCCGTCGAAGATCGTGGTCGGGTTCGGCGGCACCGTGAACATGGTGACCGGGCTCGCGTTCCTGGTCACCGTCATCGGCGTGATGGTGGTGCCGTTCCACGTGGCCCAGCTCGCGAAGGGCGCGACCGCCGGCGCGGCCAAAATCAACCCGTGGGTGTACGCGGGCATCCCGGTGGGGCTGGTTCTGGGCGCGGCGGCGGTGGTGCTACCGCTCCGCGCGGGGGCGAAATCGCTCCGCGAGATGGAGTTCTGAGCGCGGGACCGGACCGGAAGGCGTTTTGACAGGACCAACGGAATAAGCAGGTGCCGACGGCGCTTCGGAATGAAGAAGACAGGGAGGAAGCAGTTTTTGACAGGATCGACAGGATGGACAGGATTTAAGACAAGCACTGTTCTGCGGTCTTTGAAATCCTGTTCATCCTGTCGATCCTGTCAAAAACTGCTTCCGTCTTGAGCGGGCGTTACAGCGTCTTGAGGTACTCGATCACCTGGGCGCGTTCCTCGGCGCTGAAGTCGTCGCCGTAGGTGTGCCCCGCGTTGCTGCGGCCGGGCTTGGACGTGTCGTAGATCTTCCGCGCCTCGTGCGGCGCGAGGTTCGCGGGCGCGGCGCGCAGCTCGGTCACCTTCCAGCCCACGTTCACCTTGTCGTAATCTGCCTCGTCAGTCTTGTAGCTGCGGGTGTACAGTTTCGGCCGCGCCTTCGAGTTCAGGACGCCGTCGAGGGTGGGCACGCTCGCGTTGTGGAAGTACGGCGCCGTGGCCCAGACGCCGTCGAGCGGCGGGGCCTGGTAGCCGTCGGTCCAGCGGAGCCGCTTCCCGTTCACGAACCACCCGCCGCTCTCCTCCTTCCCGAACCACGACTCCGAGTACTCCTTGCCGTACTCGGCGCTGATCCCCTTGTGCCGCGTCGGGTCGGTGCCGATCTCCGCGAGCGGGATCACCTTGTTCGGATACGTCCACTTCGCGCCGTAGGTGCCGTGGCACGTGGCGCAGTGCTGTTTGAAGAGCGATTCGCCCTTAGCGGCTTTTTCCCGCTCGATCGGGAACGGGTACTTCGGCGGTTCGAGGTTCGCGAGGTACGCGGAGATGTCGCGGAACGCCGGCTCGTGCTTGTCGAAGTCCTTCGCGGTGGTGAGCGGGTGCATCATGAACTGCATCAGCGTGCGCACCGACCGGGCGTCGGTGGCCCCGGTGTAGTAAATGGTGCGCTTCTTCTTCATCAGCCACCACGCGGGCACGTCCTCGCACAGGTCGTCGCGGAGCCCCAGCTCCTTGCGCGGGGTGCGGAGGCTGAGGTCCGGGTTGCGGAACCCGAGCAGGTACACCCCGAACCCGCCGGCCTCGGTGGTGCCGCGGACGTTCGAGAACGCGAACGGCAGCTTCGGCGTCAGCCCCTCGGCCCGCGCCAGGTCCTCGAACAGCGATTGAATGTCGAGCGTGCTGTTCCCGAGCCCGACGTAGCTCCGACCGAAGATCGAGCCGCCGTGGCACAACATGCAGTCGATGCCGACGCCGGTGTTGAGGAGCAGCGGGGCCTTGCGCAGCCCCATCGGCAGCCCGTCGTTGGGGTACGGCGCGGCGTGCAGCCCGTAGCGCTCCATGACGGCCCGGTCGTAGTCCGCCGGCCGCTCGCCCACGCCCCAGCTCTTCCAGGCGTTGGGGAGCGCGAGCCGGGTCCAGAACGCCGGGATGAACGCGGTGCGCGTGAGCGCCTGGTAGCCGCGTTCCGCGGGCGCGGGAGCCTTCTCCGCGGCGCCCGCCGGCGCCGCAACCGAAACCGCGAGCAGCGCGACGGCGAACCGTGTCATCACTTCCTCCTGCGGGCCACCGGACGTGGGGCATTTTACCCGACGCGAGCGCCAGCTCCAATCTCCTGCGGAGCGCGCGGGCGAAACGCTGTGCCCGGGGCGCGTGCCGCCCGCCCCGCCTCCGAACGGAGCACCCCGACGGTTCGCACCACTCTTGGCCCGCGCTCCCGCTACTCCGTCGGTGCGTCGGCGACGACCTTGTCGAGCGTGATGCCCAACTCGCGCAGCTTGGTGCGGAGCGTCGTGCGGTTGATCCCGAGCAGGTCGCTCGCCTGCGCTTGGTGCCCGTGCGTGCGCCGCAGCGCGCGTGTCAACAACTCGCGCTCGACCAGCGCCGTCACACGGGCGTGAACGTCCCCGGCCCCGTCCCGGAGCATCGCCTCAATGGCGCCGGTCAGGTCGAACGGCGCGGTGCCCGCGGCGGGTTCGGCGCTCGCGGCGGGGGCCGCGCCCCGAGCGACCAACCCCGGTAGGTCGGCCGGCGCGAGGACGTGCCCCACGGTCTGATACACGGCGGCGCGAACGCAGTTCTGGAGCTGGCGCACGTTCCCCGGCCAGTCGGCCCGCTGGAGCAGGTCGAGCGCCTCGGGGACGAACCCGCGGACGTCGCGGTTCGCCTCCCGCGTGTAGCGGAACAGGAAGTGGTGCGCCAGCTCCGGGATGTCCTCGCGCCGGTCGCGCAGGGCCGGCACGTGGATCGTCACCACCTTCAGCCGGTAGTACAGGTCGTGCCGAAACTTCCCCTCGGCGATCAGCTTTTCGGGGTGCTGATTGGTCGCCGCCAGCACCCGCACCCGGGTCGCGATCGCTTGGCTCCCGCCGACCCGCTCGAACGTCTGGTCCTGGAGCAGGCGCAGCATCTTCGCCTGTGCCGCCAGCGGCATGTCGCCGATCTCGTCGAGCAGCAGCGTGCCGTCGCCGCACTGCTCGAACTTCCCGACCCGCTGCCGGTCGGCGCCGGTGAACGCGCCCTGCTCGTGGCCGAACAGCTCGCTCTCCACGAGCGTGTCGGGGATGGCGGCGCAGTTGATCGCCAAAAACGGCCGGGCGGCCCGCTTCGAGTGCGAATAGATGGCCCGCGCCACCAGCTCCTTGCCGGTGCCGCTCTCGCCCAGAATGAGCACGCTCGCGTCCTGCGGCGCGATGCGGCCGATCAGCTTACACATCTCCTGCATCACGGGTGAGCGCCCGATGATCCGGTCCTCGCCCGGGTCGGTGGGCAGCGCCGCCGGCTCGCGCATCAGCCGCGCGGCCTCGAACGCCCGCCCGAGGACCGCGCTCATCTGCGCCAGATCGACCGGCTTCGTGAGGTAGTCGAACGCCCCGCGCTTCATGGCCTCGATGGTGGTTTCCATGGTGCCGTAGGCGGTGATGACCACCACCGGGCGCCGCGGGTCGGCGGCGCGCACCTTCTCGAACAAGTCGAGCCCGGTGCCGTCGGGGAGTTGCAGGTCGGTGACGATGACGTCCGGCCGGTCGCGGCCGACGGCCGCCCACCCCTCTGCCACCCCGCCCGCCGTGAGCACCTCCACGTCCGGCCCGGAAAACGCCCGGCGGAACGAGTGGCAGATGATCGGCTCGTCGTCTACAACCAGGAGCTTTTGCATGGTACTCGGTACGAGCGGGGAGTGAGGGGCGGGGGCGGGCCGTCGTCTGCGCCGCGGTTGCGCTCACTCGTCACTCCCCGCTCCCTTCGGGAGTGTGAGTGCGAACATGGCCCCCCCTTCGGGCCGGTTCGTGGCGGTGAGCGCGCCGCCGTGGTCGCGGGCGATGCGGCGGGCGACGGTCAGCCCGAGCCCGGTCCCCGTCGGTTTCGTGGTCGCGAACGGCGTGAACAACTTCCCCATCGTCTCCGGAGCGATTCCCGGGCCGGAGTCGCTCACGGTTACGGTCGGGGCGCCGTCCGGCGCGCGTTCGACCCGCACCGAAACGTTCCCGCCCGCGGGCGTCGCGTCAACGGCATTAAACAGCAAATTCGTGAGCAGCGAAAGCATCTGGTCGCGGTCCGCGGAGACCGCCAGCGGAGTGGCCGCCCGTTCGACCTTTACGGCAACGGGTTTGCGCTCCGCTCGGGCGCGGGCGCGGTTGACGGCCTCGGACACCAGCGCGCGCAGGTCGTGCGGGCGGCACTCGAGCGGCGGGGTGCGGGCGAAGTCGAGCAGCCCCTGCACCGTGCGCTCCATGCGCACGATTTCCTGGCGGATCAGGTCCAGGTCTTCGTCCGTGAGCGCGGCCCGGTTCGCCGGCCGCAGCGCCCCCTCGACGAGGAGCTTGATCCCGGTGAGCGGGTTCCGCACCTCGTGCGCAACGCCCGCCGCGAGCCGCCCCACCGCGGCCAGTTGCTCGGCCCGCAGCAGGTCGCGCTCCTGGTCCTGCAACCGCCGGCACACTTCCGTCACCCGCTCCACCACCCGGTCGAACTGTTCGCCCAGGTCGGCGGTCGGCGGGTCCACCGACAGCGCGCCGACCTCCTGATCGAGTTGCGACTGAACCGCGCGCACCCGGACCGACAGTTGCGCGGCCCGGCGCCGCTGCCCGCGAGCGGTCGCGTACCCGGTCACCAGCCCGCCGAACGCCCCCGCGGACCCCAGCGCCAGCAGCACCCGCCCGGCCCACGCGGTGTCGGCCTCGCTCCGGGCCAGCCCGGCGTCCATCCGGGCGCGCTGCCGGTCGGACAGTTCGCGGCACGGCTGGAGCAGGTCGCGCATGGGGTGCGCGTCCGACCACCGGACCAGTTCGGTCAGGGTCGTGATCGGCCCCGCCGGGGCGCCGGGGCCGAGCTGCTGCTTGTACGTCGCGTAGTCGGATTCAATGACCGCGAGCAGCCCCGCGTCCTCCGCGGTGATGTCGGCGCGGATCGCGGCGAGCGCGGCGTCGGCCTGGGCGGTGTCGCGGCGGACGACCTCGCGCCGCGCGCCCGTCGGATCCGCGGCGCACACGACGGAGTGGAACCGGAGGTGCCGCAGTTGCACCTGGAACTCGTCCGCCGCCTCCATCCGCGCCGCGTCGTGCCGCACCGCCCGGGCCAGGTCGCCCTGGAGCCGGTTGATGTACCAGGTGCTCGCCAGACAGGCGGCTGCGAGTAACCCGCCGAGCGCCACGAACGGCCACGAGGACCGCGCGAACAGGAACTGGCTCATCGTGCCCCTCGGAACGCCCGTTACGGCCGGAACCCATTTTATCCCCGCGGGGGCTGAAAGCGCGCGGCGCCGGGGCGGTATGAGAAGCGAGCTTTTCGGCCCCGACCGCCCGAATCGGCCCCGCGGCGTTGACACCGGCCCGCCGGCCGCCGAAACTGATCCCGTTGCCACGCACACCACGCACGGAGTGAACCATGCTGAGCCTGTTCGCGCACCACGCGGAGGCCTTCTTCAAGGTCGAGATCAACGGCCGCGACTACCCGGACGGGATGACCGAGCACGCGATCTTCGCGGCCGTCGCGGTGTTCGTGCTCGGGATGATGAGCTACGGCATCTACGCCGGCGTGCGCGACTTCCGCCGCTGGCGCCGCCCGGTCGAGGTGAAGGCGTAAGTGGAACACCCGGCATGGGGCGCGAGCCCCGTGCCGACGAGGCTCATCGGCCCGTCGGTTTAGCCCGTCGCTCTGCGCACGGATCGAGAGGGAAATTCGCGCGAGCGGCACCCGGCACCGCGGTCAGCGCCCGCGGCGCTTCCGTTTGCCGCCGTCGCGCACCTTGCGCTTGAGCCGGAACTCGGCGCTACCGTGGTACGTGGCCAGCACCGCCCCGGCGCCCGCGTAGTGGTCGAACAGGTCGAACACCACCGCCTCCTCGTCGGGCCACGGGTAGGCGAAGATCACGTCCATGTCGTCGATCTCGAGTTCCAACTCCTCGTACGCCTGGTCGCCCTCGGTCGCGAGCCAACTGTACGCTCCGGCGCGGTGGACCCGGTCCTCCGCGCCGGGCGGCACGAAGCTCCCGTGGATCAGTTCCACCGACAGGTCGTAGTCCTCGGCGAGTTGGAGCCCCTCATCGACCAGCGCGCTCTCGATCTCGATGCCGCAGGCGTCGAACCCGACCATCTCCGCCAGCCCCGCGACCACCCCGAACCCGCACCCCCACTCGCAGAACCGCTGCCCGCGCAGCTCGTCGCTCTCGGCGAGGGCGCGGAGCACCTTGTACGCGGTCTCGTAGTCGCACGGCACGAACGCCGGCACCCGGCACGCGAGCTGGAACCGGTCGATCCGGCGCTCGGCGTCGCGCAGGAACTTGCGCACCGCGGGCGGCGGGTCGTCGTCCGAAACCGGCACCAGCAGTTCGCGCAGTGACATAGAATCGGACCGCGGGGGAAACGAGTTCGCGTTCGTCGCGGGAATTTTGCGCCCGGGCGGAAGCGGGTTATTAGGATGGAGGAAGTTGTTATACTGGTTCCCGGAACGACGAGGTCCGCGATGAGTGACGAGCAACCCGGTCCGCTCACGGTAGATCAGCGCCGGGCGATCTTCAAGGCCCTGGTCGACGCCCAGGACGGCGGCGCCGGGGTGGCGGCGTCGCGCACCACGGTGGCCGGCAAGTTCGAGGTCACCGAAGATCAGGTGCGCGACATCGAACGCGAGGGCATGGCCCAGCAGTGGCCGCCCCTCGGCTGAGGGCCTTCCGCATGACGGTCACCGACGAGCAGGCGTTCCTCGGCGCGATCCTCCGGCACCCGGACGACGACACGCCCCGGCTCGTGTTCGCCGACTGGCTCGACGAGCGCGGCACGGGCGACGACCCCGCCCGCGCCGCCCTGATCCGCGCGCAGTGCCGGCTCGAAACCCTGCCCGAGGGCAAGGAGCGCAAGGCCGCCGAGAAGGAAACCAAGGCGCTGCTGCGGGCGCACGCGCGGCGCTGGACCGCCCCGCTCCGCGGCGCCTCGCTGGGCGAGAACTGGACGTTCCGCCGCGGCTTCATCGACGGCTGCTCGATCTCGCCCACCAGCTTCGTCAACCACGCCGAGCTCATTTTCCGGCACGCCCCGCTGCTCCGGACGGTCCGCTTCCCGTACGCGAAGGGCGAGGTGGACGGCCTCGCCGCGTGCCCGTTCCTCGCCCGGCTCGCGGCGGTCGACCTGCAACAGATGTGTACCTGCGGGCAGTGCCCCATCGACGTGGAGCTGCGCGCCCTGTTCAAGTCGAAGCACGCGAGCGGGCTGTCGCGGCTCGGCGTCGCGTTCGACCGGATCGACGCGGACATGGCCCGGGCGCTGGTCGCGTCCGAGCCGCTGCGGCGCCTCGCGGCGCTCGACCTCTCGGGCAACCCGCTCGGGGAGGCCGGCGTGCGGGTGCTCGCAGGCGCGCGGCACTTCACCCGGCTCGCCGAGTTGACCCTCAACGTGACCGAACTGGACGCGGCGGCCGTGGCCGCGCTGGGAACGGCCCACCTTCCGGCGCTCACGAAGCTGAGTGTGGTCGGCAACAACCTGCGGCCGGGGGCGGTTCGAGCCCTGGTCGCCGCCCCCCTGTTCGCGCAACTCGCGGAACTGGACCTGTCGGACAACCGGATCGGCGAGGGCGGCGCCGCGGCGCTCGCCAAGCTCCCCGCGGCCGCGCCGCTCAAACTGCTGGACGTGCGCCGCAACGCGCTGAGCGAGAAGGCGATCCGGGCGCTGAAGGCGCGCTTCGGCAAGGGCGTGTGGGTCTGATTCGCGATCCGGATTGGTGTGTCTGTTTCTTGTGGCACAGACATTCCGGTCTGTGCGGCGCGTTAAGGCCGCACAGACCGGAATGTCTGTGCCACAAAGCCAACAACTACGTCCGATACCGTAAATCGAACCGGGCGCGCATCTGTTCGGTCGCTTATCAGCCGGCCCTACTTCGGCCCCTTCCGGTTCCGCGCCGCGGCCTGGCGCGGGACCGCGCCGACCGGCAGCAGCTTCGGCCGCGGCACCACCGCCCCGACGATCCCGCCGTGCGCCTCCCACAGCTCGCGCGCGCCGGCCCGCAGGAACGCGAACGCGGCCGGGGCCGGGTGGTCGGCGAGGTAGTCGTCCACCAGTTCCCCCATCCGCTCGTCGTACCGGTCCTTCGAGTGCGAGTGAACGGCGTACCGGCCCGGGTGCCGGCGCAGGTCGCCGTTGAAGCTCGGGGCCATGTGGTACAGCTCGTGGAACACCGTGATCAGCTTCTCGCGGAACGTCTGGTCTAGGAATCGGGGCAGGCAGAACGTGAGCACGTACAGCATCTCGCGCCCGTCCACGAAGAACCGCTGCACCTGGTAGTCCGTGGGGCCGTGGGAGCGGGTCAGCGCGCCGTCGCGGAACCGCAGCGGGGTGACGCGGGCCTGGAGCCCGTACCGGCTGCGGTTGCGGCTCGGGGTGAACGACACCAGCACCCGCGGCATGTGGACGTGGCGCAGCTCCTCGCACCGGGCGGCGACGTCCGCGCACAGCGCGGACATCCGGGCGCTGAAGTCGAACGCGGCCCCGGCGCGACCCGGGGCGGGCGGCCGCACGCCGTCGGGAACGACCCACCGAGAGGGGAGTGGGTGCCGGTCGTCCCAGCGGAGCTCCAGCGGGAGTGTGCGGGCGCTGTGCCGTGTGCCTGGCATCCGTCGGTCCGGCGTGGGACGATTGGTGGTCAGGGTGCCATGCTAGGGCGGAACGCGGGCCGGGTCAACACGCGCCCGGCCCGCGCCCGCACGACCCCGAAATTTGTCTGAAGCCTCACGCCCGGATCAACCGATAGAAGCAGCGTTCACGGGCGGCGCCCGCGCGGGAGTCGCGGACCGTCGTTCGGCACGTAACGGGAGCGAGGATACAGATGCGAACCAATCGGCGCTGGCTGGCGAGCGTCGCGGCCTTGCTCGGGCTGACACTGACCTGTTCGAGCGGCTGCCAGACGGTGATGGGCGGGATGACGCTGCCCAGCGGGCGGTACCTGGACCACTACCCGCAGTACTTCGCTCCGGACTCGGCGCACCCGCTGCCGCGCGAGCTGGCGAGCCAGGAAGACCCGGCCGGCGAGGCCCGGCGCGGCGCCGTCCCCGGGGCCGCGGCCCCGGTCGCCCCGGCCGGCCCGGTTCCCGGCCAGCGGTAGTTGGGGATGAGGGGTTAAGGAGTGAAGAACGCCGCTCACACACGATCCGGTCACAGGTGCCTGTTTTCGTTTTGTTTTTGTGGCACAGGCGCCCACCACCCGAACCGTGAACGAGGCCGGCCTTCTTCGCTTCTTTCTCCGTGACTGTTTCGTGTTTCACATTGGGTCGCGGGACGAACGGGCCGGCCGTTCGACCGGAGCGCACGGACGCGCTCGCCAGCCAGCGTCGGCCGAGTTAAATCGGAACCCGCGCGCCCGGTGAAACACGGAATCGGTCGCTCCTCACTCCAGAGCCATTGAACGTTTCATCTTGGCGAAATGGGGGCGTGTGCTATTCCGTCCCTCCGCCGTCGCGATTGGGGCGCCGGGCGTTTGGCGTGCTTCGACGCCTCCCACCGGCCTGTTGGATGCGTTAGCCGCCGCTCCTGAACCACGAGATAACTCGGCTCCCATCCTCGCCCTGCGGTCGTCGGCATTCTCTTGAGGCGGCGCTCGCCCGGAGCGATCGCCCCAACGGGCCGCCGATTACGGCGGCGACTCCGCCTTGATTCTGGGGTCTCCGCGGCGACGATAGCCCACGCGGATCAATGCGGCACGCATCGGCTCGCGCACGCCGAAGCCGACAACCACGCGCGATACGCAGGTTGACCGCTCGACTACACGAGGCGATCAACCTCCACACTTCGCCACAGCGAAACTTTCAATAGCCCTGGAGCCCTGAGCCCTGGTCTGCGGCCCTTGCGGGCCGCGCTCTGGCCTTGTCGCGTTCGGGTTCGTTGGGCTATGAACACGTCGTTGGCATCCAACATTCGGTCCGGTTCTGCCGAGGTCCCGTGATGGTTTGGCACGTCCTGATGCTGCTCGTCGCGATCGCGTGCGAGACGGTCGCCACCGGGCTGCTCAAGCTGTCCGACGGGATGTCCCGGCTGTGGCCCAGTGTGGGGATGCTCGCCGGGTACGTCGCGTCGCTGTTTCTTCTGTCGGTGGTCCTCAAGTCGATGCCCGTCGGGCCGGTGTACGCGGTGTGGTCGGGGCTGGGTACGGCGGTCACCGCGGTCGTCGGGGTCTGGGCGTTCGGGGACCGGCTTTCGAGCGGCGCGTGGCTCGGCTTGGCCCTCGTGATTAGCGGCGTCGCGCTGCTCTCGTACCACCTCCCGCGCCACGACTGACCACCCGCTTCGCACACCGGAGTGACCCTCGATGCAAACGCTCGCAACCGAACCGCGTCTCAGGCGCGGCGCGTCCGTCCGCGGCCCCGAGTTCCGGTTCGTTCCCGAGGTCCGCGCGGCGGACCTGGCCCGCGCCGGCGGGTTCGGCCGGCGTTCCGGCCCGGTGCTCGTCAAGGGGGCCGTGACGGCGTGGCCCGCCTGGGAGCGGTGGTCGTTCGAGTCCCTCGCGGGGTTGCGCAAGCCGGACGGCTCGGAGGCGGTCGCGCGGTTCATCACCGGCGTCGTCGAGCAGGGCGCCACCCGTGAGCAGTTCGACGCTCCCGTCGGCCCGTATTTGCGCGACCTGTCTCGCACCGCGGAGCGATTTGCGGGGGACCGACCCGCCGGGGGCTTGCTGCCCGCGCGCCGCCGCGCGGAGGTCGCCCCGGGCGACGGCTTTCACCTCGACTGGGGCCACCTCGGCACGTTCGAGCCGGACCGCGTGTACCTGTCGCAGTGGGAGATCCTGCGCGAGTTCCCGGAGCTGCGCCGCGACTTCGCGATCCGCGACCTGTGGCCCGGGCGGCGGCTCACCTGGGAGTACGTGTTCGTCGGCCCCGCGAACACCGTCACCGGCTTCCACTTCGACTTCCCCGATAACTGGTTCTGCCAGGTGCGCGGCACGAAGGAGGTGCTCCTCGTGACGCCGGAGCAGTCGCACCTGATGTGCCCGTCGCGCAAGTTCGACTGGGGCGCGACGCTCAGCGCGATCGACATCACCCGGCCCGGCGCCCAGCCCGAGTGGGCGTCGTTCGAACGGGTGAACGGACTGTACGCCCGCGTGGAGGCCGGCGACGCCCTGTTCATTCCCAAGGGAACTTGGCACGCCGTCGTGGCGCTCGAGCCGTCGGTCAGCCTCGCGGTGTTCGGGCTCACCCCGTGGGAAGTGGCGTGGAACGGCGGCCGGGCCGAACTGAAGCGCCTGCTGCACAACCTGGGGCTGTACCGCCGGGGCGACTGCGCGTGCCACCGCGCGCGGTGACCCGGATCAGTACTTCAGCTCGAACTGGACGGCCAGGAACCGCGCGGGCGCCAGGTCGGTGCGGTTCCGGCCGCGGAACCCGAACCCGCGGCTCTCGACGAACAGCCGGTCGAACGCGTACCCCGGCGTGAGCGTGAAATCGACGTTCTGGTGGACCCGCCACCCGAACCCGGCTTCGAGCCGCTTCTCGTAGAAGAACAGTTGCCGGTGCTGGCCCCTCCGGCCGGCCCGGAACCACGTCTGGTTGGTCCACTCGAACGCGGTGAACAACCGCCACTGCTCCGCGGGGTGGTAGCTGGCGCGGGCCAGCACGTCGGTGAGCGCCCCGTAGTTGAACTCGAACTGCCACTCCCGCGTCGGCCGGTAGTCCACCGAGACGAAGGGGAACCCGACCACCGCCGTCAGCCGGTCGGTGTGGAACTCGTAGGCCACCCCGGGCACCGGAATGTTGCGCCCGAGCTGCCCGTTGCTGGTACTCACTACGTAGAACAGCCAGCCGTTGCGGTCGCCGTCGGCCCGGCGCGCGAACGCCAGCGCCGACAGGGTCATTTCGCCCAAGCTGTTGAACGGCCGGTCGCTCGCGCTGCCGACGTTCAGCGTGGCACCCCAGCTCCAGTCGGCGCCGAGTTGCCCCACGTACCCGCCCCCGGCCTGCACGTCCCACAGCGACCGCGGGAATGCGACCCGGTCCGTGGGCAGCAGCGCGTTCGTGCGGATGTCGAGCGCGCGGACGGACGCGTCGGCGAAGACGAGATCGTCGGTGGATTCGTACACCGGCAGGGTGAGCCCGAACTGGTAGTTGGACAGCCCCATCGAAGCGCGCTGCCCGCGGACCGCCGCCCGCGGGCTCCACGAGTACCCGAACCCGTCGGGCACCCCCACGCTCGCGCCGAGGGCGTCGAGCGTCGAACGCAGAGTCGGCGAGATCCCGCCCCCCGGCGCGCCGGGAGCGGGATCGGGCGGATCGAGCTGCGCGCTCGCCGGTCCGGCTGCGAGCAGGAGGCCGGCGAGGGCGAGGAGGGGGCGAATCGGCACGCGATGGGTCCGTCCGAGGGGCCGGGTCACTTCACGCCGGTCAGTTCGAGCACCACCTTGTACCCGTCCCACTTCATTTCCTGGCGGATCACCCGGCCGTTCGCGTCGAACCACCACTCGGCGGCGAGGTCCTTGCCCGTGACCTTGAACCGCATGCCGTCAATGGTTTTGCCGTTGAGGGCGACCCGGCACGTGCCGAGCGGCTCGACCTTCGCGGCCGTTTCCGACCCGTCCTCCACGTCAAACACCACCGTTTGGCGGGGCTTGTCCCCGGCCGGCACGCGGACGCCGGTCGAGGTGAGCGCGTCGGCGGGGACGAGTTTGCTCTCCTTACCAATGGTGGCTTTCAAGCCGCGCTCCGTGGCGACCGCCGAGACCGTGTGTTTCTTGCCGTCGTCGTTGGCCCGGGCGGTGACGGACACTAAACGCCCGCCCTTCCACACCTCGGTGCTGTTCAGCTCGTAGGTGTACGTGCCGATCAGCGTCTTCACTTTGATCGCGGCTGCGACGGCGACGGTCTCGGTGCCGTCCGCGCCGGTGGCCGTCGCGATCGCGTACGTACCGCCGGGTTTGCCGTCCACGGTGACCGCGAACGTGCGCACCTCGTCGGCGGTCGCGGCCGCCGGGGCGCCGGCCAGTGCGGCCGCGACGAGAAGCGCCGTGGCCGCGCCCCGGCGGCCCACACGCACGAACAGGCACGCCGCCCGCGCGGCACCGACCTTCACGTTGTTCCGACCAATCATCAGGCCCCTCCGGGTGCGCGTCCTGGCATGGCGGTGGAGTGATACCCCGGGGCGGCACCCCGTGCCAATATCAAACGACGGTGACGAATCGGTGTTGCACCGCGGGAGCCGTTCCGTTAATGAGTGCGTTCTCGCTCGGTCATTGGTAGCCCCCGGCGCCATGCCCCCGGCTGCCCGCCGGGAACCCGCCGCCGGCTGCCACCCCGCTCCGACGAACCGCCGCCATTCTCGTCTCCACCGTGCCCGCACGGCATCGGGAGTGGCGCGGACCGAGTTCCGGAGTTCACGCGGAAGCGGAGCCGGCGCCCTCTTGCGGTCGTTCGACCCGGGCGCCCGCGTGCCGACGATGGCACGCTTGGCCCGCCACGCGCTCCGCCCGCCTGCGGCGGACCACTGGGGGTAGCACGGATGCGACGCAGTATCTCGAAGCACAGCAACATCCTGATCACTGGTACGACCGGACTAATCGGCGGGGAGATTCTCCGTCGACTTCTCGCCCGCGGGCACCGCGGGCGGGTTTGGGCGCTCATCCGCCCGAGCGGCGGCCGCACGCCCGCGGAGCGGCTGCACGAGCGGCTCGCCCGCAGCGGCGAGTTCTTGCGCGCCGACGCGGCGGACGCGGTCGCGGGTGACATCCTGGAACCGTTTTGGGGGTTGTCCGAGTCCGACCGGGCGCAGATCACCGAATCGGTTGACGTGATCGTTCACAACGCCGCCGACACGTCGTTCGCGGCCCACCGCGACACGGCCACCACGAACGTCGCGGGGGTGCGCCGGTTGATCGAGTTCGCGCGGGGGTGCCGCCGCGCCCCGCTCATCGCGTACATGAGCACCGCGTCGAACGTGGGCCGTGAAACGGGGCGGTGCCTGGTCGAGGACGACGGCTGCCGTCCGACCAACGAGCACTTCAACGACTACACGCACTCGAAGGCCGTGGGCGAGCAAGAGCTGCGCGACAGCGGGCTACCGGTGCTCACCTTGCGCCCGACGATCGTGCTGAGCGCCGACCTGCCGGACCCGGTGTTCGCGCGACAGATCCTGTGGTGCGCGCCGCTCACCCGGGCGTTCGGCGCGCTGCCCATCGACCCGAACAGCCGGCTCGATCTCGTGGACGTGGGGTTCGTCGCCGAGGCCACCTTGCGGCTGCTCGAGTGCCCGAGCCGGGAGCACGATTGCTACCACCTGTCCGCCGGGGCCGCCGGGTGCGTCACGGTCGGCGAACTGGAGCGGATCGTCGCCCGCGTGAACCGGCGCCGCACGCCGCTGCGGTTAGTGCCGCCGGCCGAGTGGCGCCCGTCGCTGCACCGGACCGCGGTGGACACGCCGCTACGGAAGCGGGTGTTCCGCTCGCTCCGGCACTACCTTCCGTTCCTGAACATGGATGTGGTGTACGACGACGCGCGCCTCCGTGCGGTGGTGCCGGCTGCGGAACTGCCGGTGCGACCGTCGGGCGAGTACCTGCCGGAACTGCTCGCACTGATCCGCGAGAAGGCAGCGCTACAAGAGGCGTGCCTCCCGTAGTTCCAGAGCCTTTTGGGTGTGTGAAGCCCGGCGTCGTGATCTTGACGACGCCGAACCGCGAGTACAACGTGCGCTTCGAGGGCCTGCCGGCGGGTACGCTCCGCCACGCGGACCACCGGTTCGCGTGGCCCCGGGCGCGGTTCGCGGGGTGCTGCGCGAAGGTGTGTGAGGCGCACGGGTGCGCGGTCCGGCTCGACCCGCTCGGCGCCACCGATGCAGAGGTCGGGGCGCCGAGCTAGGTGGTGACGTTCACGCGCACGTAAGCGTTCCGGTCAGCCGCATCACCTTCGCCAAAGTCTCTGGCAGTGCGTCAACCGGACCTGAATCGCCGCACGCAGGAAAACTGTGACCTCGATCTGCCTGCTGAGGTCGGATCAACGGTCTGCTCAAATGAAGTAGCTCTGTGCGTTCGCAGCGATTCACCGTCGGCCTCGGAGGCAGATCATGCTGAACGTCACCCGCGAACTGGTCGATGGCATTCGTGCGGCCTCCCCTTGCGCGAGCGCGGCCTGGGTTCTCGCCCGCACTCGCGTCGCGATTGTCGCGCGGCACGGCGGCCCGGAAGACGCCGACGCGCTGCTCGAATTGTTTCTCGAAGACCCGGCCGATTACAGACGCGCAGGCGTACTCGACGCGGTCATGCGGCGCGGCACCCGCGGCACGGCCCACAAGCTCGCGTCCGCGTGTCTCGCCGGCGGGCGGTTGCGGGAAGGCGTTCAGGAACAGGTGCTACACGCGCTCGGCTTCCTCGGCTACGCGGCAGCACGCGACACTCTCTGGCAGTACGCGGTGGGTGAAATTGAAACGAGCTACGACGGGCAAATGGGCGCGGCCCTTGGATTGCTGAGCCTGTCGTGCGACGGGCTGGAACGAGAAATCGAGTCCGCGGCTCGGGCGTGTGCTGGTAAGAACCTTTTCCCAGAGTTTCTCCCGATACTCGCGCATAAGGTCGGCAACCCGGAGCTGCTTCCGCTCCTCTTCGATATGGGACAGACGACCGCGTCCACCGACTGTAACGGCGGGTTGGTGTATGGGATCGCGCTGTTCGGCGAAACCGGGCGCCCGTACTTCGATCGGCTCCTTTTCGACTCCCAATGGGAGACACACGGACCGGGCACCGGTACGGGTGGATGGACCTACCACGGGTTTCGGCACCTTGGCGGTAGTGTCGCCGAGGTCGCGCGTCAGCTACGGGCGTGCCACTCGGCGATGTCGTATGAGAGCTGGGAGTACCGCGTGCGTGTGTGGCTCGAACTCGTGCAACACTGGTTCGACGATCCGCTCCCGCCACACTGTAACGTGGGTTACACCCCGGAGCGAGCCGTGGATGTGTGCTCCGGCGCGTTCGACCGGTCTTCGGCTAACGGAGACGATTCGCTCAGCGGCTTGGTTCGTGACAAGGGTTGGGTTTCAAGGCACGAAATCTACGCTCTTCGCACTCGGCTGGAGGACCGAATCATGTCAGAAGAAGCCAGCCGTGCATTCGCGGTTTCGAGCTGATACGGTTCTCAGGAAACGCCGTGCGTCACAACACGTGCGGTGCGTTCTCCAAACGGTGTGGAAGGGGCATTCTGTGCGAGTGCCGTAGTCAACGCGGGCACAGCTTTAACAATTCTGGCCGGAAGCGCAAGTTGGGGTAGTGAGGGCGTTCAACTGGCACAACTGACCGCCGAACTCCAACGGAGCGAATCCGATGAACGCCCTACTCCTTTCGATGACGCTGACCGCCCCGGCCCACCCGCCCGCGTTTCCCCCTCCGCCCCCGCCGGTCGTTGTCGTGCGGCCCCGCCCGCCGATTGTGGTTGTCGCCCCGCGCCCGCCAATCGTACTGGTGCCGCCGCGTCCGCCCGTGGTGGTTGTTCCGGTGTCGCCCCCGCCGGCGCTGTACCCGCCGGCGGACCTTTCCGTGCCGGTGGAGCCGGTCGCGCCCGCGGCGCTCACGCTGGGCGAATTCTCCCGGTACTTCACCCCGACCCCGGGCAAGCACGACGTGTGGGTGGTTCACCCGGTTACACGGCAGCCGGTGAAGGTGTGCTTCACGCTGCCCCCGGGGAAGCTCAGGGACTTTGAAGTCGATAAGCGCTCGATCCGGTTCGAGTTCGTCGGCGGGCGTGAAGTGGAGATCGAGTTCCGGAACAACGGCACGGTGCGGGTCGATTACGGCGATTGACGATAGCGGCCGGCGGATGTGGTCATCACAACGAGGTCGGGGCGCCGCTCGTGGCGCCCCGACCTCGTTGCATTGGAGTCATCCACTGACACGGCAGATGAATCGCAACTTCGCAGCGTTGGGCGGAACTCCTCTCACGTCCGTGTGCAGTCTTACTGGTACGGAAGTGTCCTAACTGACAACCGCGGCGCCACGGCTCGGACGCGCGGTGTGTGCTGTACCTTGTGACACGGGGCCGACACACTTCAAACAAGGCACGGCGCGCCGGTTGCTATGCCCATCCCCGAACAAAAGGGTATCAGGGTGCGTCGTCCGGTTCGTCGGTGAACCGCGGCACGATCTGGAGTTCGCGCAGCCGCCGTCGCAACGTTTGACGAGCAACGCCGAGCACCTTGGCGGCCTGGAACTGGTTCCCGCGGGTGTACTCCATCACGAGCGGGAGCAGGATCTTATCGAGTTCGCGGTGGGCCTCTTCGTGCAACGATTCCGAACCCTCGGCCAGTCGGCGGCCGATGAACTCGGCCAGTCCGGCGGTCGGGGCCGCTGGCAGCAGGGCCGTGGGCGGCTCGACCGGCAGTTCGGGAAGCATCGCCGGCAGCAGCACCGACCCGACCGCTCGCAGCAGTGCCTGCTTCAGCACGCTCTGGAGCTCCCGGAGGTTACCGGGCCAGGAGTACGCCCGCAGCCGGTCCAGCGCGTCCGCGCTCACATCTCGAACGTCCCGCCCCAGCTCCCGGCCGAACCGGCGGACGTAGTACCGGGCGAGCAGCGCCAGGTCGTCCCCGCGCTCGCGGAGCGGCGGCAGGTGGACCGTGAACACCCCGAGCCGGTAGTACAGGTCGGCCCGGAACGTCCCGTCCGCCGCCCGGCCCTTCAGGTCGCGGTGGGTGGCGGAAATGATTCGCACGTCGGTGGTGACCGTTTCGCCGCCGCCGACCCGCTCGAACGTCTGCTCCTGGAGCACCCGGAGCAGTTTCGACTGGAGCGCCAGCGGCATGTCCCCGATCTCGTCGAGGAACAGCGTTCCGCCGTTGCACTGCTCGAACCGCCCGATCCGGCGCCGGTCGGCGCCGGTGAACGCGCCCTTCTCGTGTCCGAACAGTTCCGATTCCAGCAGCGGTTCGGGGATCGCCGCGCAGTTGAGGGCCAGGAACGGCTTGTCCGCCCGCTTCGAGTGCTGGTAGATCGCCCGGGCGATCACCTCTTTGCCGGTGCCGCTCTCGCCGGTGATCAGGACCGGCACGTCCTGGGCGGAGACCCGGCCGACCGCCTTGTACACCTCGCGCATCGCCGGGCACGCCCCGACGATGGCGCCGCCCCCGTCCTCGTCCGGTGGCGCCTCGGTGAGTACGGCCGGCTCGCGCATCCGCCGGCCCACCTCGACCGCCTCGCCGATCACGCGCCGGAGCTGGGCCGGATCGACCGGCTTGAACAGGTAATCGAGGGCCCCGCGCCGCATCGCCTCGATGGCCGCGTCGGCGGCCTTCGACAGCGTGACGAACACGACCGGCACCCGCGCGTCGAGCGCCCGGATCTCCTCGAACACCTCCAGCCCGGTGCGGTCCGGGAGCCGCAGATCGAGGAGCACCGCGTCCGGCCGCTCGGCCCGGACCTGGGCCACCCCCTCCGCGCCGGTCCGGGCCACCTCGACCCGGTTGGCCGGGAGCGGGAACGCGTGCCGCACCTGATCGGCCAGCAGTTCGGGGTCGTCGTCGATGAGCAGAACGTGGGCCATGTGGCTCCGGAGCGGTAGCGGGCGGAGAGGTGTGAGAGCTACCGTCAGTATCCGCACTCCCGCTGCGGCTGTCCACCCGGCGGCGGGGCCGCGCCGCCGGTCCCGAACCGAGCACTCAGCGATTGCCGATCATGCGACCGGAACAGCATACTGACCTGATGGAGAGCTTACGCACCGGTCGGCGGAGGGGGTACGCCGTCGCGGTCGCCGCGACGGTGGTTACGGCGCTGGTCCGGTGGGCCGTTTGGCCCGTCCTGCACGACGACGTGCCCCACATGGGGTTCTTCCCGGCCGTGCTGATCGCGGCCTACTACGGTGGGCTCGGCCCCGGCCTGCTCGCCACCGCCATCGGGGCCTTCATCGCCAACTTCGCCCTGACCCCGCCGCACTTCGAGCTCAGCATCAAGAGCATCAACGCGGCCGTCGCGCTGCCGATGTTCCTGCTCGTCGGGGCGATGATGAGCGCCCTGTGCGAGTCCCTCCACCGCACCCGGTTGCGGCTCGTGGCCGAGGAGCGGGCACGGGCGGCGACGGCCGTTCAAGACGCCGAAGACCGGTTCCTCCATCTGGCCGAGAACATCCGCGATATCTTCTGGGCGCTCGACCCCGCCGGGCGCCCCGTCTACGTCAGCCCTGCTTATGAGGAGGTGTGGGGCCGCTCCCGGGAGGAACTGTACCGGTCCGCGGCCGGCGCCTGGCTGGGCACCGTTCACCCGGACGACCGCTCCGGTGCGACCGAACAATTCGACCACGTTCGGCGGGGGGCGCGCACGGACCGCGAGTTCCGCATCGTCCGCCCGGACGGCGCCGTCCGGTGGGTCCGGCTCCGCTCGTTCCCGCTCGGCGATGAGGCCGGCCGGGAGCCGCGGGTGGCCGGTCTGTGCGAGGACATTACCGAGCGGAAGCGCGCCGAGGGCAACCTCCGGGAGAGCGAGGAGCGGTTCCGCGGGACCTTCGAGAACGCCGCCGTCGGGATCGCCCACTGCGACCCGGAGGGCCGGTTCCTCCGCGTCAATCAGAAGCACTGCGACATCCTCCGGTACCCGCGGGAGGAGCTGATCGGGCTGGACTTCCGCGCCGTCACGCACCCCGACGACCGGACCGGGAGCGGCACCCAGTTCGAGCGCCTGATGCGCGGCGAGGTCCGCAGCTACTCGCTCGAAAAGCGCCACGTGTGCAAGGACGGGGCGGTGAAGTGGACCGTGGTGACCGTCTCGGCACAGCGCGACCCGGTTCAGGGCACCCTTCACAGCATCGGGGTGGTCGAGGACATTTCGGAGCGGAAGCGCCTGGAGGGTGAGTTGCTCGTTGCAAAAGAAGCGGCGGAGGCGGCCAACCGGGCCAAGGACGAGTTCCTGGCGAACGTGAGCCACGAACTCCGCACCCCGATGAACGCCATCCTCGGGATGACCGAGTTGGTGCTGGAGACGGAGCTGCGTGAGGACCAACGGCAGTGCCTCGCGACCGTGAAGTCGGCCGCCGATAACCTGCTCGGCATCCTCAACGACCTGCTCGACTTTGCGAAGATCGAGGCGGGTAAGCTCGAGCTCGACCCGACCGCGTTCTCCCTTCGGGCGGTGGTCGGGGACACCCTCCGCGCGCTGGCCGCGCGCGCCCACCGGGCGGGGCTGGAACTCGTAGGCGACGTTCACCCGGCGGTGCCCGACGCGCTGGTGGGGGACCCGGGCCGGCTGCGGCAGGTGCTGTTCAACCTGATCGGGAACGCGATCAAGTTCACTCCGGCGGGCGAGGTGGTCGTCGGCGTCGAGCCCGCCGACCCGCCAGACATCGGGGGACCTGCCGTTCGGTTCACGGTTCGGGACACCGGCATCGGGATCAAACCCGAGAAGCTCGACCGGATCTTTCACGCGTTCGAGCAGGAGGACACATCGACCACCCGGCGGTACGGCGGCACCGGGCTCGGCCTCACGATCTCGGCCCGGCTGGTCGCACTGATGGGCGGCGCAATTGGGGTGGAGAGCGAGCCCGGGCGGGGGAGCACGTTCGCGTTCACCGCCCGGTTCGGCCGGTGCGCCCGGCCCTCTGGTGTCGAACTGATCCCGACGCCGGAGGCCCTACGCGGGCTGCGGGTGCTCGTTGTGGACGACAACGCCACCAACCGGCGCATCCTGTCCGCCACCCTCCGGAACTGGCAGATGTCGCCCGACACAGCCGGGGACGCCGCCGACGCGACGGCCGCGCTATGGCACGCCGCCGGTCAGGGGCAACCGTACCCGCTCGTGGTCCTAGACGCCCGGATGCCGGGGACCGACGGGTTCAGCCTCGCGGCGCGGATTCGGGAGGCGCCCGCGCTGGCGGCCACGCGGATCGTGCTGCTGACCTCCGGTGATCGGCCGGACGACCCGGCCCGTTCGCGCGAACTCCGGATCGACGCGCACGTCCTCAAACCGATCCAGGCCGACCTGCTGCTCGGCGTGATCCGCCGGGTGATGCGCACTTCGGCCGAGCCGGTGCCCGAACGGGAACCCGAGCGGCCGGCCACGGGGGCGCGGGCGCTTCGTGTTCTGGTTGCCGAAGACAACGAGTTCAACGCCCGGCTCGTCGAGGAACTTCTGGTCCGCCGGAGACACCGCGTTCAGGTCGTGGCCGACGGGCGCCAGGCCCTGTCACGCGCCGGCACAAACGATTTCGACGTTCTGCTCCTCGACGTTCACATGCCCGAGTTAAACGGGTTCGAGGTGGTCCGGGCGCTCCGGGCCGCCGGCAGCCGGTTGCCGGTGATCGGGCTGACGGCTCGGTCCAGGCCCGAGGACCGAGAGCAGTGCTTGGCTGCCGGCATGGACGACTTCCTGACCAAGCCCGTCCGGCTCCCCGATCTGCTGGCCGCGATGGAACGGCTCGTTCCGGCCGCCGCGCCTAGGGTCCCGGCCGGGCTCAGCCCGGAGGTGCTGCTGGCGGCGTGCGACGGCGACGCCGGGCTGCTCGGCCGGCTGTGTCAGTCGTTCCGGGACCGCGCGCCCGGGCACGTGGCGGCGCTAGTAGCGGCTCGCGAGGCCGCCGATGCCGCACGGTTACGGGAGACCGCCCACAAACTGAGCGCGATGCTCGCCACGTTTTCGACGGCCGCCGGGGAACTCGCGTCCGCGACCGAGGACCGGGCCGCTGCCGGGGAAGCGGACGCCGCCGCGGAACTGGCGGCGCAGGTCGAGCGCGCGACCGCGGCGCTGCTCCGGGCCGTGGACGGCCTGACGCTTGCCGATCTCTATACGCTGGCCGGGCGCGCTCCGACGAAACCGGAGTGACCAAGCTGACAACCGGCTGGCCACGGCCCGTGGTCCACTTGCGACACGGATTGAAGGCGGGTTCTCCTCGCAGGTCCGCGCGGAGCGTTTTTTGTTTTCCGTCCGGTGCCCGTGCTCCCTTTGAAATTGCAGGCCCACACCGGCGGTCGGGCGCCACATTTTGCCCGCTCCCGCGCGGAATCTACGGTCTGGCATCCGCGTTGCGATGGCACCACTGTTGGCTCACGAACCCGCGGGACGCAAACCCCGCTCTCGACATCGGAGCACCGATGGACGTTCACACTCCGCACGCGCCCGTCGCGCCGCGCCCGCCCCGCGCCCGTGTCGTCGTAGGGCTCGCACTGATCGGGGCTGTTCTCGCCGCAATCGGGGGGACGTTCGCGTACCTCCGCGGCTGGTTCACTCCGGGGCGCCTGACCCCGGACCGGTTCACCGACACCTTCGAACAGGTGGACGGCCCCCACCCGGGGTTCCGGCGGAACCACGCGAAGGGCGTGGGGGTGACGGGCCACTTCGACAGCAACGGACAGGGCGAGCGCCTGTCAAAGGCGCTGGTGTTCCGCCCCGGGCGGGTTCCGGTGATCGGGCGGTTCTCTCTGGGCGGCGGTCAGCCGTATGGAGCGGACGCGCCGGCCGCCGTGCGCGGGCTCGGCCTCCAGTTCACCCAGCCCAACGGGGAGCTCTGGCGGACCGCGATGATTAACCTGCCGATCTTCCCCTTCCGCACGCCCGAGGCGTTCCACGAGAACCTCGAAGCGTCGAAACCCGATCCCCAGACGGGCAAGCCCGACCCGGCCCGCGGGCAAGCGTTCCTGGCCCGGCACCCGGAAACCGCGCGGGTTCTGGGGGTACTGAAGGAACGGCCCACGCCGTCCGGGTTCGGTAACAGTGCGTACCACGGGCTGAACGCGTTCCTCTTCACCAGCGCGACGGGCACAGCGACGCCGGTTCGTTGGGAGCTGACACCGGAACAGCCGTTCGTCGCCGCCGATGCGGCACCCGGTCAACGCGACAAGAGCTACCTGTTCGACGACCTCATCACGCAGATCCAGCGACAGCCGCTCCGGTGGCGGCTGATTCTGGTCGTCGGCCAACCGGGTGATCCGACCGACGACGCCACAATTCCGTGGCCGGCCGACCGGGAACGAGTCGACGCCGGCACGCTGGTGCTGGACGGGGTGGAGAGCGATGACACGGCTCTATCTACGGACATCACCTTCGACCCGCTCGTGCTGCCCGCGGGCATCGCGCCCTCGAACGATCCGCTGCTCAGCGCCCGATCGGCCGTTTACGCGCGTTCGTACACCCGGCGCGCGGGTGAGCCGAAGCAACCGGCCGCGGTCACGCCGGCCGACGCCCGGGGAGGGAAATAACCATGCCCGCCGACCAACCGCGGTTCGCCGCTTTCTCGCGGCTGCTTCACTGGCTGATGGCCGCGATGATCCTCGCGACGCTCGGGATCGGCACGGCGATGTGGGCATCGCTGGGGAGCTACCACGCACTGGTGGCGCTCCACCGGCCGCTCGGGATCGCGATCCTGGTTCTGGCCGTCGTTCGGCTGGCCAACCGGTTGTTCAACCCGCCCCCGCCGCTCCCCGCATCGATCTCGCGCACCGAGCGACTGGCGGCCGTCGGGGCCGAATACACCATGTACGGGTTGATGGTTGCTCTCCCGCTGATCGGGTGGGGGATGCTGTCCGCGGCACATTACCCGGCCGTGATGTGGGGCTCGTTCCACTTGCCCGAGATCCTGCCGCACAGCGCCCCTCTCTACGCCGTGCTGCGGAAGACGCACACCGTACTCGCGGCCGGGTTCTTGCTGGTGATCCTCTCCCACTTGGCGGCGGTGCTGTTCCATTCGCTCGTGGTGGGAGACGGCCTCTGGCGGCGGATGGTGCCGTGGCCCGTGTGGTCCGGTGCCGCTCAACCTGCTGAACCGAGCGCCTCTCCGACCGCGCGAAAGGCTGGGGCGGGCTGAACGGTAGCCGCTAATCGAAGGCGCGCAGCAGCGTCGGAGCGCGCCGTTCCCAACAGTAGAGAGAAATGACATGAGCACCGTAGCACCCCGTTCGGCCATTGTGACCGGCGCGTCGCGCGGCATCGGAAAGGCGATCGCGTTGCGGCTGGCCGCCGACGGGTTCGCCGTGACCGTCAACTACGCCGGCAGCCGCGCCGCCGCCGAGGCGGTCGCCGCGCAGATCACCGCGGCGGGCGGGCGGGCGATCGCGGTCGGGGCCGACGTGTCGAAGACCGACGAGGTGGCGCGGCTGTTCGAGGAGACCGTGCGCGCGTTGGGCCGGGTCGATGTGCTCGTGAACAACGCCGGGGCGCTGCTGACCAAGCCCGTGGCCGAAATTACGGACGAAGAGTTCGACCGGTTGTTCGCGGTGAACGTGCGCGGCACGTTCCTGTGCTGCCGGGAAGCCGCCCGGCGGATGGCCGACGGCGGCCGGATCGTTAACCTGTCGTCGTCCACCACGGCCATGATGCTGCCCGGCTACGCCGCGTACTGCGCGACCAAGGGGGCGGTCGAGCAACTGAGCCACGTGCTGGCCAAGGAGGTCGGCCCGCGCGGCATCACCGTCAACGTGGTTTCGCCGGGGCCGACCGACACCGAACTGTTCGGCCAGGGCAAGACCGAAGAACAGAAGCAGTTCTACGCCCGGATGGCGGCGCTGGGGCGGCTGGGCGCCCCGGAAGACATCGCGGGCGTGGTCGCCGCGCTGGTCGGACCGGACGGCCGGTGGGTGAGCGGCCAGAACGTCCGGGCCAACGGCGGGCTGATTTGATCCTCTGACCGCGCGGCGGCTCGTCGTATGAACCCGGTCGAAATCGTTGTCGGACTCATTTTGGTCGCCGTGGTCCTCGCCGCGGCGGCTCAGCGTTTACGGGTCCCGTACCCGGCGGCCCTGGTGCTGGGCGGGCTGGCGCTGGGGTTCGTGCCGGGGCTCCCGCACATCCAGATCCCGCCGGCCGTGGCGTTCCTGGTGTTCATACCGCCGCTCGTCTATCAGGTCGCGTCGCGGTTCGGGCTGCGGGACCTGCGGCACCACCGGTGGCCCATCTTCCGGCTGGCCGTCGGGCTGATGCTCCTCAACCTGATTTGCGTGGCCGGTGCGGTGCGGTGGGCGGACGACGGGTTCTCGTGGGCCGCCGCGTTCGTGCTGGCGGCCGTCGTGGGGCCGACCGACACGGCCGCGGTGGCCGCGGTCGCGCGCGGGCTGCCGGTCCCGCGCCGCGTCGAGCGCATCCTGGAAGGCGAGAGCCTCTTCAACGACGTGGTGGCGCTGGTCGCGTACCAGCAGGCGGTGCGGGCCGTCGCGACCGGCACGTTTTCCCCCGGCCTGACGTGCCTGAGTCTGGCCTGGGGGGCGGTCGGCGGGATCGGCGTTGGTCTGGCGGCGGGCGCCCTGGCGACTTGGTCGCGGCGCCGCGTGAGCGACCCCGCCGTTAACACAGCGGCTTCGTTCCTGACCCCGTTCGCCGCGTACCTCGGCGGGGAAGCGGTCGGGGCGTCGGGGGTGCTCGCGACGGTCGCCGCCGGGCTGTTCGTCGGGCACGTGTTGCTCCCGACGCTGCCCCCGACCGATCGCATCCAGGCGGTCGCGTTTTGGGACGGGACGCGGTTCCTGCTCGAAGGGCTGGCGTTCGTTCTGATCGGTTTTCAGCTCCGCGCCGTGCTGTCCGAGCCCGTGTCTGCCAGCGCCTGGATCACTTGCGCGGTCGTCTGTGCGACCACCGTTGCCGTGCGACTGGTCTGGACGCTCGCCTGGAACGTGCCGCTTTTCGCGCGGCGCGCCGCCCCCGATCACGTGCCCCGGTTCCGGCACGCGGTGCTGATCGGCTGGGCGGGGATGCGCGGGGTGGACTCACTGGCCGCGGCGCTGGCGCTGCCGCTCGTAACGGACGACGGCGTGACGCCGTTCCCGCAACGGGACCTGATCGCCCTCGTCGCGTTCAGCACGATCCTCGTTACGCTTGTTCTCCAGGGGCTGACGCTGCCGATCCTGATCCGCACGCTCGGGCTGCCGCCGGACGACGCCGAGCGCCGGGAGGACGCGGTCGCCCGGTTGGCCGCGGTGGCGGCCGCGCTGCGGCGCCTCGACGAACTCGAGTCGGCGCACGGCGGGTCGGCCGATGCTCTTGGGCACCTGCGCGCGATGTACCAGTTCTGCCTGCGTCAGTACCAAACGGGGCTCGATGCCCCTACCGGGGCGGATCCCGGGGACGGCCTGAGCGCGCTGACGCGGGAACTGCTAAAAGCCGAGCGCGAAGCGGTCCGGACGCTGTGGGCGGACGGGCGGATCGGCGATGAGACGCGCCGCCGGGCGGAACAGGCGCTGGACCACGAAGAGCTGACGTTCGGGGCGTAGGCGCCCGGGCCGTGGAGCGATCGGTCGCAAACTGGCACTGATCGCACCTGTCACCGCGCCCATTCCACCGGTCCACGGCGCTGCGGTGGACCGATTGATTGCAGACTGACACCTCCTGCACCAACCGCCCCCCGCTCGTACCGCTCGTTCGGGTTCATCTCCTGTGATTTCAGGGCGAAAACGTATTTCCACGCGGTCGGCACACCCGTTGCAATTAGGTCCTGACGTACCCGACTGGCCGGCCCCGCGAAGGGCGACGAGATCGCAAACCGTCCGAACACGGACGGGCCACGATCCCTCACCCCGGCGGTGCGCGCAACGTGCGTTTGCTCTCACCAGCTCCGATGTCACTTACCAAGGAGATGCGATGTCGATGCTTCAGCGCCGTGACTTCCTGGCCCGCTCGATGGTGTTCGGTGCCGCGGCGGGGGCGATGGGCCTCGGCGGCCGGGTCGCCGCCGGGGACCCGAGCTTCGCGAACAACGTCCCCGATCCGCTGCTCGCGGGGAAGGAACTGCCCACGTTCAAGTTCGCCCTGGAGAAGACGGAAGGGAAGGTGATCGGCAAGAGTTCCGGGAAAGAGGCCACCGTCGAACAGTTGCCGATTTCCAAAGGGATCGCCGGCGTCTCCATGCGGCTCGAGCCGGGCGCGATGCGGGAACTCCACTGGCACGCCACCGCCGCCGAGTGGGCGTTCGTCCACAAGGGGCGCGTCCGCACGACCGTGATCGCCCCCGGCGGCAGCGCGGAGACGAACGACTTCGAGCCGGGCGACATCTGGTACTTCCCCCGCGGCCACGGGCACATGCTCGAGTGCCTGGGCGACGAGCCCTGCCACTTCATCCTGATCTTCGACAACGGGTACTTCTCGGAGTTCGGCACGTTCAGCATCACCGACTGGATGGGGCACACGCCCAAGCCGCTCCTTGCGAAAAACTTCGGCGTCCCCGAATCGACCTTCGACGGGTTCCCCAAGAGCGAGGTCTATTTCGCCCGCGGGGCGAAGCCGCCCGAACCGGCCGCCAACCCGCTGGCCGGGCGCTACCCGCCGAAGCTGACGCACAAGTACCGGCTGTTCGCCGACGCCCCGCTGGTCGACAACCGCGGCGGGAAGCTGTGGATGGTGGACTCCAACAAGTTCCCCATCTCCAAGACCATCACCGGGGCGGTGCTGGACCTGGCCCCCGGCGCCCTGCGAGAACTGCACTGGCACCCGACGGCCGACGAGTGGCAGTACGTGCTCGGCGGGAACGTGAGCGTCACGATGTTCGGGTCGGGCGGGCGGTATCGCACCGAGACGCTGGAGGCGGGCGACGTCGGGTACATCCCGCAGGGGTACGGGCACTCGCTCGAGAACACGGGCGACAAGCCGGCCCGCATCCTCATCGGGTTCAACTCCGGCGTGTACGAGGACATCGACCTGACCGAGTGGATCGCCGGTAACCCGATCGACGTTCTGGCCACCAACTTCGGCAAGCCGGCCGCGGTGTTCGAGAAGTTCCCGAAGAAAGACGTGTTCATCTCGCCGGCGAACGGCGCGCGGGAATAACATTCGGGCACCATGTGCCCGCCAACACGGGCCGCTATCCGGACATACCGCTCCCCCGCGGCCCCAGTTCACTTCTGGGGCCGCGGGGGAGCGGCGCGTCCGGATGAAGCTCCGTTTCCGCAACGCTTTCTTCTCGAACGCGAGACCGCTCTGGGGCGCGCGACTAGTCCAAGGCGAGGAGCGCGGAAACGCCAAACCGGCTACGCAGTTTGACACCTCACCTGGTCGTGGTTAGCTTCACCCCCCTCCCGCCGAACCGAATTCGTTCCGGTTGGTTTCGGAGTTCCTTCCTCTGGAGGCGCGACGTGGCGAAGCCCGCGAAGAACACGATTTGCCTGTGGTTCGACAAAGACGCGGCGGAGGCGGCCCGGTTCTACGCCGCCACCTTCCCGGACAGTCAGGTGACCGCCGTCCACAAAGCCCCCGGCGACTTTCCGGGCGGCAAGGCGGGCGACGAACTGACGGTCGAGTTCACCGTCCTCGGCGTCCCGTGCATCGGCTTGAACGGCGGACCTGTGTTCAAACACAGCGAGGCGTTCTCGTTCCAGGTAGCCACCGACACGCAGGAGGAGACCGACCGGTACTGGAACGCCATCGTCGGCAACGGCGGGCAGGAGAGCGCGTGCGGGTGGTGCAAGGACAAGTGGGGGCTGTCGTGGCAGATCACCCCGCGGACACTGACCGAGGCGCTGGCCAAGGGGGGCGACGAGGCCCGGCGGGCGTTCGCAGCCATGATGACGATGACGAAAATCGATGTCGCCACAATCGACGCGGCACGCCGCGGTTGAAACGGCGCCACGAACAATGTCACCAAAACAATACAAGGAGCGAGCCGATGAAGTGGAACCCGCACCTGGCCTTCAATAACCAGTGCAAAGAGGCGTTTGAGTTCTACGAGAAGTGCCTGGGCGGCAAGATCGTCGCCATGATCGGCTACGGTGATACCCCCGCCAAGGATCACATGCCGGCCGACACCGGGGCGCGCATCATGCACGCCCGCCTCGTCCTGGGCGACCAGGTGCTCATGGGCTGCGACGCCCACCCCGCCATGCCGTATGACGGGATCAAGGGCAGCGATGTGGCGCTCCAGGTCGAGACGCCCGAAGAGGCCGAGCGGCTGTTCGCGGCGCTCTCCGAAGGGGGCACGGTCCAGATGCCGATCGGTGAGACCTTCTGGTCCGTTCGTTTCGCCATGCTCACCGACAAGTTCGGCGTCCCGTGGATGATTAACTGCGAAAAGGCCCCGGAGTGATGACTTCGGGTCTCGATTGCAACCCCGTGCCCTGCGCCCGTCCGCTGACGGCGCGGGGCACAACTCCACACCGATCGCCTCGGCGCTACCTTGGACTCTTCGGCACCGAAACACCTCCGTCACCGCGCGCCCGATCCGAACTCCGCTTGACCGGCCTCCTGCCCAGCAGTACACGCCGCAGTTTCACGTGCGCAGCGTCCCGATCCGATGTTTATGGAGGTCGCCATGATCCACCGGCCCATGATTCTCCTGCGCCGAGCCGTTTTGTTGGCCTGCATCGCGGTTCTGCCCGCGTGTACGACAAATTGGCCGGACGCCGACGGCGGTCGCTCCGCGGCGCCCGAGCGCGGGGGGCTCCTCGGCGACGATTACAAGCCCTTCCACGCCGTGAACCCGAAGAACCCCAAGGCGTTCTTCGAGATCGCCATCGACGGCAAGCCGGCCGGGCGGATCGAGATGGAGCTGTTCGCCGACACGTGCCCCAAAACCGCCGAGAACTTCCTGCAACTGTGCGTCGGCACCAAGAGCAAGGCCGGCGCGGCACTGGCTTACAAGGGTTCGTCGTTCCACCGCGTGATCCCGGGCTTCATGTGCCAGGGGGGCGACTTCACCTCCGGCGACGGCCGCGGCGGTGAGTCGATCTACGGCGGCAAGTTCGACGACGAGACCTTCCAGGGCAAGGCGGGCAAGCACTTCGGCCGCGGCACCCTTTCGATGGCGAACGCCGGCCCGAACACGAACGGCTCCCAGTTCTTCCTCTGCACCGCCGCGACACCACACCTCGACGGGAAGCACGTCGTTTTCGGGCAGGTCGTGACGGGCTACGACGTGGTCAAGAAGATCGAGGCCGTCGGCTCGCGGAGCGGGAAGACATCCGCCAAGGTCACCATCAGCGACTGCGGCAAGGTCGGATAGTTTCGCTGTACGGTGGGATCGCACACACGCAACCGCGAACCGTGACGGGGATCGCGGTCGCATCGCGTTCGTTGACAACTCCGCCGTTCGGGGGCGTGGCACGAGCCGTCTTGCCCGTTCCGCGCGCCGCACTCTGGGCTCATTTCTTGGTCTGCCGCTTCTGAGCGAAGATCCAGTTCCAGAACTCTTTCTCCTCGAACGCCGGGGACCAACTGTTGTGCCCGACCTTCGGGTACTCGGTGTACTTCGGCTCCGCGCCGGCCTTCTTCAGCGCCGCGACGATATCCCGCGAGCCCTTGGCGGGCACGACGGTGTCCGCGTCGCCGTGGAACGCCCACACCGCGACATGGGCGATGTCTTTGGCCTTGGCGGGATCACCGGCGCCGCAAATCGGCACGCACGCGGCGAACAGTTCCGGGCGCCGCTGCACGGCGTCCAGCGCCCCGTACCCGCCCATCGACATCCCCACGATCGAAACCCGATCCGGGTCAATCGGCTGCTCCTTGAGGAGCGAGTCCGTAAGGGCGAGCGCGAGTTTCAGCGGCTCGCTGATCTCCGGCGACGTGTAGGAGCCCTTCTCCCACGGCACCTCAACCCACTTCTTGCCCTCCGGGCACTGCGGGATCAGCACGAACGCCTTGGCCGCTCCGACTTCGGGGCGCGTGAGAACGCTGGGCTGTTTGTCCTTCCAGAACCACACCAGTTGCTTCTTGTTGTCGCTCCCGCGCTCGCCGGCCCCGTGCAGGAGCACCACCAGCGGGTACTGTTTGCCCGGTTCGGCGTCGGCGGGCTTCAGCAGCCGGTACGGGAGCGACTTGCCGTCGGCCTTGAACTCCTTGGCCTCCGGCTCGGCCGCACGCACGGGTGCGGTGAGAAGCGCCAGCGCGCACGCGGCGAGAACGTGTTTCATGGGGTGGGCTCGCGGGGGAAGGTGCCGACGCTGTTGTAGCGACCACCGGCCCGGTCGGCGGGTGCGCACTCACCCCCGTCGAGCGACGGCCCGTTCGACCAATCCGAACAGCCCTTCGATCGCCAGCGCGAGCACCGCGGCGGGGATCGCCCCTTCGAGCATCAGCGGCACATCGAACTTGTCGATCCCGCGGAGGATCGGGCGCCCGTACCCGCCCGCGCCGATGAACCCGCCGAGCGTCGCCGTACCCACGTTGATGACCGCCGCGGTGCGCACGCCCGCGAGGATCGTCGGCGCCGCGAGCGGCAACTCGACCCGCCACAGGATCGCCCACGGGGACAGCCCCAGCGCCGCGGCCGACTCGCGCAGGGGGGCGGGAATGCTCGTCAGCCCGGCGTGCGCGTTCCGGACGATCGGCAGCAGGCTGTACAGGAACAGCGCCGCGATCGCGGGGGCCGGCCCCGTCCCCTCGTCGACGAGCCACTTCATCACCGGGATCATGAACAGCAGGAGCGCCAGCGACGGGACCGTCTGAAGCACGCCGGTCGCGCCGAGCGCGACCCGTCCGAGCGCCGGCCGCCGGGCGGCGAGTACGCCGAGCGGCACCGCGACCAGCACCGCCGCGAGCAGCGACGGCAGCACCAGCTTGAGGTGCTCGCGCGTCGTCTCCAGCACGCGCCCGGCGAGCGTCCCGTCACCCGGCTCGGCCGTTGCCCCGGCCGCAACCCCCAAGGTCTGGGTCAGGAACTCGCCGGCGACCTCGCGCTCGTCCTTCTTCTGCTCGCCTTGCGCCAAGCTGTTCATCCGCTGCATCTGCGGCTCGGTGACGCGCCCTTCGAGCCGCCGCAGTTGCTCGACCGCCTTGGGGTGCCGCGATTCCAGGTCCGCGCGGTAGAGCCAGACCGCTTCGTAGGCCGGGAAGAAGTTGCGGTCGTCGTCGAGCACGAGCAGGTCGTACTGGGCGATCTCGCCGTCGGTGGTGTACACCTCGGTCACGTCGATCGCCCGCTCGACGAGCGCCCGGTACGCGAGCGTGTGGTTCATCCCGCGCACGTCCGTTTGCGGCAGGTCGTAGTGCCGCTTGACGCCGGGCCACCCGTCGGGGCGGTCGAGGAACTCGTGAATGAATCCGCACCGCAGTTCCGGGTGCTGCCGCAGGTGCGAGATACTCCGCACGCCCTTCGCGGCGGCAACGTCCTTACGCATCCCGAGCGCGTAGTTGTTGCGGAACCCGAGCGGCTGGCTGATCCGGACCCCCTGCGCCGCCAGCGCCGCGGCGAGGTCCGGCGGGTCGTCTTTGAGGATCTGCCGGGTGATGGTCCCCGTGTACTCGGGGTACGCGTCGATGTCGCCCTGCGCGAGCGCGAGCCACAGCGCCGGGGTGCCGCCGAGGTCGTCGCGCCGGGCCTCGGCCCCGCCGGCGCGGGCGAGTTGCGTTCCCATCTCGGCCAGAATCACCGACTCGGTGAACTTCTTCGACCCGATCACGACCGGCCTCTTCGCCGCCGGCGAGCAACCGGGGACGAGGGCGACCGTCGCGGCCAGGGCCGCGCACACGAATGCGGGCAGCCGGCGCGTCACGCGGGCACCTCCGGCCCACGCTGGGCCTGTACGAACTTCGTGACGAACGGGTCTGCGGGGCGGTGCCACAGGTCCGCCGCGCTCCCCTGTTGAACGATCTGTCCGTCGCGCAACAGGACGATGCGGTCCGCGAAGAACACGGCCTCGCCGAGGTCGTGGGTCACGAGCACCACCGTCTTGCCGAGCGCCCGGAAGATGTCGCGCAGCTCGCCTTGGAGGTCCGCCCGCACGAGCGGGTCGAGCGCGCCGAGCGGCTCGTCGAGGAGCAGCGCGTCCGGGTCGAGCATGAGGGCGCGCATCAGGCCGACCCGCTGCCGCTGGCCGCCCGAGAGCTGCTGCGGGTGGCGGTCCAGTCCGTCCGCCGGGAAGCGGGTGAGGTCGGCCAGCTCGCCCACCCGCGCCGCGATCCGCGCGCGGTCCCAGCCGAGGTGGCGGGCCATCAGGGTCACGTTCCCCCGCGCGGTCAGGTGCGGAAACAGCCCGCCGTCCTGGATGACGTACCCGGTGCGCAGCCGCACCGCGCGGGCCGTGGCCGGCGTGACGGGCGTGCCGTTGAACGTGACGGCGCCGGCGTCCGGTTCGACCAGCCCGACCAGCAGCCGGACGAGCGTGGACTTCCCGCACCCGCTCGGGCCGATCAGCACCGTCGTGCGCCCGGCCGGCACGTCGAGCGCGAGCGGCCCCAGGGCCGGGCGCCCGGCGTACACCTTGGTCACGTCCGTGAGTCGAAACATCGCGCCGTCACCACTCCAACTGGACGCCCTTCCAGAACGCCACCCGCCCGGCGATCTCCTTCGCCGCGTCCTTCGGCTCCGGGTAGTACCACGCGGCGTCCGGGTTCTGCTGCCCGTTCACCTCGATGGTGTAGTAACTGGCCGTGCCCTTCCACCCGCAGACGGTGTGCGTGGCGCTCGGCTTGAAGAACTCCGCGCGGATCGCGCTCGCCGGGAAGTAGTGGTTCCCCTCGACCACGACCGTGTCCCCGGACTCGGCCAGCACGGCCCCGTTCCAAACTGCTTTCGGCACGACGATCTCCGTGAGAAGGTTCAGGGTACGGCGGTCAGGTGCATCACGGCGAAAAAGCCGTTCGCGTCGGTCCAGGTCGCGTCCGCGCGCAGCCCGCACGCGGCGGCCCGCTGGGCGAACTCGGCCGGGGCGTATTTGTACGAGTTTTCGGTGTGGATCGACTCGCCGGCGCGGAACACGAACGTCGCGCCGCCCATCTGCACCCGCTGCTCGGCGGCGCTCACGAGGTGCATCTCGATCCGGGACCGCTCGTGGTTGTAGAACGCCCGGTGGCGGAACGCGGCCGGGTCGAAGTCGGCGCCGAGTTCGCGGTTGATACGGACCAGCAGGTTCCGGTTGAACGCGGCGGTCACGCCGCGGGCGTCGTTGTACGCGGGCTCCAGGACGGCGGTGTCCTTCCGCAGGTCGATGCCCAGGAGCAGCCCGCCGCCCGGCCCGACCAGCCGGGCGACGCGCCCCAGGAGGTCGTCGGCCTCGGCCGGGTCGAAGTTGCCGATCGTCGACCCCGGGAAGTACACCACCCGCCGCGCCGCGGGCACCGGCGGGAGTTCGAACGGCCGGGTGAAGTCCGCCACCACGGGGTGAACGCCGAGCCCGGGGTAGTCGGCGGCGAGTTCCCGCGCGGCGCCGCGCAGGTGCTCGCCGGACACGTCCACCGGGACGTACCCCGCCGGGGCAACTAACTCGTCGAGGAGCAGCCGCACCTTCACCAAGCTGCCGGCGCCGAGCTCGACGAGCAGGCACCGCGGCCCGCACCGGGCGGCCATCGCCGCCGCGTGCTCCCGCATCACGGCCAGTTCGGTCCGCGTGGGGTAGTACTCGGGCAGCTCGGTGATGCGGTCGAACAGTTGCGAGCCGGCCGCGTCGTAGAAGTACTTGGACGGGAGCCGCTTCTGGGGCCGCGACAGTCCGGCGAGGACATCCGCCCGGAACTGGTCGCGTGTCCGTCGGGCGGCGCAGGTGCTCGTCATACGGAGAGGTCCTTCGCGAGTCGGAGGCCGGAGAACTGCCAGCGGGCGTCTGGCGGGAAGAAGTTCCGGTACGTCGGCCGGACGTGCCCGGCGGGGGTCACACACGACCCGCCGCGGAGCACCATCTGGTTGCACATGAACTTGCCATTGTACTCGCCGATCGCGCCGGCCGCGGGCCGGTAACCGGGGTACGCGGTGTACGGGCTGGCCGTCCACACCCACACGTCGCCGTAGAAGGACGCGCCGCCGGGCGCAGGGTGCAAACGCCCCGAATCGAGCAGGTTGCCGCCCACCGGCCCTGCGCCGGCCGCGACCTCCCACTCCTGTTCGGTGGGCAGCCGCGCGCCGACCCACCGGGCATACGCGTCGGCCTCGTAGAAGCTTACATGGCACACCGGTTCGTCCGGGTTGAGCGGCCGCTGGCCGCGGAGCGTAAACTGCGCCCAGGAGCCGCCGTCGCGCTCCCAATAAAGCGGTGCGGTCCAGCCGTTCCGCTGCCGGGCCGCCCACCCGTCGGAGAGCCAGAACTCCGGGCGGTCGTAACCGCCATCTTCAATGAACCGCAAGAACTCGCCGTTACTAACCGTGCGCGCCGCGATCTCGAAGTCGTTCACGTACACGCTGTGGACCGGTCCCTCATTATCGAAGGCAAACCCTGCGGAGGTGTGGCCGATCCGGCGCACGCCCGCCGCGTGCCGCTCCCACCGGGTCGGCCCGTGGGGCGCGTCCGACCGCTCGTCCTGCGGTGCGGCATACACCGGCCGCAGCGGGTTCAGACCGAATGCGTGTTTTAGATCCGTAAGGAGCAGTTCCTGGTGCTGCTGCTCATGGTTCAGCCCTAACTCGACGAGCTGCGCGATTGCGGTCAGTGTGCCCGCGTCTGCCGTCGCGATCAGCGCGAGAATTTGCTCATCGACGGCAGCGCGGTACGTGGACACTTCGGCCACGGTCGGCCGGGAGAGTAGCCCGCGCGCCGCGCGGGGCCAGCGGTCGCCGACGGCGTCGTAGTACGAGTTGAACAGGTAGTTGAACCGCGGGTGGAACGGGCGGTAGCGGTGCTCGTGTGCGGAAAGTATGAAGGTCTCGAAGAACCAAGCGGTGTGGGCCAGGTGCCACTTCGGCGGGCTACAGTCGGGCATCGACTGAAGTTGGTAGTCTTCGACCGCGAGCGGCTCGCAGAGCCGCTCCGTTTCGGCCCGAACGGCGGAGAACCGGGCGGCGAGAGCCGTCCGGACAGCAGCGTGGGGGGTCAGTTCTGACATTCCACCTCTCGGATTTTGGCCCGCGGATCGGGTGACGGTTGTGTGCGATAGCCGTGCCAGGACCGACAACAATTTACGCACGCCGGGCGTGATGGCGTGATGGGTATGGCAAATTTGGTGATTAGCAAAATTCTAGGGCTGGGTTTAGGTTGGAACGGTGGCCGGTACAGGCGCTTGGTGAAGCTCCAGAACTCCTCGATCCCGTTGATGTGTGCGGCCACCACTCCGAACGTCTCCTGATGGTTGATGGGCACGTGCTTGCCGTGGCTCTGGCCGTCGTTATAGCTGGCGAACTCGTCGGTGTAGAACACGCTCCCTTTGACCGTCGTGGCTCGGATCTTGGCCAGCAGGGCCTCCTTGGTGCCGTTCGGAACGGCCACCGTGTACACCCGCCCGGCCCGTTCCAGGATGCCGAACACCGGGACTTTTCCGCCCGCGCCGCGGCCCGGCTTGCCCTTCCGCTTGCCCGCGAAGTACGACTCGTCCAGCTCCAAAGTTCCGAGCCAGGGCCGCTTCTCCTCATCGGTCATGGCCTGGAGGGCGAGGCGGAACCGGGTGTACGCGGCATGGGCCGTGGGGTCGCTACACCGGACCACCTGAGCCGCGTGGTGGCCGTGGTACTTAATGCGAACGCCCGGAGCAACTCCCACTGGACCTTGCGACGGTGGTAGCTCCATTTAGTCCGGCCCCCGGGGCACTGCCGCTGCCCAGCCGAGCTCCCGTGGGTGGCCTGATGGCGCCGCCAGCAGAGCGGCCCAACCACGTGGCGTTCATACTCTTCGAGGGTCATTGGGACAGCCTACTTGCTGCCCTAGAATTTTGCTAATCACCTAACCTGATGACACCGCCCGCCCCAGCCGGTCGCTTCGGGCGGCGCCTTCCGGTTCGATGTGCCGCGCCCCCTGTTGCCTCCGGCGCGGGGACCGAGAATAGTCCGAGCGCCCCGGGCGGTCTTGCCGGCGCGCGTCTCTCCTAGGCTCCGGGCATGCCGATCGACTTTTGGACCTACTCGTTCCTGTGCGGCTCCGCGTTCCTGGCCGGAATCATGAACGCCGTGGCCGGCGGCGGGACGCTGCTCACGTTCCCCGCGCTGACGGGCGTCCTCAGCGCGGCGATGGCGAACGGCACCAGCACCGTGGCACTCCTGCCCGGCTCGTGCGCCGGGGCACTGGGCTACCGCAAGGAACTGTGGGAGTGCCGAAGGTTCGTGCTGCGGATGTGCGCGCCGAGCCTCGCGGGCGGGTTCCTTGGCGCGTGGCTCGTCGGCGAGAACCAGGACGCCTTCGCCACCCTCGTGCCGTGGCTGATCCTGACGGCCGCGCTGCTGTTCGTGGCACAGGCCCCGCTCTCGAAGTGGGTGAAGAGCCGGGCCGCGAGAGACGGGGTGCAACCCGAGCACCACGAGCCGGGGCGGCTCACGCAGGCGCTGGTGATCGGGTTCCAGTTCCTGGTCGCGACCTACGGCGGGTACTTCGGCGCCGGGATCGGCATCCTCATGCTCAGCGCCCTGGGGTTCATGGGGGTGGGCGACATCCACCGCATGAACGCGGTGAAGACATGCCTCGCGGCGCTCATCAACGCGGCGAGCGTGGTGGTCTTCGTGCGCGACGGGCTGGTGGACTGGAACTTCGTGCTGGTCATGGCGGCGGCGGCCACCGCCGGGGGCTACATCGGCGCCCGCGTGGCGCGGCGGCTCCCGGCGAGCTACGTGCGGTACGCGGTCATCGCCATCGGGTTCGGGCTGTCGGCGTTCTACTTCGTCAAGAAGTACGTGTAGCCCCGATCCGCCACCCGGCCGGCCAGAACCCGACGGCCCGGAGCCCGACGAGCAACCGCTCGACGAGCCACGTCCCGGCGAGCATCCCGGCGAGCATCCCGGCCGTCATGCCCGCGAAGCTGAGCGCCACGCCCGCGACCATGTTCGCGAGCGTGGTCTTGGCCGCGAGCCACCCGCCGCCGATCATCCCCAGCGCCATCCCGACGTTGCCGCCGGTGTACATCGCGACCGCGTGCTCGCCCCCCGGCGCCGGCCCCTTGCCGAACCACTTCATCGCGACGTTGGCGAGTGCCAGCATCCCGACCCACATCCACGGCCTCATGACGCCCTCGCGCATGGCCTCGACGCAGCCGCAGCAGGCGTGATCGGGCAGCGCGGCGCACCCGTTGTCGGCCCACCACCCGAGCACCATTCCGAGGTTGCCGAAGGTGACCATTCCGAAACACATGTCGAGCCAGTGCGGGACGGCGCACCGGTGCCACGCCACCGCGAGCCCCGCGCCGACCGCCGCGAACCCAACAAGGGTGAGCGCACCCGCGACCGGGGTGCGGAGCGCAGCGAGGAGGAGCAGGAACGCGGCGCCCTGGAGCGCGAACGCGAGCGCGTGGGCGAGACCTACCCCCCCGGCCCCCCTCCCTGAAGGGAAGGGGGAGAAAGACCCACCCCCCAGCCCCATCCCTGAAGGGAGAGGGGAGGAAAACAAAGGACGCGCGGAAACGTTGTCGCTCGGCAAAGATTCTTTCTCCCCCTTCCCTTCAGGGAGGGGGGCCGGGGGGGTAGGTTCTTCGTGCCCGCACCCGACGCGCGTGGACGAGAAGATCAGCGTCAGGCTCGACACCACCATCAGCACGGCCGCGACCACCGGGTACAGCACCCCGCACGCGGCGAGCGTCATGCCCACGAGGTTGTACGCCACCGCGCGGGCCAGGTTCACGCGCACGGCCCGCACCGCGCTGCGGCTCAGTTCGACCGCCCACGGCAGCGCCGACAGGTCGCCCCCGTACAGCGTGACCGGGGCCGCGCTGACCGCGAGGTCGGTGCCGCTCGCGAGGGCCACCCCGACGTGCGCCGACGCCAGCGCGGACGCGTCGTTGATCCCGTCGCCGACGAACAGCGGCTTCGCGCCGTCGGCCCTTGCGCGCGCGACCGCGGCGCGCTTCTCGTCCGGCAGCATCCCGCCCCGCGCGTCCGGCAGCCCGAGCGCCTCGGCCCGGCCCGGAACGTCGCCGGTGAGCACTTGCACCGGCACCCCGAGCTTCGCGAAGTGCGCCAGCGCCCGAGGGGTCGAATCGCGGAGCCGTTCCGTCAGAACCGCCACGCCGGCCCACGACCCGTCGACGGAAATGTGAACCGCCTTGCTCCCGTCTGGTTCCGGCGCGCCCGCGCCCGCCGCGGCCCATTCCGCGACGCCGGCCTTCACCTCGTGCCGCGTTCCGTCGGCTTCGACCAGTTGCGCGACCACGCCGCACCCCGGGACCGCGTGCAGCGCGTCCACCCGCGGCTCGGCGCCCGGTGCGAACGGCCGGGGGAGTTCGGCGAACGGCTTCGCCACCGGGTGCGAACTCTGGGCCTGCACCAGCGACAGCCACCCGAGCAGTTTCGCGCGCTCCGCCCCGACCGCGACCGTCCGTACATCGACCAGCGCGAACGCGTCGTCGGTCAGGGTGCCGGTCTTGTCGAACATCACGCGATCGACGGCCGCGAGGCGCTCGAGCGCGTCCCCGCTGTTCACGATCACCCCGCGCTCCGCGAGCCGGTTCAGCGCGGACCAGACCACCACCGGCGTCGCCAGCCCGATCACGCACGGGCACGCGACCAGCAGCACCGACATGGCGTTGAACAGCCCGACCTCCCACCCGGCCCCGGCGCCCAGGGACCAGTACGCGAACGTGCCGAGCGCGGTGAGCACGACCAGGGGGAAGAGCCACCGCCCGAGCCGGTCGGCGCGGCTCTGGAGCGACAGCGGCTTGTCGCGCGCCTCTTCGACCACCTTCAGGAGCCGGTCGATCTCGCGCTCGCGGCCGCTGGCCGTCGCGGTCACACGAAAGGCGGCGTCGAAGCTGGCCGAGCCGGCGAGGACGCGGTCGCCGGGCCGGCGCACCACCGCGAACGGCTCGCCGCTCACGGCGGACTCGGACACGAAGCCGGTGCCGTCGCGAACCAGCCCGTCCACGGGGACCAGCTCGCCGGGGTGAACCTCCACCACGTCGCCGGGCCTCACGTCCGCGACCGCCACCGTCCGCGCGCCCCCGTCCGCGCCCAGCAGGCGGCACAAGCTGAGCCGGTCGCCCCAGGCCCGCGAGCCGGCCAGCGCGGCGGCGCGGGACCGCGCCCCGATCACCTTCCCGAGCGTGTAAACGACCAGCAGGACCGACACGACCTCGAAGTAGATCTTGCCGTGTCCGGTGAGGTGCGCTTGAAGGGACGCGGCCAGCGCCCCGGTGGCCGTGAGGAGAAAGAGGGCCTCGATGGTGAGCCGCCCGCGGCGCATCTCGCGCGCGGCGGCGCGGACCAGTGGCCCGCCCAGGAGCGCCGCGACCAGGGCCGTGCCCGCGAGGATGCCCCACTGGGCGAGCTCGCGGGCCGCCGGGGGCACGTCGTCGTGGACGTTCAGCGCGAGGCCGAAGATCATCGACTGACCGACGACCAGGACCCCGACCCCGAGGCGCCACCCGAGTTGCGTGAACTCCGGTTCCGCGCCGGCCCCGCACGCGCCGGCGTCGCACGCGCGCTCGCCGACCGCGACGCAGCCGAAGCAGCAGTAGAGCGGCGCGGGGCGGGCGCCGCCGGCGCGGCCGGCGTACCCGGCCCCGGTGATCGGCCCGTGACAGTTCGCGCAGGTGGTCATTGTGTTGTGGCCGTGCTTCCGACCTCGCGGCCCGGCGGGTGTTTCGTGTTCGTTTCCCGGGGTGACGCGACTTGGGGAACGAACACGAAATCGATTCTGTCAGAACCCGCGTCGTACCAAGTTCGCGCCGCCGTTCTGCCGTGAGTGTGGCCTGCGCGCCAAGTCTGTTCCGGGGGGCCGGCGTGGTCGTGGCGCCCCCCGCGCATCCGACACCCGGAGCACCCGCTCACGGAGTGAGCGGGCC
The DNA here is from genome assembly GCF_034097035.1 of Gemmata algarum. Taxonomy (NCBI): domain Bacteria; kingdom Pseudomonadati; phylum Planctomycetota; class Planctomycetia; order Gemmatales; family Gemmataceae; genus Gemmata; species Gemmata algarum. The sequence continues at coordinate 43,160 of NZ_JAXBLV010000194.1, forward strand.
ACACCGAGAACCGGGGCACCGGCGCCGTCTGCGACTCTGCCCGCGAGTGTGGCCCGCTCACTCCGTGAGCGGGTGCCCCGCGCACCAAGTCCGTTCCGGGGGCCGGCGTGGTCGTGGCGCGCCGCGCACATCCGACACCCGGAGCACCCGCTCACGGAGTGAGCGGGCCACACCGAGAACCAGGGCACGCTCCGCAGCTCGAACTTAAAACGACTAAGATCCGATTGAAGACCAACCGAAAGCCGGGTCACTTCTTCGGCGCCGGCGGGTCGGCGTAGTCCTTCGGGAACTTCTCTTGCAGCTCGGCCGCGGTCACCGAGTCGCGCTTGCCGTCCTTCGCCCGGGCGGCGCGGACCGTCGCGGCGGTGATCGCCGGCTTCTTGTCGTCCGGGTCGGCCTTGTTCGACCAACTGTTGCGCACGTAGGTCAGCACGCCCGCGATCTCGTAGTCCTTGAGCTGGTCCGCGTGCGGCGGCATGGCGGCGGCGCCCCACGCCGTGCGCGGCACCTGCGGGGACTTCACCTCGATGTTCCCCTTGAGCCCGTACAGCACGATGCGCGACAGCCGCGCCGGCGACGACTGGTCGCCCGTGACCCAGTTCGACCCGTCGAGCGGCGGGATGTTCTCCGCGGGCTTGCCCACCCCTTCCGGCAAATGGCACGCGGCGCAGATGGCATTGTACTTACGCCCACCGATCGCCTTCAGCTCCTCGACCGTTTGTGGGTCGGGGTCGGTGACCGGCCCGGCCACCGGGGTGGCGACCGGGTTCGGCTCGTCGAACACGTCGGCGCGGAAGTCGGCGGAGTTAGAGCCGACGTAGAACCCGCCCCACATGAGCAGCGCGCCGCACACCACCGCCACCCAGAACGGCACCGGCTCGAACCCGTCGCGGGGCTCGGCCTGCTCGCGCATCAGCACGTCGTGCATCGACTGCACCGAGTCCGCGCCGCCGGCCCCGGGCTCGTCCACCGCGGTGTCGTCCACGCCGTCGGCGGTGAGCATCACCGGGTCGTTCATCTGCGCCATGTGGGCGCGGTGCAGGTCCTGGACCGAGTCGCCGCCGGTGGGGACCACGGGGGCGTCGGTGCGGACCGGGGCGTTGGTCGGGTTGGTGTCGCTCATTCCTTCGCCTCCGGCAGCGGAACTTCGGCCTTCCGCAGTGCGAGCAAATACGCGACCAGCGCGTCGCCGTCGGCGTTCGGCACCACCTGGTAGTCCTCTTCCGGGGTCGTGAGCCAGAACTCCAGGAGCCGCTTCTTCCCGTCCGCGGTGGAGATGTCGATGGACTCCGCCCGCCCGGCCGTGTACTGCGCCACCAGCTCCGGCCCGCGCTTCGCCACGATGTCGGCCCACTCGCCGTCGCTCGGCCGCCACCGGTACCCGGGGTCAACGGTCCACTCGCGGCCCAGCGCCAGCGCCCGGTCGCTCCGCGCCCCGGTGACCTTCTCGCGGGTGTAGAAGAACGGGAACGACGGCATGACGCTCCACACGTTCGCCGACCGCGGGTTCAGCAGGTGCGTGTGGTGCCACGCGTCGGACGGGTTCCGCACCCCGATGTTCGCGAGGTCCGGGCCGGTGCGCATGGTCCCGAGCATGGTCGGGTTGTCGTAGATGTAGTCGCGCGAGACGGTTCGCCGCAGCCCGTAGCTGCGCTTGATGTCGGCCCCGGTCCGCTCGACGCCGTCGGCGTCGGTCCAGCCGCCGAACCGCGCGCTGCGCACCTGCTGCGTGTGGCAGTACATGCACCCGTTGTGCTGGTACACCTTCATGCCGGCCAGCTCGGCGCCCGACAGGGGCCGCGGGTACGGGTCCTCACCCTCGCTCTTCTGGTACGGCTTCTCGTTCCCCAACTGCCAGTACGGGAACACGATCAGGCCGAGCCAGCTCGACGAGAACGTGAGCAGCGCGCCCAGGAAGATCACCATCCCGCGGTCCATCGTTCCCGTCCTCAAAACACAGAGAAGAGCGTTCACCGCAGAGGGCACAGAGGGCACGAGAGTTACTCAATTCTTTGTCTTTCTCTCGTGCCCTCTGTGCCCTCTGCGGTGAACGCTCTTATGTCTTCTGCCCCGCCGGCTGCGCGAACAGCGTCGGGCCGCTGGAGCGCCGCCGGCCCCACCCGCCCACGTTCGCCGCGAACGACACCGCGAACGCCAGGTGCCCCACGGTCAGCAGCACGCCGGCCAGCGACCGGCCCAGCAGGTGCGGCTGGGTGTACTGCACGATGCGCGCGAACGGCACGTCCGGGTTGTTCATCATCACCCCCTGCCACCACCCGCCGACCGACAGCCCGACCACGTAAGCGGTGATCCCGATCGACGTGCACCAGAAGTGGACCCGGATGAGCCGGCTGCTGACCCACTCCCGCCCGGTGAGCCGGGGGACCATGTAGTAGAACAGCCCGAACAGGATCATCGTCACGAACGCGTACGCCCCGAAGTGGGCGTGCGCCACGATGTAGTGCGTGAAGTGGGCCGTCTCGCTGTACCACTTCAGGGACATGAGCGAGCCCTGGAAGCTCACCAGCGTGTACGAGATCGCGCCGAACACCGTGAACCGCAGGGCCGGGCTGTACCGCAGCCGGTGGAAGTGGCCCAGCATGGTCATGTGGTGGTTGATCGCCACCGCCAGCACCGGGATGATCATCATCATGCTGCCCACGGTGCTGGCGGTGGCCAGCCACGCCGGGATCGGCCCGCCGATCAGGTGGTGCATCCCGGCCCACGCGTAGAACAGGGCCAGCGACCAGAACCCGATGATGCTCAGGTAGTAGCTGTGGACCGGGCGGCCGATGATCTTGGGGATCAGGTAGTACGCGGTGCCCACGGCGATCGGGGTGAACCAGAGCCCGAGCACGTTGTGCCCGAACCACCAGTTCACGATCGGCTGCACCACCCCGGTCACCGGCATCCAGAAGATCACGAACTGGGCCACGAGGTACAGCCACGGGAACCAGAACACCGCCCCGAAGATGTACCACTGGGTCACGTACACGTGCGCCTCGCGGCGGCGGCGGAACACCGCCACCACCCACGCCGACACGATCCCCAGGCCGGTCACGAAGAACGGGGCCGCGGCCGGCGGCGCGTCCAGCCACTCGACCGACTGGCCGGCCCCGAGCAGCACGCCGAACACGGCGATGCACACGCCCACGTTCCAGAGCGCGCCGGCCAGGTACAGGAGCTTCGGGTACGGCAGCTCGGCGCGGGACAGCCGGCACATCTGCCACAGGCAGGCGGCCATCGACGCGAGGGTGGCCCAGCCGAGCGCGACCGCCTGGAGGTGCGCCATCCGGGCGCGGCCGAACGTCAGCTCGGCGGTGCCGGTGAGGAAGTACGGGCTGTGCAGCTTGACCGAGGCCACCAGGGCCAGCAGCGACCCGACCAGCAGCCACAGGACCGCGGCGGACGCGAAGAACAGCACCGGGCCGCGGCACGACGCGTCGATCGCGGCGCGCTCCGCGGCCGACTTCGCGCGGTCGTACGGGGATAGCTCAGCGGTCGCGGCCATGTCGCATCGGTCTCCCAAAAATCGCGTTCTCGCCCGGATCGCCGGCGCTGGGCACCCAGCCCTGCACAGGGCGGGAGCCCTGTGCATCCATTCACGCCGCTCTCGCCCTGTGCGCCCACTCGCGGCGCCTCTGGGCACAGGGCTGCCGCCCTGTGCTACGCCCGCCGGCCCCTCCGGGGCGGAAAAGAAGTTAAAAGACAAAAGCGCTGCATCCTCTTTGCCTTTTGACTTTGCTCTTGTGCCTTGGTCTGGCACCCCGGAGGGGTCGCCGGGCGTAGCACAGGGCGGGAGCCCTGTGCGCCCCAGCGCCCCCCGTCACTCACCGCCGGGCCGGCGGCCCGGTCACGGAAACCGGTTCCGGCGCGAGGTCGGCTTCGGCCGGCCGCGCGCCCGGGAACGCGTCCGTCCCCTCGCCGATCGGCTCGTCCGGCCCGAAGATCGACCGCGCGCCCTGCTGGAAGTTGTCGAACTGCCCCGCCCGGAACGCCCAGCTCAGCGCCAGCACGGCGGCCCCGCCGAACAGCAGCATGGAGCCGATCACGGTGGCGAACAGTGCGACGTCGGTCGGGCTCATGCCCCCGGCCGCCGCGCCCTCGGCGGCCCCGCCCCCGGCAGCGAACAGTGCGGAGTGGAACGCGCTCACTGTTTCTCCTTCGCGTCCTTCTTGGGCTCGTCCTTCTTCGGCGCCGCCGGCTGGACCGGCTCGGGCACGGGGAACGGCATCGTGTCGCCCGGCCCCTTCAGCCGCGCGAGCAGTTTGCCGCGTGCCTCGTCGCGGGACATCTTCGCACCGACCCCGTTGAGGGCGGCCTCGTTGCGGGCCTTCACCTCGTCGAGCTTGGTCGCGGCGTCGGGCTTCGGCTCGGCCTTCGTGTCGGCGGCCCGCTGGGCGTCCGCCTCCTTCTCGCGGGTGGTCACGAGCCACATGAGGAACAGGAACGCGAACAGCACGCCCAGCGCCGCCCCCACCGTCACGAACGGGAAGCGCGGCGACCGATCGGCGGAGGCGGGTGTGTCGGACATCGTATGGTCTCGTGTGTCGGGGCCGCGCCGGCCGCTCACGGCGTCTCGTTCTCGTACCCGATCGTCTCGTTCAGCCGGGCGTCGCGGATCGGGATCAGCGGAAGCCGCGCGAAGCCCCACACCGCGGACAGCAGCAGCACCCCGAACATGCACACCGGGGCGGCCACGTCCAGCCAGTGGAAGTGGACCGTGTCCTGGTGCAGCACCGGCATCACCTGCCAGTAGAGGTCGTAAGCGTGCATGACGAGGATCCACGCGCTGGCGACCGCGAGCCAGAACGGCGACCGCTTGTGCGCCCGCGGCAGCAGCATGAAGAACGGCACCACGAAATACAGGATCGGCAGCAGCATCGATAGCGTGTACCAGCCCCCGTTGCGCCGCAGCAGGTAGAACTGCGTCTCCTCGGGCACGTTCCCGTACCAGATCAGGAAGTACTGCGAGAACGCGATGTACGTCCAGAACACAGTGAACCCGAACATGATCTTCGCGACGTCGTGCAGGTGCTCGACGGTGATCGTGTTCCGCAGGAAGCCGGCCGCGCGGAGCGCCAGCACGAGCAGCACGCCGGTCGCGAGCGAGCCGCGGATGCCGCCGGCCCAGAAGTACACGCCGTAGATCGTGCTGAACCACGAGTACTGGAGGCTCATCAGCACGTCGAACGCGAAGAAGCTGCTCGTCAGCCCCAGCAGCGCCACGCCGGACGGCGCCCACCACTGCATCGTCCGCGTGAGGGCCACGCCGCCCACCGCGTCCTGTTTCGTGGACCAGCGGCGCATCGCCACCGAGTACCCGACCCACACGGCGAAGTAGAGCGCGAGCCGCGCCAGGAAGAACGGCGTGGCGAAGTACGTGTGCTTCACGTGCCAGAGGTGCTTCAGGTACCCCTCCAGCGGCTCCTGGCCGTGGACGAAACTATACCACGCGTGCAATTCGCCGGTAAATGTCCCAACGAGAACCGGCAGGAACAGCACCGTCAGCGGCAGGATCGCCCGGCTGATGTTCTCGAACACCCGGCGCAGCCCGACCGACCAGCCGGCGTCCGCGACGTGGTGGATCATCGTCCAGAACAGCGCGCCCAGTGCGATGTCGAGGGCGAACACGTACCCGAACAGGTACGAGTGGTAGAACTGTTTCGGGTCGAGGCGCCACCCAACCGCGAGCGCCGCCCCGGACACCAGCACGGCGGCGCCCAGGACGCGAGCGGCGCGGCCGAGCGCGTCGCCGACCGGCGCGACGCGGTCCGGCAGCCCCGCGGGGTACGTGAGCGGGTGCGGCTCGCCGTGCGTTTCGTTGTTGATGCTCGCGCTACTCATCGACCTTCTCTGTGTGCGGCGCCGCCGACCTCACTTCACCGCAGGGCTGCCGTAGGCGAACTGCAACTCGCGCACGTACGCCACGATCGCCCACCGGTCCAACACGTCCCGGACCTGGTGCCCGTAACCGGGCATCGCGCCCTTCCCGTTGGTCACGGTGCCGAACAACTGTCCGTCCGGCTGGGCCTGGATCTCGGGCGCGACCACGTTCGCAGGGGGCACACTCAGCCCGTATGCGCCGACGATTCCGTAAGCGAGTTCGCCGCCACCGCCCCGCCCGCTCGCGCCGTGGCACACCGCGCAGTGGCGGTCGAACTGCGCCTGCCCGCGCTTGAGCAGCGCCTCCCACCCGCCGGCCCGCTCGACGGCCGTCGGCGGCAGGTGATTGACCCAGTACGTCTCGTTCAGTTTTGTGGACCGGACCGTCACCGCGGCCGACTGCTTCACCGGCCACACCCGGGCGCCGACCCAGCGGTCCCGGAGCCGCGGCTCGACGCTCTTCTCGGGCGGGATCGTTGGCGGCACAACGCGCACGCCGAACCAGTGGCCGTGCGGCTTGAAGCGCAGCGCCACCGCCGTTTCGGTGGTCACGAATGCGGGCTTCGCCGGGGCACCGTCCGGGCCTTTGGCCGCGGCGTTCGCGACCCCGGTGTAGTAGCGCGGGTCGGCCTTCAGGAAGTCCGGGTTCGGCGCGGCGTGCCGGCCGGCGTCGGCGGCGTAGTCGGTGCCGTCGAACGGGACCGTGCCCTCCACCGGCAGGCGGCTGCTGCGCCCGTCGGCGAAGTACCGGCTCTGCCCCTGGCTCGTGTACTTCGCCTGGTACTTCATGTCCAGGAACAGGTGCCACGGCCGCGCGTCGCTGCCACGCCCGCGGAACCCGAGCACGCCCACGACGGCCCCGAACGTCACGAACAGGGCGGTGAACATGTAGAGGTACGACATCACCCGCCCGCGGCAGCCGAGCCACGCGGCCAGCACCGTCGCGACGAGAACCAGCGCGCCGGTGGCGAGGACCGCCGCCAGCACGCCGTTCATGAACAGGTTCGGGTCAACGCCGTACATGCTTCATCGGCCTCGAAGAACCCAGCCCCTCTCCCCAGAGGCGGCGCGGGCGGGTTGCCGTTACGCCTCCACCACCGCCACGTGCTTCCCGCCGAGCGACTCCAGGAAGGCCCGCGTCTGGTCGGGGGCGAACTTCGCGTCCTTCGCCTCGACCGTCAGGAAGAACCCGCCCTGCGTGCTGCGGCCGAACGTCGGGTGGCTGTCGAGCGGGTGGAAGAACTTCGGCAGCCCGCACAGCCCGATCAGGCTGAACAGCGTGAAGAACCCGGCGAACAGGATCGTCATCTCGAAGAACACCGGCACGAACGCTTCCCACGAGCGGTACTCCTTCCCGCCCACGACCGTCGGGTAGTAGTACGCCATCAGGTAGAACTGGAGCACTACCGCCGCGGTGAGGCCGGTGAGCGCGCCGGCGAGCGTGAACACCGGCAGCCGACTCCGCGTGCGGCCGATCGCTTCCTTCATCCCGTGGACGTAGAACGGGGTCCACGCATCCAAATGGGTGTACCCCGCGGCCAGCGCCGCCTTGGCCGCGGCGAGCAGTTGCGCGCCGTTGGCGAACTCCGCGACCGCGCCCCACGGGGCGCCCGTGCCGCCCGGCGTCGGGACGAACGCGGGCACCGGCTCGGGGTGCGGCCTCACCTCGGTGACGGGCTGCGACGGCGGGCCGAACGCCGCGGCCATCGCGTGGTCCGCGGTGGGGTACGTGCCGTCCGTTCCCTTGAGGTACGCCCCCGGGGCCGGCACGGTCCCGTGCGGGTTCGCCATCGGCAGCACGCCCTTCACCTCCGCCATCGCCACCATCGGCAGCGCCCGCAGGAACAGCAGCACCAGCGTGAAGAACAGCCCGAAGTCGCCGATCATCTGGAGCCAGTCCACCCACGTCGGGTGGAACTGCCCCCACGAGCCGGGCAGGAAGTCGTGGTGCAGCGACTGCACGATGATGACGAACCGCTCGTACCACATGCCCACGTTCACGAACGTGACCACCAGCAGCACGAACCACGGCGTCTGCCGGCACCACCGCACCCAGAACACCTGCGGGATGAACAGGTTGCAGGTCATCATCACCCAGTAGGCCCAGGTGTAGTCGCCGTCGAACGCGCGGTTCTTGAACGTCTGCCACTCGTAGGGGCTGCCCGAGAACCACGCGATGAACAGCTCCATGCAGTACGCGTACCCCACGATGGTGCCGGTCGCCATGATGAACTTGCACATCACGTCGATGTGCTTGACCGTCACCATGTTCTCCAGCTTGTACACCGCGCGGGCCGGGATCATCACCTGGAGCACCATCGCGAACCCGCCGAAGATCGCCCCCGCGACGAAGTACGGCGGGAAGATGGTGGTGTGCCAGCCCGGGATCAGCGAGGTCGCGAAGTCGAAGCTCACGACCGAGTGGACGCTCAGCACCAGCGGGGTGCTGAGGCCGGCGAGCATCAGGTACGCGACCTCGTAGTGGCGCCAGTGCCGGGTGCTGCCGCGCCACCCCAGCGCGAGCACCCCGAACACCATCTGCCGGGCGCGGCTCTTCGCGCGGTCGCGGAGCGTGCCGAGGTCCGGGATCAGCCCGATGTACCAGAAGATCAGCGAGATCGTGAAGTACGTCGAGATCGCGAAGAAGTCCCACAGCAGGGGCGAGCGGAAGTTCTGCCAGATGTGGTTCGCGTTGGGCAGCGGGATCGAGAACCACACGTACCAGAACCGGCCGACGTGGATGCCCGGGTAGATGAACGCGCACATCACGGCGAAGATCGTCATCGCCTCGCTGAACCGGTTGATCGACGTGCGCCACTTCTGCCGGAACAGGAACAGGATCGCGCTGATGAGCGTGCCGGCGTGGCCGATGCCGATCCAGAACACGAAGTTGGTGATGTCGAACGCCCACGCGACCGGGACGTTGCTGCCCCACACCCCGACGCCCGTCGAGATGAGGTAGGTGGCCGCGAGCACCCCGCCGCACGTGAGCGCGGACGTGAGGAGCAGCGTCGGCCACCACCAGTACGGCTGCGGCTTCTCGGTGATCTCGCTCACCTGCCGGGAGACGGAGTCGTAGTCCGCCGGCCCCCACACGAGCGGGATGCGCGGCAGCGGGTCCGGGAACGTCGGCCCGTGCGGCGTGTCGTGCGTCTCGTGTGTAGCGGTAGTCATCTCGCGGACCAAATGGGTTCTGTTCACCCGGAACCGATTTCAGCGCTCCGACCCGTTGCCCGACAGCGGCCGTTCACCGCATCGGGCCGCGAACGGCTTCAGAGATCCAGAACAGCCAAATCACCGCTCCCAGCAGCGCGAGCGGGATTCCGATCAGGCGGCGAAGCGCGCGGACCCTTCGCCGCTCGTTCACCACCGCCGGCACGGCGGTTGGCCCCGCCGACACCTTGCGCGCCCGTTTCGGACGCACGAGAGCACACGCGAGGAGCCCTCCAGCCGCGCCGATCGTACCCCCGGCACCCGCGTTAACGATCCAGAACAGCGGGCCGGCCGGGTCCTTGGCGAGCGTATCGCCGAAGGTGCCCAGGCAGCAGGTGGGCACCCCGGCCCAAGCGGCGCAGGCGATCACGACCGCCCGGCACTCGCACCACGCCCTGAGCTTTGCGTACGTCACACCATGTCCGGGTTCGGGTTCCGCACCCGCGGCAGGTAGCTCGTGCGCGGCTTCGTGTTCAACTCGCCGAGCAGCAGGTAGTCCGCTTCCTTTGCCTTCAGCTTGCTCACCCGGCTGTGCGGGTCGAGCATGTTGCCGAAGGTGATCGCCCGCGTGGGGCACGCGGCTTCGCACGCGGTCACGATGACGCCGTCGGGCACGATCACGCGGCCCTGCGCGTCGAGGTCGTAGCCCGCCGCCGCCGGGTACTTCGGCCGGCAGTAGCCCGACGCCGCTGCGCCCGGCTTCAGCGTCTCGCCAAGCTCGATCGTGCGCCGGCCCTGCGCCACCTCCGCGGCGGCGATCTTCGCCCCGTATTTGCCGCGCTCGATCCGCTGCTGGCAGTAGGTGCACTTCTCCATCACCCCGCGCATCCGCACGGTCACGTCGGGGTTTTTCTGCATCTTCAGCGTCTCGGGCACGCCGCTGTCGGTGAAGCTGGCGCCGCCGCTCGCCAGCGGGGTCGGGACGCGGAGCTCGTCCAGCCGCCGCTTGTTGAAGTCGAACCAGTTGAACCGCCGGACCTTGTAGGGGCACGCGTTTGAGCAGTACCGGGTGCCGATGCACCGGTTGTAGACCTGGAGGTTCAGGCCCTCGGGGCTGTGGACCGCGGCGTTCACCGGGCACACCTGCTCGCACGGCGCGGCCTCGCAGTGGACGCACGCGAGCGGCTGCGAGACGACCCGCGGGTCGGCGTCGGCGGTCTCGCCGTCCTGCGCCGAGAAGTACCGGTCGATGCGGATCCAGTGCATCTCGCGGTTGCGCTTCACCTCGTGCTTACCCACGACGGGGATGTTGTTCTCCGCCTGGCACGCGATCACGCACACCGAGCAGCCGGTGCAGGCCGACAGATCGAACACCATGCCCCACTGGAACTGGCTGTCCAGCAGTTCCGGGCGGGCGAGGTCGAGCGGGAACCGCTCCTGCTTCTCCTTGGCGGGCGCCGGCTTCTGCTGCTTGTTCCCGTAACCGCCCTGGAACTGCTTCTTGAGCGCCTCTTCGGTCAGGTGCGCGTCCGGCGCGAGGCCGAGCTTCGGCCCGTGTCCGCCGGGGGGCTGGTGCGTGTGTGCGTCGCCAGCGGTCCCGTGATCGGCGTGCGCGATCGTCTCGCGGACGATGTCGCGGCCCTCGGGTATGACGCCGTGCTCCTGCGTAACGACGAGATCCGCCGTGCGCCCGGTCTTTTTGAGCTTCACCCCGGTGACGGTGTGGAGCGCGTCGGACGTGCGGAACGGGAACACGTTCGTGCCGCCGCCGTCGGGCACGTGCGCGATGCGCATCTCGCCGAAGTGCCCGAAGCTCAGCGCGACGGAGCGGTCCGCCTGCCCCGGCGCCACGAACACCGGCACCTCCAGGGCGCGGCCGTCGCGGTCGAGCCGCACCACGTCGCCGGTGGACAGGCCGAACTCGCGCGCGGTCGCGGGGCTGACGAGCGCCGCGTTGTCCCACACCAGCTTCGTGATCGGGTCCGGCATCTCCTGGAGCCACGGGTTCATCGCGCCGCGGCCGTCGTGCAGCGCGTAGGACGGGCGGAACGTGACTTCCAGTGCGTCCTTGCTCGGCGCCGCCGGGGCCTTCACCGCCGCGAGCGCCGCGGCGACGCTCGCCTTATTCGCGGTCACGCTCTTGAGCTTGGGCGCCTTCTCGTCGGCCTTCGCGAACCCGAGCGCCTTCGCCTTTTCGGCATCGACCGGGAAGAAGCCGACCTGCTTGTACCGGTTGAACTCGGTGTCGAAGTTCGGCGCGGTCGGCGCGAGTCCGCTGCGGTCGCCGAACGCCTTACGAACGTAGTGGTAACCGGCCTTCTGGGCCGCGAAGAACGACCCGACGGACTTCCCGTCGGCGCCGGGTGCTTGCGCGAGCAGGGCCAGCACTTCGAGCGCCGTGCGCCCGCCGCGCGCGGGCGGGGCCGCGTCGTCGGCCGAACTCTTACCGCTGTTCAGCGGCGCGATCAGCGGTTGCACGCAGCACAGCGAGCCGTCACCCGCCTCGGCATCGCCCCAGCTCTCCAGCGGGTGCGAAAGCGGCAGGTGCCAGTCGCACAGCTCCGAGGTGTGGTCGTAGTAGAGTCCCAGCCGGAGCTTCTTCGCGACCTTTGCGAGCCCCTCTGCGAACTTCAGGTCGGCGGGGGCGCTGAACGCCGGGTTGCCGCCGACAACGAGCAGCGTGCTCACATGCCCCGCGGCCATCGCGGTCGTCAGTTCCGCGAGCGTCTTGTCGGTGTGTTCGGGCGGCGCGTCGCGGAACTCGGTGAGCCCCGCGGCGTAGTTGCCGAGGGCCTCGTTCATCGCGTGCGCGAGGGCGTGAACCCAGGCCGGCTGGCGCGGGCCGACGACGACGAGCCCACGCCCCGCGTGCACGGCAACGTCCTTCGCGACGGCTTTGACCCACTTCTCGGGGAACTCGGGCGCCGCCGGGAAGCGGTCCGGCAGCGCGTCGGGCTTCTTGAGCGCCTTTGCGTGCGCGGCCTTCAACTCCTTCGCGAGGGCAACGAGGTACGCGCCGATCTGCGACGCCGCGAGGCGCAACCGGTGATCGGCCATCGTGCCCGTGACCGTGTACGTCGGTTCCACGACGTAGAGCCGGTTCATGTGCGCTTCGTCTTGGCGCTTGGCCGCGAACCCGCGTGATTGGTAAACGTGGTCGCCCTCGTTGCCGAGGAAGTCGCCGTCGAGCGCAAGGACGAGGTCCGCGCGGTCGAAGCGATACCGCGCGACGAGCTTCGCCCCGAACGCGATCTCCGCGCCCTTCAGCGCCTCGCCGGTGTCGGCGGCCTCGTAGCTGAACCAAGTAGCCTGCGGGAGCTTCGCCTTGAGGGCCTCACGCAAGGCCCGGAGCGAAGGCGAGGGGACCTGCTCCGTCAGGATCGCGAACCCCTTACCCTTGTCCGCCAAGAGGCTCTCAGTTGTGGCACGGGCGAAGCGGTCGAAGTCCTCCCACTTGCGCGGCGCCTTGCCCTCCATGACGCCGGGGCACTTCTCCGACATCAGCCGGTCGGGGCTGTAGAGGTCGTACACCGTCGCCTGCGCCTGTGCGTCGGTGCTCCCCAGGCTGCACGGGTGCTGCGGGTTCCCCTCGACCTTGGTGGGGCGCCCGTCGTGGCTCTCGACCAGGACCGGCAGCGCGCCGCCGGGGCGCGGGAGGCTCGTCGCGTAGAACGTCGGCTTGCCGGGCACGGCGTGGCCGATCTGGTCGTCCGGGACGGCCGAGAACGGGAGGATCTGGATGTCCGGGCGGCGGCACCCGGCTAGCGTCGCGGCGCTCAGGGTGGCGGCGGACAGCGCGAGGAACTTGCGGCGGTTGATGCCGGCTTCCGCGGGGTGATCGTCGAGCGGCTCCGCCTCGCCCGCGGACTCGAACACGTTCGCGAAGCCGGGGAACTCCGGGGCCGGCGCGCCGGGCCGGCGTTCGGAGCTGCGGGGGTAGTCGGTTCGCTCGGTCATGTGCTCGTGAGCGGCGCGGCGCAGAGCCCGCCGGTTTGGGTCCGACGCACCGGCGGGCTCTGCGCCGCGCCGCTCGCCTCACTTACCGGTGACACGCCTGACAGTGCATCGGCGGGGCGACCTGAAGGTCCTTCTGGATCGCGGCGCCGATCTCGTTCACCGTCTTACCGGGCGGGGGCTTCCAGCTCAGGTTCGTCACGTCCTTCACGTCGCGCAGGTGCGCGTGCGGGTCGGCGTGGCACTGGAGGCACCAGCCCATCGTGAGCGGCTTGTCGTGCCGCACCACCGGCATCTCGTTCACCTGCCCGTGGCACGACACGCACGACACGCCCTTGTTCACGTGAACGGCGTGGTTGAAGTACGAGTACTCCGGCAGCTTGTGGACCCGCTTCCACTCCACCGGGCGGCCGGTGTCGTAGCTGTTGCGCACCGGGGCGAGCAGCAGGCTGGCGCCCTTCACGTTCGCCTTCTTCGGGTTGTGGCAGTTCATGCACGTCTGCGCGGCCGGCACGCTGGCGTGCGGCGAGTCCCACACGGACTGGTGGCAGTACGCGCAGTCCATTCCGAGCTTGCCGGCGTGCAACTCGTGTGAGAACGGCACCGGCTGCTCCGGCGTGAAGCCGACCCGGGTGTAGCTCGGCAGCGCGTAGTAGTACCACCCGGTCGCGGCGAGCGCGGCCGCCACCGCCAGACCAATAGCGCCTTGGCGGACGTAACCGTCGAGTGATCGCGGGAAGATCGCAGGCACGCACTCGCCTCCGCCGGGGCGACCGGCACGGGTCGCCCTCGCGACTTTGTGAAAAGTTTCACAAGTGTAGCGTTATGCTACGGAACCTGAGTGTACGGCGGCAAGAAACGGGTGCGAGAAAAATTTCGCTCGGATCAGTCCGGCCCGCGCACCGCCGGCTTCACGGTCGCAACGAAGAACTCGCGGAGCCGCGCCAGCGCCTCGGGCGCGATCGGCGGCAGAGCGCTGGCGGCGGCGTTCGCTTCGGCCTGCGCGCGGTTCCGGGCGCCCGGGATGATCGTCGTGACCGCGGGGTGGTCCAGACACCAGCGCAGCGCGAGCTGCGGCAGCGTGTAACCGGCGGGCACAAGCGGCTTCAGCTTCTCGACCATGTCCAGCCCGGTCTCGAAGCCGAGCCCGGCGAACGTCTCGCCGACGTTGAACTTCTCGCCGTTGCGGTTGATGGTGCGGTGGTCGTTCGGCCCGAATGTGGTTCGCGGCGTGTACTTCCCGGCCAGGAGCCCGGAGGCGAGCGGGAGCCGCACGATGATCGCCACGCCCCGCCGCCGGCACCGGTCGAGCAAGCCGCTGGTTTCCGGCGTTTGCCGGAAGATGTTGAAGATGATTTGCAGCGACGTGCAGTCGGGTTGCTTCAGACACTCTTCGGCCTCGGCGACCGACTCCACACTGGCCCCGAAGCGGGCGATTTTACCCTCTTGCTTGAGCCCGCGCAAGGTGTCCCACACCTCGGCGCGTTTCAGTTGCTCCATCGGCAGGCAGTGGAGCTGCGTGAGGTCGAGGCGCTCGACCCCGAGCCGCTTGAGCGAGTTCTCGGTGTGCTCGCGGATCGTCTTCGGCTCGAAGTTGGTGGGCCACCCGGGGCGCGGGAACCGGCCGAACTTCGATGCGACGAAGAACCGCTCGCGCGGGTATCCCTTGAGGAACCGGCCGATGAGTTCCTCGCTGCGCCCGGCCCCGTACACGTCGGCGGTGTCGAGGAACGTGACGCCCGCGTCGGCCGACGCACGCAGCACCTCAATCGCGTCGGCCTCGGCCACGTCGCCCCACTGGTCGCCGCCGATCTGCCAGCACCCGAGCCCCACTTCCGATACGGAGGCCCCGTCGAAATCGCGGTGCGTCATGACTGCCTTTCGTCTGAATGAGCGGGCGCCCGCGGTCACGGCTTGCCGATGAACCCGAACAGCAGGAACGGGGTCACGATAATGAGCGGCACCCCAAAAATGGTAAACAGCACGAGCCCGGCGTGCTTGGCGAGCTTGTTCATAGCGACCCTTTCCGCGTCAAGAGCGTGTGCTCAGAACGATACGAAGTCGCCGCAGGCGCGGCCGCGAGCCGCCCGCCCTTGCGCGCCGGGGAGCGAATTGACTCCGGGCGCCGTTCGTCACGCTTTACAACAGATCAGGACGGACGATAGAATTCGCCGACGTGAATCGGAGAGCGACACATGACGCACAACGCGATCCCGGCGGTGCTGGAACCCGACGACCTGCTCGCAATGCCGGGCGGGGATCGCTACGAATTGATCGACGGCCGGCTCAAGGAAAAGGAAATGGGCGCCGAGTCGGACAAGGTGGCGCTTCGGATCGGGGGATTGCTGGACCAGTTCTGCGTGCGAACCAAAAGCGGCATCGCGTTCGGCTCGCAAACCGGGTTCCGGTGCTTCCCTAAACAGCCGAAACTGGTCCGTAAGCCGGACGCCGCTGTCATCGTCGCGGGGCGCCTGCCGGATGACAAATGGCCGAAAGGCGATATCG
>NZ_JAXBLV010000195.1:0-58025 GCF_034097035.1 Gemmata algarum
GCCCCGCGACACCGAAACGTGAAGCCGTGCGGGCCTGCAGCTTATACTTCGCGCGGTCCGGAATGAGGGTAGGCAGTGCTGGGGTCTTGTGGTCTGATGTATTTGACCTTGCAACCCCCAGGAGCGGCCGATGGGCGCGCGAACTCCATTGACGTTCCGTGCAGAAGATCGGGACGCCCTGTCGCGCGATCGGTACACGCATCCGGACCCACGGGTGCAGTGCCGGATGGAAGTGCTGTGGCTCATCAGTCCGGGCGAAACCCAGGCGCGGGCGGGGATCTTGGCCGGGGTCTCGAAAGCCACCGTCGAGCGGTACGTGGCGATCTATCGGGCGCGGGGCGTGGCCGGGTTGCGGGAGTTCCACTGGGTCAAACCGGTGAGCGCGCTGGAGGCCCATTGCACCTCGCTGGAAGAGTCGTTTCAGAAGAACCCGCCTCACACGGTGGCCGAGGCGCGTGACCGCATCCAGGCACTGACGGGCCTCCGGCGCGGGGACTCGCAGGTGCGGTCGTTTTTAAAAAGAGCCTGCGGCTGAGCTGGCGCCGCATGGGCGCGATTCCGCTGCCGCCGAACCGCACGATCGAACCGCACATGGCCACACAGGCCGAATTCAAGGCCGCCAAGCTGGACCCGGTGTTAGCCCAAGCTCAGGCGGGACAACGGGACGTGTGGTTCGTGGACGCCGCCCATTTCGTGCGCGGGTGCTACCTTTGCGCGGTCTGGTCCCTGGTTCGGATGATGATCCGAGGTGCGTCGGGGCGCCAGCGGTACAACGTGCTGGGGGCGTGGAACCCCGTCACCCGGCAGTTGATCTGGGTCACCAATGCCACCCGGGTGTCGTCGGACACGATGATCGAGTTGCTGGTGAGGATCGCCGCCGCCAAGACTCGGGCCACCACACGGGTGCTCGACAACGCCCGCTACCAGCGGTGCGCCAAGGTCGAAGCGGAGGCCCAACGGCTCGGCATCGCGCTGTTGTTCTTGACCTCGTACTCACCCAATCTGAACCTGATCGAGCGGCTGTGGAGATTCACCAAGAAGAAGGTGCTGAGGGGGCACACGTACCCGGATTTCGCTGCGTTCCAGGCGGCCATTGACGACGGCCTGGACAAGACCGCGACCGAATATCAAGAAGAGATCAAGACCCTCATGACGCTCCGGTTCCAGACCTTCGACAAAACCTCATTCCTGGCCGCGTAGAGTATAAAAGCATCTACGTTGTTGATTTCGCAGCCGGGTGATTCGGTCCTGGGTTGGCGCAGGGTTGCAGACTTAGCTCCGGGGCGAGGTACCGCCTCGCCGGTCCGGTGGGTGGCCGCCCGCGGCGCAACTGGACCGGCACCGCCAGAACGTCGCGACGTGGCAACGCGGCGTCTACCGGCGTCGCGCCGGGCGACAACGGGTGGTTACTTTAAGCGACGCAAAGGCCCGCGTTCTGGGGCCGAACTCATACGCTCTTGAGCCGGCGTCCCAGCTCGAACACGCCGCGCAGCACCGGCACCGCCCAGCGCTTCTGTTCACGGTAAGGCCCCGTGCGCCGGGTCGCGGCGTCGATCAAACCTTCCAGAACGGCGTCGGCCGCCGCCGGCTGGGCGTCCTCCCGTTCGTGACAGTACCGGTGGTACGCGTACCGCAGGTACGCGCCGTAGGCCGAGAGCAGCCCGCGCCCGCTCAGCTTCCGATGCTTGCGGATCAGTCGCGCGAGGTTTCGCGTGTCGTAGTACCGCTGCCACTTCTTCCCGGCCCGCTTGAACGCGGTCGAGCCCTTGTGCCACACGAGCGCCTCGGCCAGCACGCCGCAGTCGAAGCCCGCCTCCTTCGCCCGCAGGCAGAAGTCGGCTTCTTCGTGGATCAGGAAGAAGTGGTTGTCGATCAGCCCGACGCGCTCGAACACGTCGCGGCGGACCATCATGCAGCAGCCGTTCACGATGTCGGTGCCGTCGGCCGCGGGCGGCTCGACGGTACGCTCGGGAACCTCTTTGCGCTGGAAGAACCCCGGGAAGCCCGGCGGGTTGAACGTCACCCCGTCGGTCATCACCACTTCGGGCTCGTCCATGTAGCGGATCACCGGGCCGATCACGCCGAACGACGGGTACGCCCGGAACGCTTCCAACAACCGGCCGACGATGTTGGGAGCGACCGTCGTGTCGTTGTTGAGCAGGAGAACGTAATCCGCGCCGTGCGCGAGGGCGTAACGGATGCCGGTGTTGTTCCCGCCGGACCAGCCGAGGTTCGCGCCGTTCCGGACGACGTGGACCGACGGGAACTCCGCCCGCAGGGCGGGCGTCGGGTCCGGCTCGGACGCGTTGTCGACCAGGACCACGTTCGCGGCCGGTGCGAGGTGGGCCAGCGACTTCAGACACTTGCGGGTGTCGTCGAGGCCGTTGTAGTTGACTGGCACGATCCACACGTTCGGCGTCACGCGCGTGTCCCTCCGACGGTTTGCTTCGCCCCGCGCGCACGGCGCGCCAGCGGCCCCGGTAGCAGGCACAGCCCCGCCAGCGCGAGCGTATACGGGCGCCAGTCGCCAGCCCGGAGCGACCGCCAGAACCGCTTCCGCGCGGTCGCCGTGTCGCCGCGGTCGTAGGCCAGGTACGCGTGCCCGAACAGGTGCGTTCGGAGTTGCCGCTGGATGAACGCGCGGTCTGGAGGGGCGAGGTCGCACTTCACCAGCACGTTGCGCAGCGCCTGAACGAACTCCGCGACCATCTTGTCGTGGTTGCTCGACATGTTGTCGAGGTGCCGGGTGTACTTCGCCAGCGGCTCCGCCATGTACGCCCAGGTGAACCGGTGCGCCATCCGCAGCCACAGCTCCCAGTCGGCGGCGCCGCACAACGTCGGCTCGAACCGGCCGACCGACTCGAACGCCTCGCGCCGAAAGATCGTGGCCCCGATAAACACCGGGTTGCGAACGGCCATGCGCCGAAAAAACGGCTCGCGCTCCAGAACACGGAACCCGGGTTCGGGCTCATTGTGCGGGAGCTTGAAGAACGCTTCCTGACCTGCGGACTCGATCCACGAGACGTACCCCTCTTGCGGGTTACCCATCCGCGCTTCGGCGAACAGCGCGTCCGTCTCGGGGTTCCTGTCGAGAAATTCGACCGCCCGGGCCGCGGCGCCGGGGAGCCACTCGTCGTCGCAGTCGAGGAACCCGACGTACCGGCCGGTGCTGATCTTGAACGCCGCGTTGCGCGCGGTCGCGGGGGTGCCGCTGTTCTGCTGCCACAGGTACTTCGCGCGCGGGTCGGTTGCCGCCACAACCTCGCGCGTGTCGTCGGTGGAGCCGTCGTCGGCGACGATGACTTCGAGGTCCGGAACGCCGCTCTGCTTGAGCGCTGTGAGGCAGTCGCGGACGTACCCCGAGCGGTTGTACGTCGGGACGATGACGGTGAGGGCCGGGGCGCTCATCGGGCCTCCTCGTTCGCTGCTTTCGGTAGTAACTTCAGCCGCTGCCCGAGAGCGGTGGCCACGGCTCGCACCGGGCTCCCGGTCTGCCACAGGCGCCGCGGCCAGTACGGGGGCACCCACGGGTGGCCCCGCGCGACCGCGCGGTCGAAGCTCGGCCAGTCGATCTCGCCCGTGGCGTCGAGGTGCCGCACCAAGTGCCCGAGCAGCGTGTTCCCCGCCAAAGCGGCCGGCCCGGCGAAGAAGTGCAGCACCTTCGCCCCGCGCGCATGAACCGGGTGCGCCGCGACCATCGCGTTGTACGCGGCCGGCAGTTCGAGGAGCCGCACCGGGACGGCGGTCGTGTGCAGCGTGTAGTTGAGCGGCAACTGGTCGTCGTGCTCGCCCACCGCGTGCGACTCCCACAACCGCTCCCGCCATTCCGCGACCAACTGGTGTACCGCCGGAACGTCTCGCAGGTACTGAATGCCCGCGTTGAAATACCGCTGGAGCGGACCGCTCCAGCGGTGCTTTTGCAGCTTCGGCTCGATCCAGTTCGGCGCCGTCGGGTGTACCGGGCGGTGATGGTTCCGGTCCTGGACCAGGGCTACGTCCCAATCCGTTCGCTCGAACAGGTCCGCGAACGGGCGCACCGGCAGCGTGTCGCCGTCCAGGTAGGCGAGGTCGCCAGCGACTAGGCTCCGCACGCGCGTCTTCAGCTCGAAGCTCCGCGCGACCAAGTTGGGCAGGTCGGTCGCCGCCCAGATCACACGATCGAATTGCCCCAGCAGCCGGCCGCGGTCGCGGGTCAGGTACGCGCGGCTGTCCTCGTCGCCGATCAGCACCGCCGGCACGCCGGGCTGCACGCGGCGGAGCGCCCGCACCGACACCTCGGCCATCGAGGCGTACGCCCCGCGGCCGTGGTCCACCAGAACATACACCGCCGTGAACGCCACCGCTGTTGCTCCTCACGAATCGCCGGTGAGCGGGCGCAGCAGCGCCCGAAACCGGCTCACGAACCGCTCGCGCCCGAACTCTTCCGCCCGCGCCCGAGCGGACCGCGCGAGCCGCTCCCGGAGCAGCTCATCGCCCGCCAGTTCGATGGCGCGGTCGCCCAACTCGCTTACCCCACCACACAGGAAGCCGTCCGTGCCGTGGCGCACGATCTCAGGCTGTCCGCCGCGGTCGGGCACCAGCGGTACGCAACCGGCCGCCATCGCCTCGACCGTGGCGATGCCGAAGTGTTCCACCGCGAACGGGTCGGCCCGGGCGTCGACACCCAGCCCCGTCGCGTGCCAGAACAGCTTCGCCGCGGCCAGTTCCGCGGCCAGTTGTTCGCGCGTCGCGTCGGTCACGAACCGCACCGGTGCGCCGCCGGCTTCCGCCCGCGCGTGCTCAAAGTACGCGCGGTCCGGCTCGGACGTACCAACGGACCCGACGCACACCAGCTCCCACTCGGGCAACCGGAGGACGACCCGTTCCCGGAAGAGCCGCACGAGGTCCGCCTGACGCTTGTTGGGCGCGAACCGGCCCAGGACCACGATCCGGTTTTGCTTCGCCGCCGCGGCCCGCTCGGGCAGCACGACCGGCGGGTAGAGCACGTCCGCCGCGACGCCCCAATAATGCTGCGTCCAGTCCGCGGAGAACTGTGAGTCGGCGAGCCGCACCGGGTATCCGGCGAACCGCTCGCGCCACATCCGGTCGTGAAGCAACCGAACAACCCGCTGCTTGACGGCGCCCAGCCCGCGGGCCGGTGGCGCGTTCCACGGCCAGAACTTCGCGCGGTCCGGCCCCGGAAATAGCACGTACAAGACACCGGGCACGTCCGGGCAGAACGGCGGCAGGTTGTGCGTCGAGGTGACGAACAGGTCGCACCCGCGGACCGCCTCGGCCTTCCACGCGCGGTAGCCGGCCCGCAGCCCCCGAACGGACGCGCCTGCCGGGAACCAGCCTTCGGTTACGGGCGGCAACTGCCGCAGCTCGACCCCGTCCAGTTCGCACCCGGAGAACGCTTCCAGGCGCGCGCGGGTGAGGGCCTGATGGTGGTGCAGCACGCGCACGGTGTGACGCTCGCGCAGCGCCGCGGCCATCGCCGCGACTACCAACTCGGAGCCGCCGATTCCGGCCCCGGCCGGTTCCTGATAAATGCTCACGCGCATCAATTCGTCACCACGACCGCGACCACGCGCAAGGTAAGTAACAAACAGCTTCCTGCGCGCTCGGGACGCGACCTGATCCGAACACGTCTGCGGTCTCGATTTCCAGCGCCCCGGCCGGCTCGACTGCGTCCGACAGCCCTTCGGCCTGCGCGTACAGGTTCAAGTAATAGGTGCCCGCCATCAGGTTAAACGCCGGCAACTCCGCCCGAATCACGCCTTCAGCGGGCGGGTCGTCCAGCAGGTGCGGCGCCTGGTAGGTGGGCGAGAAGGTCGCGGCCTTGACCCCGAACGCGCTTTCCAAGGTGACGCCGATTCGCAAGTCGCGGGGCCGGCGCGGGAGGGCGTAAGACAGTTCCAGCCCGAGCGCGCCGCCCATCCGGGCGACCGTAGCGGGTTGGCCGTCCACGAACAGCGTCAGCCCGGTCAGAATCGGGGTCGCGTCGCCGCGCCGCGGGTGCCCCCGGAGGTCGACGGCCGCAACCGCGTCCGCGCGGGCCTGGGCCAAGTAATTGCGCACCTGTTCGGGGGCCGGACCGAATCCGAGCGATTCTCCCTGTTGGAGCGTCAACGCGCGGCTGCACAGCCCCTCGACTTGGGCCAGGTTGTGGCTCACGAGCAGCACCGTGCGCCCGCTCCGGCTCACGGCCCGCATCTTCTCGATGCACTTCTTCTGGAACTCCGCGTCCCCGACCGCCAGCACCTCGTCCACGATCAGGATCTCGGGCTCCAGGTGCGCCGCGACGGCGAACGCGAGCCGCACGTACATGCCCGACGAGTACCGCTTCACGGGCGTGTCGAGGAACCGGTCCACGCCGGCGAACGCCACGATCTCGTCGAACTTCTTCTTCACCTCGGCGCGGGCCATCCCGAGCACGCTGCCGTTCAGGTACACGTTCTCGCGGCCGGTCAGTTCCGGGTGGAACCCGGTGCCGACCTCCAGCAGGCTCCCGACCCGCCCGCGGATCTCCGCGCGCCCGCCGGTCGGCTCGACGATCCGCGACAGCACCTTCAGCAGCGTGCTCTTGCCCGCCCCGTTGCGGCCGATGACGCCGACCACCTCGCCGGGCAGCACCTCGAACGAGACGTCCTTGAGCGCCCAGAACTCGTTCGCGCTTGCGGCCGGGCCGCCGCGGAACCGGCCGAACAGCCGCCCGGCCGCCGCGCGCAGGCTCTCGGTCAGGTTGTTGTCGGCGCGGGCCGCCCCCAGCCGGTACCGCTTCGAGATGTGTTCGACCCGGATCGCCGGTCGCATGGTCGCCTCAGATGGTGTCCGCGAACGAGCGCTCGGTGCGCCGGAAGTACGCCAGCCCCGCGACCGCGACCGCGGTGCCGACCGCCGCCGACACCGCGAACGCGTACCAGTCGAACGGGCCGCCCAGGGCCGCCTGCCGGAACGCCGCTACCAGTCCGTGCGCCGGGTTCAGCGGGAGCAGCGCCTGCGCCCGCGGCCCAAGAGCCTCCGCCGGCACGTACAGGCTCGGGGTGGCGAACATCCACAACTGCACGCCGAACCCCAGCACGAACCGAAAGTCTCGCTGAGCCACAATCAAGGCCGACAGCAGCACGCCCACGCCCGCGGCGCTGACGGCGAGCGCCAGCACGACGAGCGGCAGCACCAGCACCGACCACGCGGGCGCGGCCCCGAACCACGCGGCCATCGCCGCGAGCAACAGGGACGCGATCACGAGGTCGAACAGCCCCACCCCGACCGTGCTGAGCGGGATCGCGAGCCGGGGGAAGTAGACCTTGGTGATGAGCCGCTCGTTCGCCACCACGCTGTTGGCCGCGGAGGTCACGGTGTTCGAGAAGAACGCCCACGCGACCATGCCGGCGAACACGAACAGCGGGTAGTGCTCCACGCCGGCGCCCACGCCCGCGATGCGGCCCAGGAACAGCGCGAACACGCCCATCGTGGCGAGCGGCTGGGCCACCGCCCAGCCGACCCCGAACACCGTCTGCTTGTACCGGATCTTGACGTCGCGCAGGGCCAGGAAGAACAGCAGCTCGCGGTACCGCCACAGCTCGCGCAGGTCGGGCAGCGCGCGCGTGCCGGGCTCGATCACGGACAGCGGCGGTTCGGCCCCCGGGGCGGTCGGAGCCGGCGTCACGGGCGCGTCGCCGTGCGCGGGGGCGGCTTTGGGTTCTGCGTCGGAAACCACCATGTCCTCTACTTAGCACACGCGGCCGGATGTAAACGTCAGCGGCGTACCGCTCGTGCGGCGATGAGCCGGCTGGCCGCGAGCACGCCCAGCGCGGCCCCGGCCCCGCCCAGCAGCACGTCCGTGACGCACGGCGTGTGCGTGTCGGTCCACCGCTGCCCGCTCTCGATCAGCGCGGACACGAACAGCCCCAGCCCGCCCGCTGCAACCGCCGAGACCCGGACGGACCCGGTCGGCCCGCCGCGCCACCGCGGGGGGAGCCGCCACGCGGCCACGATCACCCCCAGCAGCCCGAACAACACGAGCTTCGTCAGCAACTCGCCGAGCGTGAACAGCGGGTCGCCGCTCTCGAGCGGGAGCCCCGGCACCCAGTCGAACGGGCGCGGCGCGTCCAGCGGCGGCACTCCGGGCGGCGGTTGCGTTATGGGCGTCAGCGCCGCGAACCACACCACGAACCAGCTCAGGGCGAACGGCACCGCCAACCCTTCGTCGTGAACGCGCCCGGCGTACCAGCCCGCAACGACCGCAATCGCGCCGACGAGTACGTCACTGAAACTCGGCGTGCGCGACTGGACGACCAGTTGCGCCGCTTCAAAGCAAACCCCGAGCGCCAGCGCCGCGCTCAAGACGTGGACAGTACTCCACCGCTCGGTCCGTCCTTTCAGCCGGGCCGCGAGCAGCCCCGCCGGGAAGTACAGCGCGGCGAGCTTAGCCAGGTCGCCGTACCGCTTCCATTTTTCTGCGTCCGATATCCCCTTGAGCTCGCCGAACAGCCCGAACCGGGCCGCGGCGCGGGCCTTGCGGTAGAAGTCCGCAGGGCTGGGGCTGAGGTCCAGTGGCAGCACCTGGACCAGTAGCACCAGCCCCAGGTACGCGAGCAGCAGTTGCCCCACGGCGTTCACCGCGGACCGGTCCCAGATCGCGCGGGCGCGGTCGGCGAGTGCCTGGCCGAACAGCACCCAGCACCCCACCCCGAGCAGCGCCCCCAGGGTCTGCGCCACGACGTCAGACGCGGAGCAGTTGCGCCCGGGCGTGTAAAGCTGGGCGCACTCGACAGCCGCGGCGAGCAGCGCGCAGGCGGGCACCACCGCCAGCACCCCGGCCGCGGTCGCCTTCGCCCGCGACCAGCACCGGTCGGCCGCTGCGGCGCCGAGCAGCGCGAACCCGAGCGGTACGGTCAGGAGCACGTTCGCGATCGCGTCCGACCGCGACGCGATTCGCACGCCCGCCGACATGACGCGGACGAAACTGTCGGTGCGCGGGCCGAAGTGGAACGGCACGAGGCTGCCATACACGACGAACGCAGCCATCCCGGCCGCGACCCACGCGAGCGCCCGGCGGTTCGAGGTCAACGGGCACCTTTCGACGTGGGCTGGGCGGCGGGCTTCGGCGGCGCGGCGGTCCCGCCCTTCTCGGGCGGCAGCGCGGTCATGATCAGGTACGCCGGCCCCAGGGCCGCGTTCGTCTTCACCATGTCCTCGCGGCTGGCCCGGCCGCCCTCGTCCACGAGCACCCAGTCCAGGAGCTTCAACTCGCCCCACAGGACGAGCAGCGCCAGGGGCATCATCATCCACCCGGCGAAGTCGTGAAACACGCGGTCGCCGAGCTCCTTACCCGCCTCGTTGTACAGCACCCCCGTCAGCGCGATGCGGATCACGTTCGAGAGCACCGCGACCGGCACCGCCGAGGCCAGGATCAGCACCCGGTCGAGCACCGGGCGCTTCACGAGGATCGCCATCCCGGTCGCGAGCGCCGCGAACGTGAGCAGCATGCTCAGCCCGCTGCACGCCTCCTCGACGCGGAGGGTGTGGTCCCGGACGGTCAGGACGATGCCCTCGCGGTAAGTCGCGTACCCGATCGTCTGGAGGACGTACTCGGACGCGACGGACGCGGCCTTCTGGAGCTCCCACCCGAACCGGTGCTCGACCTTGTACGGCAGCGGGAACATAAACAGGAGAAACGCGGCCGCCGGCCACAGCCACTTGAGCGCCTTCCACCCGCCCAGCAGCAGCACCGCGCCGCAGACGTTGATCACCAGCGACAGGCCCTGGAGCCACTCCTTCGCGATGTTCAGCGCGCCGGCGAGGACGAACAGCGAGCCGCCGACGGCGATGAACGCCAGCCCCCACGGTTCGGGCCACCGGATCCGCTCCGGCGCCCACGCGCGCCAGTACCACGCCAAGTACGCGGCGAAGAACGGCACCAGGAACCCGTGCGAGTAGTCGGGCTTGAGCCACTGCGTGAAGCAGTACCGGAACAGGGCGGCGTACAGAAAGGTCAGCACCCCGACCAAGGAGAGCATGGTCGCGATCCAGGCGGGCGTGCGAACCACTTCGGCCGCCGGCGCCGACCGCGACGAGTGGGAAGAGGGGCTTGCGGAACTCACGAGGTCACATCTCCGCGGTGTGCAGGGGGCGCATTCAACTTATACCAGAACCGGCGGCTCATGGTCACCCTGGTTGGGTTACATGTGTAGCCTAGGACACGCTACGTAGTTACGTTTTCGAGCAAAACTTTCCGCCCGCCGCTCCCGCCGCTCTCGTGCATACTAGCATTATTGGTTGGGCCGGGGCTAACCCCGCGGCGCTTGCCCGACCTCCTGCCTGGACACCGGTCCGTGAGCGACCCACTTATCGCCCGCTTCGCCGACGCCTGCGGCGCGCTCGGCCCGCTCAAGCTGCGGGTCGACCTCGTTGGCGGGGGCGTTTTGGCCGAAGGGGCGGTGGACCAGCCGTTCACTCTTGTCGGCCGTGACGACGCCTGTGACGTCACCCTTTCGGATTCGGACATCAACCCCCGGCACGCGTGGCTCCAGGTGCTGGCCGGGCGCGTGTACGTCGTGGATCTAGGGAGCCGTAGCGGGGTGGTGTGGCCCGGCGGGGCACGGGGGTCCGGGTGGCTCGATCACGGCCCCGGGGCGAAGCTCGGCCCGTTCTCCCTGCGGCTCGGCGCCATCACCGCCCCGGCCCCGGCTGCCCCGCCCTCCGGTTACAACCCGCTGGCCGCCGACCCGAACACTCTCAACCGCCCGCTCACGACGCTCGAGTTCCGCAACGGCAAGCGGGCGCGCGACCGGTGGACCGTGAACCGGCTGCTGACCCTCGTGGGGCGCTCGCCGGAGTGCAAGATCCATCTCACCGCCGACGACATCTCTCCGTACCATTGCGGTCTGGTGCTGACGGTCGACGGGTTGTGGGTGGTGGACCTGTCGGGCCGTGGGGTGGTGGTGAACGGCGAGCGGATGCGCGTCGCGCCGCTGCCACACGGGGCCGAACTGTGGGTCGGCCGGTTCCTGATCGGGTGCCAGACACAACCCGGCCCCCAGCCAACGCCGCCCCCCGGCACCCGTCCGGTGGGGAGGGGCGTCCCGCCGCACGGGCGCGCGGGCGCCGAGGACGAAGTCGAACTGGGCGCCGCACCGGACCTGACCGCGGACCTGCCCGCGTCTCACATCATGGCGGACGCGTTCCGCGGTGCCGCGCTGGGCGGGCCGGCGTCGAACCCGATTCTGGTGACCGGCGGGACGGGGACGCACCCGGTGGGCGGCTCGAACGGGTCGGCCATCGGGGCACTCGATCCCGCCGGGGGCGCTACGGTCGGGCTCGGGGCGACGCTCCGCCAGATGGCCGATCTGCACGACCGCGGGGCCGATGCGTTCGCCCAGTGGCTAGCCCTGCTCCCGCGGTTGCTGGAACAGGTCGAGCACGGGCACCGGCCTGTCGTGCTGCACGAACTGAATCGGATCCAGGGGCTCACGACCGAGATCGCGGCGCTTCAAGGTGAGGCCTCGCGGCGGGCACTGGAAGGCGCCGCTGCGCCTACGCACGATTCCGACCCGGCTCTCGACCGGCTGCGCGCACTTCACCAAGAACGGGCCGCACGTTGGGAGGCGCTCGCTTCCCTCTTTACGACCGGCTGATCACACTTTTACGGCCCGCCTGCAACTCGTAACGGCATCCGCGCGGTCTCTCGCGGTGGTCGTTACGTCGAATGTTTCGGCACAAGGATCGGCAGGTGCGTGCGATTGCGTTTCCGGGTCACTGGCTATGCATACGCACTATCTCTTGTGGCGCACAGATTTTCGCCACATAGTTCTTGACTCCTCTTTGCGCTTGTGAGAGAAGTATGTGACTCGCAACAAAGCCCTCTCCCAATTCCGGGGGCATTTTATGATCATTGCCCGCTCTCTTTTCGCGCTCGCGTTACTGTTCCTGTTCGCTGGTTGCTCCGACCCGCACGGGGGGCGCCAGGAGATTACCGGCACGGCCAAGCTCAAAGGGCAGCCGATCAAGGACGGTACGGTTTCGTTCGAACCGCTCGAAGGACAAGCGACTCGTGCCAGTGCGCCTGTAACCGCAGGCGCGTTCAAGATCCCGAAAGCGTCCGGCTTGGTTCCCGGGAAGTACCTGATTCGCGTTTCTGCCGGCGACGGCAAGACGGCGATAAACCCGGTGAACGCCGACCAGCCGCCCGGTCCCGGGGGAGGCACCAACGTCATTTCCAAAGAGTTGGTACCGGCTTCTTGGAACGTCAACTCCAAGGAAGAGCGCAGCGTCGTTAAGCAGGATGATCCGAACAACTTCGATTTCAACATTCCTTAAGTTAATCTCTGGCCCGATCGCTCCGCGCACAACGGACAGGCGCGGAGCGACCGGGATCGAATCGCCCACCCCCCCCCGCCGCTCGCACGGTGGGGACTATTCTCCGGTTCTCTCCATTCCATTTCTTTCGTTCTGGTGGAGGGCTTATGACCGCTCGCACGTCGGTACGCGCGCCACGCGCCGGGTTCACGCTGATCGAGTTGTTGGTGGTGATCGCGATTATCGCGATCCTGATCGGGTTGCTACTGCCCGCCGTCCAGAAGGTGCGTGAGGCCGCCGCACGCATGAAGTGCACGAACAACCTCAAGCAGATCGCTCTGGCGAACATGAGCTACGAGAGCGCGATCGGCACCTTCCTGCCCGGGATCAGCCGCTCCGGGTGCTGCTGGGGCACCTGGCAGGTGCCGATCCTGCCGTACATCGAGCAGGACAGCCTGTTCAGGATCTACGTCGGGTTCGGCGGGCAGGGGTACGCCACGCTGGGAGCCGCCCCGCGGTACGGCTCGGCCCCGAACTCGACCGTCGCACAAACCCGCCTCTCGACCTTCACCTGCCCGAGCGATACGCCGCAAACGCTGGGCTCGATCACCCAGCACAACTACGTGCTGAACGCCGGGAACACCAGCTTCTATCAGGTGTCGATCCCGATCGGCTGCTCGAACCCGTCGGTCACAAGCACCACCTGCACCGCATTCGGGGGCGCGCCGTTCGGGTGGTATGAGGACCCGGCCGCCCTGGCCGCGGGCGGTGATTCGTCTCCGGCCGACTACACGGGCGGCAGCCCGGAACAAGGCCGGTGCGGTCGCCAGCGCAAAATCGCCGAGATTTCCGACGGAACCAGCAACACGTTGATGGCTTCGGAGATCATCCAGGGCCAGGGCGGGAGCGACTACCGCGGGTTCAGTTGGTGGGGCGGGACCGCCGGGTTCACGGCCTACAGCCAGCCGAACAGCACCGACCAGGACGTGATTACCGGTGCCGGGTGCGGGCCGTCGCCGAACCCGCCCTGCACGACCACCTCGACCACGACTCGGCCGCGCATGATCGTCGCCCGCAGCCGGCACACCGGCGGGGTCGTTACCTCGATGTGCGACGGGAGCGTGCGGTTCGTTCCAAACTCGATCAGTATCGGCACTTGGCGGGCTTTGAGCACCTCAATGGGTGGTGACCTGCCCGGCAACGACTGGTGAGTCGGCCGGCGGTCGGTTGACCGGACTTGCGGGCGGTGTGCCGTTCGTGTCGCGCTTGATCGCGACACGAACGGCACACCGCCCGCAAGCCCTTTCCGAGGGCGCTACGGGGTTGGCCAACCCGCGGTTCGACGCGCGAAGTTTTCGGTACCTTCAACGAATCCGAGCGAAACGGACCGCCGCCGTCACTGGCGGGCGAAGAGCCGAAGAGCCGGGGCGCTCCGGCATAGGGTTCTCGGCACGGGAGAATCGTGGTACACTCGCGGTGCCGTAGCTCCACCCGATGCCATTGATCACGCGGTCAGTCGGGGGGGCGTTCGGGTCTCTTGGGTCGAACCGGCAGAGGTCGGACGGGCCTGTGAGAGCGGACCGGCAGTGCTGGAGTGTGTCAAAAATGCCCCCCGAAAGCACCGCACCCGATGTAACGTTCCTTCGGCCAGACAGCACCCCCGTTCGGCTGACGCAATTCTTCACGTCGGATGCCTTGCTGCTCGTGTTCCTGCGGCATTTGGCCTGAATCCCTTGTAACGCCCACCTCGGTGAGGTGGAAGCCGCCCGTGACCGGTTCGCGGCGCGTGGCTGTTCCGTACTCGTCGTTGCCCAAGCCGAACCCCAGGTGCTGAAACGCTATCTGTCGCGATCCGCGCGGTCCGTGCCGGTCGTGTGCGATCCCACTCGCGGTGCGTACGCCGCGTTCGGGCTCGCGCGGACGACTTGGCTCACGTTCTTCAAGCCGGTGGTGCTGTGGGGGTACTTCCGCGGCATGCTGCGCGGGTACGGAGTGAAGAAGCCCTACGTGGGCGAGGACGTGCTCCAACTCGGCGGCGACTTCATCCTCTCGCGCGACCGTCACGTGATCTTCGCACACCGCTCAGCCGACCCGACCGATCGACCGGCGGTTGCCGATTTGATAGCGGCCCTGCCATCGGTTCCGCCGATCCCTCATGATCGGCCGCCCGATGCGACCCGCGTTGACGGACCCGCGCGGGGAGAATAACGATACGGTAACCGCTAACGTCTCGTCCGATGGCCTCGCCCCTTTCCAGCCCGCCCGGCCGCTCAGGAAAAGGATTGCCAATGACCTTTCGCACCTTGTTACCCGTCGTCGCGTTGCTCGCGGCCGCCGCGCTCGCGCTACCGCGGTCGGCCGCGCAGCCGGGCACCAAGACCGCCCCGCCGCCCGGTACCCCACCCGTCGAGGCGGCCGATTTCTTGCTCCCCGACGAGTCCAAGATGACGCCGTTCCGGGAACGCACGCCGATCGTCTTCGTGACCAGCAACCAGCCCGAGTGGAAGGGGCTCAAGGGCTTCTGGAGCGAGGGTACGCAAAACGCCGCCGACCCCACGTCCGGGGCCACGTTCGCGCAGAAGGTCGTCAAGATCAAGGTGCCGCTGGGCCTCACGCAGGCGCCGGCGGTGCCGGCCGAAAACCCGATGACGCTCGAGAAGTGGGTGCTGGGCAAGAAGCTGTACTACGACAAGATCCTTTCGACCGACGGCACCGTGGCGTGTGCGAGCTGCCACAGCCCGACGAAGGGGTTCGCGGACGGGCGGCGCACGTCCACGGGGATCAACAGCGCGCTCGGGCCGATCAACTCCCCGACGGTGTTCAACACCGCGTACAACCGGTTCCAGTTCTGGGACGGGCGCGGGTCGTCGCTCGAGGACCAGGCCCAAGGGCCGGTCGGTAACAACAAGGAAATGTTCGGCGGGAAGGGTGACCCGTGGGAAGAGGCGGTCGTCCGGCTTCGCGCCGACGCGGAGTACGTCAAGGCGTTCAACCGCGTGTTCGGCCACGCCCCGACCCGCGACGCCGCCGCGAAGGCCGTCGCCACCTACGAGCGCACGGTGCTGCTGGGCAACAGCCTCGACGACCGCGCCTACGCCCAGATGCGGGCGCGCGTGACCGAAGAGGAGAGCGGCAAGTTCGTGCTGAAGCCCGAGGACTACGCGACCGTGCTGAAGGCCGAACTGGCCGCCAAAGGCTCGGCTCTCAAAGACCTGGGCCTCGATCCTGAGAAGGACGCGGCCAAGGCGGACGAGGTCGGCAAGCGCATTCTGAACGGCCGCACCCTGTTTTTCGATAAGGCCCGCTGCACGAACTGCCACACCGGCGACACCTACACCGATCATGGGTTCCACAACCTCGGCGTCGGGGCGAAGGACGGCTCGCTGCCGCTGGACGAGTTCGGCCGGTTCGTCCGGCTGCCCACGGGGCACAAGGACCAAGCGTTCGTGGGCGCCTTTAAGACGCCCGGCACCCGCGGGCTGCTGTGGACCGCGCCGTACATGCACTCGGGTGAAGAAAAGACCCTCGAAGAGGTGGTCGAGTTCTACGACCGCGGCGGGAACGTGAACCCGTGGCTGAGCGAGAAGATGCGCGACACCGCGGCGGAAGCGGCGTACGTCAAGGCCCGGGCCGAGGGCAAGCCGGTCGATCCGGCGGTGAAGACGTTCGGCCCCTCCAAGAAGCCGATTATCCCGCTGAAGCTGAACCTCAGCGCGCAGGAGAAGGCCGATTTGGTCCTGTTCCTCAAGGCGCTGAATGGTGAGCCGCTGGACCCGATCGTCGCGAACCCGGACACGTTCCCGGGGCGGTAGCGGGCCGCTCGGGGCGACCGTCCGGTCTTTCCCGGTGGTTGCGGAATCGCTACAACGGTAGCCCACGGACATGTTCCGCGGGCTGCTTTCACTTTCAACGGAGTCGGCCGGTATGTCTTCCGACGCGCCCCCCGCGCCCGAACAACCGCCTGCGCCGGCCTGGGTGCCGCTCTCCCCACTCGACCGCCGTATACTCGGGGTCTTGATCGAGAAGCAAAAGACTTCCAAGAACTCCGACTCTTACCCGCTTACGCTGAACGCGCTGGTCACCGGCTGCAACCAGAAATCGAACCGCGACCCGGTAGTCGAACTCAACGAGATCGAGGTCGAGGACGGGCTCGAGTCGCTCCAGGAGCGCGGGTTCGTGACACGGATCGAGGGCGGCCGCACGGACCGCTACCGGCACGAGATGTACAACCTGTGGACACAGTCCGGTCCCGGGATTGCGGTCCTTGCCGAGCTGTTGCTCCGCGGAGCGCAGACCAAAGGTGACTTGCGCACCCGGGCGGCGCGGATGGCCCCGATTGACACGCTCGACGCGCTCGAAGAGGTGCTCCAGCCGCTGGTCGAGCGTCGGCTGGTGGTGTACCTCACCGGTCCCGACCGACGCGGGGCGGTGGTCACCCACGGGTTTCATACGGGCGACGAATTGATCGCCCTCAAGGCCCTTCACGCCGGCGGCCCGGTGCCGATTTCCGATGCTACAGTACCGGCAGTGCGGTCGGCGCCGCCGGGGTTCGACGCGCGGCTGACCGCGGCCTTGGCGGAGATCGAAGCGCTCAAAGCCCGGGTGACGGCTCTCGAAACCCAACTCGCACCGGCCCAGAAGCCGCCCGCGCCGACCCCGTAACGCCGGTCCTCCGGACTCGCGGCGACCATGAACCCTGACAGCGACACGCTCTGGCGTGAGGGTGATGACCCCCTCGCACTCCTCGAAGACCTGTACCCGCCGAGCACGCTGGGCAGCGGCCAGCACCAAGTGCGCCAGTGCCGGCTGTATCTGGTCGCCTGTGCGCGCCGCCAGTGGCAACGGCTCCCGGGCGTTTGCCGCGGGTTGGTCGAACTGGCGGAGTACTACGCCGACCGGCCGCGCGAGCGCGAGCCGTTGCGGGCCGCGCTGGAGCCGATCGCCGAAGGGCTCATGGGCTCCGACGGTGCGGAAGAAGATCTGGGCATCGCCGGGGCCGCGCTGGGGGCGGCCAAACGCACCTTACTCGGCCCCGATCATCTGAAACTCTCGGCCGATCATGCCGGCGGACGGGAACTCGAGCCGTCGGTGGGGGACGACGAGTGGCGCGGGCTGGCGGCGCTGGTGTACCTGCCGTTTATGTTGCAGACCCCGCCGTTCCGGTGGGTGCCTCGGGAGCTGCACTCAACGGCTCTGCTCCGCGAGGTGTACTACAACCCCTACCGGTTCGTCCCGTTTCCGGCGGCCTGGCGCACCTCCGACGTTCTCGGTGTAGCCCGGGCGGTGTACGATTCAAACGACTTCGGCCAGATGCCCGTGCTCGGCGACGCCCTTGAGGACGCCGGGTGCGACAGCGCCGAAATTCTGAACCACTGCCGCCACGCGCCGGCCGAGTCTCACGCCCGCGGGTGCTGGGTGCTCGACCGAATCCTTCAGCGGGGGCGGAACCGGGGCTGACGGATGGGCTACTCTCAGTTGCTGGCCGACATCGTCGCGTTCCGCGACTACATCCAGTCCGAACGCGGGCTGGCGGAGAACACCCTTCTCGCTTACGGGCGTGACCTCGCCCGGTACGCCCACTGGGTGGAGCAGATCCAACTCTCCGATTACACCCGCCCGACGCTCAAACACCTCGCCGCTTACGTCGCGTTCTTGCATGAAGAGCAACTCGCAGCGCCGAGCATCGCGCGGCACCTCGTCGCGCTCAAAATGTTTTACCGGTTCCTCCAACTCGAGGAGCGCGCGTCCGCGACCACGGTGAACCTGCTCAGCTCGCCGAAACTGTGGGAGCGGGTGCCGCAGGTGCTCCCGCCCCCGGCGGTCGAGGCGCTGATCACGGCGCCGCAACCGGGCGACCGGTTCCACTTGCGCGACCGGGCGATGCTGGAGGTGCTTTACGCAACCGGGTGCCGCGCGTCGGAGGTGGTGAACCTGAAACTCAACGACGTGTACCTGGATTCCGGGTTCTGTAAGTGCGTCGGGAAGGGGAGCAAACAACGGGTCGTGCCGCTGAACCGGCACGCGGTTGCATCGTTGCGGGCTTATTTAGGTGGCGGGGTTGATGACGGCGGTCGCCCCGCTGCCGGTCCGGAGGTGGTGTTCACGAGCAAAACGGGGCGCCCGCTGACGCGAATCCACCTGTGGGCGCTGGTGAAGAAGTACTGCAAGCGCGCCGGGCTGCCCAAGACCGTGAGCCCCCACACGCTGCGGCACAGTTTCGCGACCCACCTTCTGTCCGGCGGCGCAGACCTGCGCACGGTGCAGGAACTTCTGGGGCACGCGTCGATCGCCACCACGCAGATCTACACCCACGTCGATCGCGACCGGCTCAAGGCAATGCACCGGCAATTTCACCCGCGCGGCGGCGCACAACCCAGCCCCCCGCCGCCGGCGCCACCGGGCAGCGGAACCCCACCCGCAGCATAAAAGGGCCGAGCCGGAGCGAGACGCTCCGGCTCGGCCTTCGGCCACTCATTGCCCGTAATCAGCCTTCGGGCGTGATCATCTTGCCGATGGTGTCGCCGGTCACCTTGCCTTTCACAACCACGCTGTTCTTCTTGACGTCTGACGTGATGGTCTTGAGGATCTCGCCGAGCGGCTTGGCCTTCGGCTCGAACGCGACCAGAGCCGGCACGAACCCGCCCACGTCCTTGATCGCCTTGGCCAGAGCCGCGCCCATGTCCTCGGCGGCGTCCTCGTCCTTCATCCCGAACGTGACCTCGATGTTCACGTCCGCGGTCACCCGCAGCACGAGGCTCATCGTGTTCGTCTTCGGCAGCGCCTTCGCCAGCCCGGTCAGGTCGATCGGGTCGGCCGGCAGCTTAATCGAGTCCAGCTTGCCCTTCACCTGCGACACGGCGAACAGCGACGCCTTCTCGTCCAGGCCCTTGATCAGGGTGGTCAGCTCGGCCGCGATCGGCGCCTTCTTGGCGTCTTCGTTCTGCTTCAGCGCCGTGGCGATGATCTTCTTGTCGGTGCCCACGACCACGGTGCTGTCGTTGACCACGGTGCCGTAAGCCGGGTTCCCGTTCTCCGGCTGGAACTTGAACAGCGTGTTCCCGCCGTCCTTCACCACGCTGAACTTGTCGCCGTCCTTCTTGGACGCCGCTTCGGCCGCCTTGAGCAGCTTCTCGGGGTCGAACTTGCCGTGGATGACGGCGAGCGCCTTGGTGTCGTCGCGGCCGGAGCCGGACATGCCGACCCAGACCTTCTCAATGTCCTTCATCGGGTCCAGGCCCATTTCCTCCAGGATCTTCTTCGCGTCCTGGCCGGCGAGCGCCTGCTTGATCTGTTCGAGCGCGTACTTCTTGATGACGTCGGCTTCGAGGATCTGCTTGAAGTTGACGTACGCGACGGTGTCGGCGTCGGCGGGGAGCAGCTTGTCCGGCTCGGCGGCGCGGACCGGTCCGGTGAGCGCGGCGCAGAGGGTCACGGCGAGGCCCAGGCGGGACAGACGCATTATGAGCTCCGATCCTTTTCGAGGTGGTGCGTGCCGGGCGGGCCGGTCACGGCGTATTCTACCCGACCCGACCGGGGCCGGTTTCGAGCGATTTCACAAACCCCATCCGGCACAGGGCGTGCCACTCTATCGGCTGAGAAGTTGGGACGGCAAGACCGATTACGCGCGGGCGCGGCCCAGCACCGCGGAGTACGCCGCGCGCACGCCGGCTGTAACCCGGGTGAACGCGGCCAGAAAATCGCCCGGCGCCTCGAACCCGAGCCGGTGGGCGAGCTTCGCCCGCTCGCTCTCGGCTTCGGGAAGCTCGGTCAGCGGTCGGTCGGTCACGATCCGCAGCCGGGCCTCGACGAGGCGGAGGAAGGTGTACCCGTCGCGGAGCGCGGTCGCGTCGGGTTCGGGCAAGAGCCCGGCTGCGGACAGCGCGTCGAGGGCGTCCCAGACGTTGGGCGCGAGCAGCTCCGGGTGCTCGCGCCCGTGCTTGAGCTGGAGGAGTTGCACCACGAACTCGACGTCGGTCAGCCCGCCGGGGCCGCGCTTCAAGCTCCGCGGACCGGCGGTCGATTCGAGCTTCTGGCGCATCGCCCGCACGTCCTCGGCCACCTCCGGCCGCCACGCCGGGCCGAGCATCGCGTCCCGCACGACGGCGGTCACCTCCGCGGCGAACGCGGCGCCCCCGCGCACCACCCGCGCGCGGCCCAGCGCCTGGCGCTCCCACAACTGGCACGCGGTCCCGGCGAAGTACCGGCGGAACTCCGCCAGCGGCAGAACGAGGCTCCCGGACTTGCCGGTCGGGCGGAGCCGCATGTCCACCTCGTACAGCCGCCCCCGCGGCCCGATGTGGCTCATCAGCTTGATGACGCGCTGGGCGAGTTCGGTGAAGTGCAGCCGGTTCGACTCGCCGCGCGAGGTGGTGCCGTCCGTTTCGTAGATGAGGAGCAGGTCGAGGTCGCTGTGGTAGCTGATCTCGCGCCCCCCGAGCTTGCCCAGGCCGAGCAGGACGTATGGGCAGGCTTCGTCCGCCCTGGTGCCGGAGGGCTTCCCCGGCGCGCCGAGCTTGGCAGTCACGGCCGGCTCGACCAGTTCCACCACCTGGTTGAGCAGCGTCTCGGCGATGTCGGAGAGGGCGGCCGTGTTCGCCCGGACGTCGGTTTTGTGGAGCAAATCGGCGACGCCGATGCGGAGGAACTCCTTGTCCTGGAAGCTGTGCAGGATCGGGTCCGGGTCGGTGGCGCCGCGGAGCAGCTCCGTCAGCTCGGCGCGCAGGTCGTCGGCGGTCCGCGGCTGGTTCAGCACGAGCGAGTCGAGCAGCTCGTCCACCATCCCGGGGTTGTTGATCAGCAGCCCCGAGAGGAACGGGCTGCCGGCGCACAGCTCGACGTACAGTTTCAGGCTCGGCGGGCTGATGCTGAACAGCTCCCACAGCACCGCCTTGGCGCCCAGCGAGGCGCTGACCCGCTCCAGGTTGGTGAGCGCCTCGTCCGGGTCCGGGCGGCTCGCCACCGCGCGCAACAGGGCCGGGGCGATGCTCGCGAGGAAGTGCCGGCACCGCCGCGCGGACAGGAAGGGCACGCTCTCCCGCGCCAGACCGGAGAGGTTCGCGAACGCCTTCGGCACGTCGCGGAACGGGTAGCGGCCGAGCACCGCGCGCACCGTGTCGGGGTCCGGGTCGGGGTGAAGGATCAAGTCGGCTTCGGGCTCGGTGTGCCCGTTCTCGCCGGGGAACGACTGGTGCAGCAGGTGGTTCAGGATGGCGCGGTCGAGCGCGGTCTTGTCCTGGAGGTCCTTCAGGAACTGGTCGAGCGGGTCGACCAGCAGGTCGCGGGTGTCGAGCGGCGGCAACTCGGCCTCGTCGAGCGGCGAGCGCCGCTGTGCGGCGAGCGTGGAGCCCGGCGCCCGGAGTTCAGACTCCGGCGCGGGCGGCTCCTCGGGCTTCTTGCTTTCGCCCCGGGCGCCGGCCCCGGGGGCTCGCGCGGGTTCGGCGTAGCCCATCCGGCGGGCGAGCTTGCGCAGCTCGTCCCCCCCGGCCGGGAGCTTGTGCGTTTGCAGGTCGAACAGCAGTTGCAACCGGTGCTCGGTCTTGCGCAGGAAGCGGTAGGCGTCCGCGAGGATGTACGTCTCCTGGGGGTTCAGGCACCCGGCGATTTCGAGCGCTTCGAGGCCGAGCAGGGTGTTCCGCTGGCGCACCGCCGGCAGGTCGCCGCCGTTGAGCAACTGGAGGAACTGCACCGTGTACTCGATGTCGCGGATGCCGCCGCGCCCGGTCTTCACGTCGCGCGGGAAGTCCGCGTCCTGGAGCTGGGCGCGCTGGGCCTTCTGCTCCATCTGGCGCTTGAGCGCCTTCACCTCGTTGATCTCGGCGAAGCTGAAATACTTGCGGTACACGAACGGCTCGATGGCGGACAGGAAGTCGCGCGCCAGCCCCGCGTCGCCGCCGACGTGCCGCAGCTTGATGAGCGCCTGCCGCTCCCAGGTGCGGCCCATCGTGTCGTAATAGCTCAGCGTGCTGGCGATCGACCGGGCGAGCGGGCCGCGGTTGCCCTCGGGGCGCAGCCGCAGGTCGATGCGGTACGCCTGCCCGCGGTCGGTGTGGCTGGAGAGCAGCCGCACCACGTCTTTAATGACGCGGTCGAAGAACTCGGCGTTGGTGACCCCGGAGCGGCGGTTGGTTTCGCCGTCGAGGTCGTACACGAACATCAGGTCGATGTCGCTGGAGTAGTTCAGCTCGTCCCCGCCGAGCTTCCCGAACGCCAGCGCGGTGAGCTTGGCCGGGCGCCCGGCCGGGGTGAGCGGGGTGCCGAACCGCGCGCCGACGGTGCGGGCCGCGTGCTGCATCGCGACCTCAATGGAGGCGTCGGCGAGGCGTGACAGCTCGCGGGTGATCTCCTCCAGCGGGCGGTCGCGGATCACGTCCCCGATCCCGATGCGGAGCGTGTGCCGGTCGCGGAACCGGCGGAAGGCGCGGAGCACCCCGGGGTCGTCGCCGGCGGCCTCGATCTCGGTCCGGAGCTGCGCGGTAAGTTCCGCCGTGGTGGGGTTGCGGCGCGGAACGTGAAACACGGTGCTGAGGAACTCGGGGTACGCCGCGAGGGCGTCCGCGAAGAACTGCGAGGTGGAGAGCAGCAGGAGGGTGGCGTCGAGTTCGCGGGCGCGGTTCTCGAGCAGCGCGGGCAGGTGCGATTGGGCTTCGGACCGGGCGAAGAGGCGCTCGAGGTTGTTGAGCGCCATGTCGGGGTCGGGCGCGCGGGGCAGGAGCCGCCCGAGCGGGGGAAGCAGGGCCGCGGCCCGCTCGCCGAGGTGCGACGCGAGCGAGGCGAGGTTGCGGCGCCCGCGGTCGGTGTCGCGGACGGCCTTCAGGATGGTGTCTTCGGGTGCCGGCATGAGGTAGATGATAGCCGCCGAACGGAGTTCGGTGGGAGCGGGTAACTCCCGACGGATCGCCACTATCTACCCAGATGGCACCGGCCCCGGCTCCGGTTGCATTGAAGGGTTGTGCCGAACATGACGGCGCGATGCGGTGGTAGCAGTGTACCAGCGAACCGCCAGCTCTGGACCAGTCGGCCGCCAGCGAATGTCCCGTCGGTGCCCCGTCAGTTGTGACCGGGCGGCACTGTAACGGGGGTTACAGCGCCATCTGGGTCCGCGCTGGTCGCTGGTCACTCGGGTCGCGGCTGGCTCACTTCGTGTCTGGGGGCACTTGAACTGCAATTCCGCGCAGGAGCATGCGCTGGACGGCCGCGACCACCTCCTGAGCTGCTGCAAGCGCCTCGTCCGCAAGTTGAGCTTCGCCATCGGGCTGTTTGGCAATTTCGGCCCGCTTCGCAACGTCGGCTACGCTCGCATTACTGGCCTGCTCGATACGGTGCCGAACCTGCGTTTCGAGCGGGTTCTGCGAGTTGTCGGGCGGAAGGTCGAACTCGCTCGACGTGCTGATTTGCGGCGCCTGCTTCGGCGCGGTCGCAATGCCCTGTCTGATGAGCTTCACGAGATCGTCGAACACGACCGGATCGGGCGCTCCTTCGGCGGGCACGAGTCGGAGTTCGAATTTCTGCTTCGCATCTTCGGTCACGATTACACCTCGGCCGGCACGAGCGCGGGTAGGAGTGAATTGAACTGATCGAGCGTGAGTCGGGAGCCGCTTCGGACGATGTAGTAGCGGTTCAGCACGTTAAACAGGTTCACCACGTCATCCACAATGACTCGATGGGCCGCCTGCTCACGCACAAACCCCTCGATCACGAGTTCCGGGCGCAGTGGAACGTCGGATGCGGGCCAACCCTTCGGGGCGCCTTCCGGCCACAACGGTCCGAACACCTCAGGCGGAATGGGGGTGTTGTCGTCCCAGCGCTGAGCTTCTGCAAATCGGGAGAGGTGATCAAAGTCGCAGCGAGTAATGAGGATTGCTTGGTCAGAATCTGCCGTGCTTTCCGTCTCGTGATCGCCGCCCCCCCCTGCAGCCTGTGAAACCCTTATTGCAGTGGCGGCTTCAATAGCGAATTGAACCGCCTCTGACACGGCTTCACTTTCGCTGCCGGGTAATGCATACTCGCCGGCGTTAACAATTGTTTGTGCTCCGCGCGCCGCACATCGAGCGATAGCTTGGGCTGGGAGCGATTGAGCTACGGAAGCTATCAGCGCTATATTTGCTGCCGCGTGCCCAGCGGCTTTGGCTGCTTCAACAAACGCATGCCCCGTCGCCGCCGCTCGCTCTGTGAATTCAACAACGGAAGTGATACGCGCGAACTCATCCGCACGTGCGATCGGCCATTTTATTGGAAATAATGGAAGCACCCGCCGCGCGCACCGAGCCGCAAATGCGACCCGCGCCCAGCGAGGGAGCTTTGCGATTTCCTCTTCGGTTGGGAGTTTTACGTTCGGCGGATCTTTGTACTGGCACTCGGGCCGGCAGTAGCCGGTCAGCGCGTCGAGAACGTCCCCAAATGCGTCGAAACCGTCCTCGGAGAGCCCGGGCGTCGCATCAACTTCGTTCGCCAGTGCCATCAGCGACGAGTAGATTTGTCGCGTTGTGTGTCCGTTCGATAGTTCGGCACGAACCAGCGCATCAATCTTGGGCCAGGGCTGTTCGGAAAGCAGCGCCGCACGGACGGTGTCGAGTGTGAGCATAGTTCCCTCGACTATTGTACCTGCTGCCACAAGTCACGAGTGGCGGCCAGTGCTTGCTGATACTCAACTAATGTCATCGGCTGAGCCGGCTCAAGCAGACAGTGCCCCGGCTTGTCGTGGTTCGGTTTGAGATCTGGACCGAGGTCATCGGTTTCGATCTCGAAAATCGCTTGGTGGCGTCGCGGTTGCCGTGAGTTGGGGTCCGGTGATGTGGATAGCCCTTCGCCAGGGTTCACCACATCCGTGCCCACTTCTGCGCGAACGTCGGACACGGATTTCGGGTTGGTGTTGCTCGGGTCCGTCGGGCGGACGCCGAGCATACTTCCGCTCGTACCCACTTCGGGCTTACCATCGGCGGCAACTCTCATGGCACGGTACAACTTCACGGGCGACGCGCTCCGACGGTTCGCGGTCGCACCCTATTGTACGTCGCCTTCTCACACAAGCGGAAGTGAGAAGCGGTCCGGCCGCGCCGGCGGCGTGCCCCGGCTGGCGCGCGAGGGGTCGGCGCCCGTCGTGCCCACGACTTCGTCCAGTTGCACGTCCCCGTACAGCGTGAACGGCGAGGCGTCCGTAACGGTCACCTTCACCGTTTCGCCGATCAGGCGTTCCGTACCGTCGAACACGACGATGTGGTCCGCCATGCTGCGCCCGGTCAGTTGCATCGTCGCGCCGCGCTCGCGGTTCGACTGCTCGCGCCGGCTCGGCCCCTCCACCAGCACCTCGACCACCCGGCCGACCTGGGCGCGGTGATCGAGCCGGCTGTTCTCGTTCTGCACCGCGAGCAGGTCGTTGTTACGGCGCTTCTTCACCTCTTCCGGCACGTCGTCCGGGTAGCGCTCCGCCGCCTTCGTGCCGCCGCGCTCGCTGTATTTGAAGATGAACGAGTTCTTGAACCTGGCTTCGCGCACCAGCTCCATCGA
Organism: Gemmata algarum; assembly: GCF_034097035.1. NCBI lineage: Bacteria > Pseudomonadati > Planctomycetota > Planctomycetia > Gemmatales > Gemmataceae > Gemmata > Gemmata algarum. The sequence continues at coordinate 25,786 of NZ_JAXBLV010000195.1, forward strand.
CTTCTGGAAGCTCTCCTCCGTTTCGCCGCAGAACCCCACGATGAAGTCCGAACTGACCGACACCCCCGGGACCAGCTCCCGGCACCGCGCCAGCATCTCCATGTAGTACGCGGCCGTGTAGCTGCGCTTCATGCGCTTCAGCACCTCGTCGCACCCGGACTGAACCGGCACGTGCAGGTACTTCACCACCTTGGGCAGGTCGCGGACGGCGTCGAGCAGGTCGTCGGTCATGTCCTTCGGGTAGTTGGTCACGAACTTGATCCGCTCCAGCCCGGCGACGTCGTGCATCCCCGCGATCAGGTCCGAGAGGCGGGTGCGCGTGTCGCCGCTCTCGTAGACGTAGCTGTTGACCGTTTGCCCGAGGAGCGTGACCTCTTTACACCCCTGATCGACCAGTTGGCGGACCTCGTTCCAGATGTGCTCCGGCGGGCGGCTCTGCTCCGGGCCGCGCGTCGAGGGGACGACGCAGTAGGTGCAGAACTTGTCGCAGCCGATCTGGATGCGGACGTACGCCTGGAACGGGGTCGGGCGCATCGACGGGTCGCGGGCCGGGTCGTAGCTCACGAAGCTCGCTTCCACCTCGTTCCGGCCGCCGTCGGCGCGCCCGAGGCTGACCGCCAGTTGCGGCTCGCGGGTCGCCCGGACCTTGTCCACCAGATCGGGGACGGCCCCGAGCTGCCCGGTCCCGACGACCATGTCCACATAGGGGGCGCGTTTGCGGATCGCGTCCTGGTCCTTCTGCGCCATGCATCCCAGCACGCCGATCACGGCGCCCGGCTTGTCGCGCTTCACCAGCCGCACGCGGCCGAGCGCGGAGTACGTTTTGTCCTCGGCGTGCTCGCGGACGGAACAGGTGTTGAAGAGCAGCACGTCGGCGGCGGCGGGGTCGTCGGTCAGGTCGTACCCGCGCTTGCGGAGGGCACCGATGACCAGCTCGCTGTCGAGCACGTTCATCTGGCAGCCGACGGTTTCGATGTAGACTTTTTGCGACATGGGTTGCGCGCCAGGGGTCGGGGCTACCGGTATGAAACGGGCCGGCCCGGTGTTGGTTATCCAGTGAAGGATACGGGGCGCGGGGGGAAGGTTCAAAGGCGCCGCGGCCCCTCCATCTTTGCGCGGAACCTAGCGTCCCCGCCCCCGGTCGCTAAAATGTGCCCGCCGCAGTCTCCTCACACACCCAACTCGGGGCTCCGCAATGGCTAACGCCACCGCCGACATCGGGCTCATCGGGCTCGCCGTCATGGGCGAGAACCTGGTCCTCAACATGGAGTCGCACGGCTTCACGTGCGCCGTGTACAACCGCACCACCGCCAAGGTCGACGAGTTCGTCAACGGCCGCGGGGCGGGCAAGAAGTTCGTCGGCGCGCACTCCCTCAAAGACTTCGTCGCCAGCATCAAGCGGCCGCGCAAGATCATGATGATGGTGAAGGCCGGCAAGGCCGTGGACGACACCATCGAGAGCGTGCTGCCGTACCTGGAAGCCGGCGACATCCTGATCGACGGCGGGAACACCCACTTCCCGGACACCTCGCGCCGGATGAAGAGCCTCAAGGAGAAGGGCATCCGGTTCATCGGCTCGGGCGTGTCCGGCGGCGAGGAGGGCGCGCTCAAGGGGCCGAGCATCATGCCGGGCGGCGAGGAGTCCGCGTGGCCCGAGGTGAAGCCCATCTTCCAGGCCATTGCCGCGAAGGTGAAGGACACCGACGGCAGCGAGGCCGCGTGCTGCGACTGGGTCGGGCCGGAGGGGGCCGGGCACTTCGTGAAGATGGTGCACAACGGCATCGAGTACGGCGACATGCAGCTCATCTGCGAGTCGTACAACCTGCTCAAGGACCTGTGCGGGATGGCCCCCGCCGAGATGAGCCAGGTGTTCGGCAAGTGGAACAAGGGGGTGCTCGACAGCTACCTGGTCGAGATCACCACCGACATCCTCGCGTTCGTCGATCCTGAGACCGGCAAGCCGATGGTGGACGTGATCCTCGACACCGCCGGCCAGAAGGGCACCGGGAAGTGGACCGTGGACAGCGCCACCGAGAACGGCGTCCCGCTGACGCTGATCGCCGAGGCGGTGTTCAGCCGGTGCCTGTCGGCCCAGAAGGCCGAGCGCGTGGCCGCGGCGCCGCTGCTGGCCGGCCCGACCGCCCAGCCGGTGGCCGACAAGGCGCAGTTCGTCGCGGACGTGGAGATGGCGCTGTACGCCGCGAAGATCGTGAGCTACGCCCAGGGCTACGCGCTGATGGCCGCCCAGGCGAAGGCCAACGGGTGGACGCTGAACAACGGCGGCATCGCGCTCATGTGGCGCGGCGGGTGCATCATCCGCAGCGCCTTCCTCGGCAAGATCAAGGAAGCGTTCGACAAGAACCCGTCGCTGGTGAACCTGCTGGTGGACCCGTACTTCGCGGGCGAGTTGGGCAAGGCCCAGGCCGGGTGGCGGCGGGTGGTCGGGGCGGCGGCGGCGAGCGGCATCCCGCTGCCGGCGATCTCCAGCGCGCTGGCGTACTACGACGGCTACCGCACGGCCCGGCTGCCGGCGAACCTGCTGCAAGCGCAGCGCGACTACTTCGGGGCGCACACCTACGAGCGACTGGACAAGCCGCGCGGCGAGTTCTTCCACACCAACTGGACCGGCCGCGGCGGCACCACCACCAGCAAGGCCTACAACGTGTGAGCGGCGAACCGGCGCGCCTGTTCGAGCGGCAGGCGCGCGTGGGGCGCCGGGAGCCCGGCCGCCACTCGCAGTTTGGCGACGCGGTCCACTAAGCGGGCGGCCGTGGTTGCGCTGCGCGTTTTGACGAGCTGCGACCGCCCGGGAGCGGGATACGTCACCCGCTCCCGGGCGGTCGCGGCTCGTTTTCAAACGTTACAAGCAGCCTCGGCCGCGTGCTTAGTTTCCGATTGGCGAGCGCGTGACGGAGAGCCAACGTGAGTCGGGCCGTCCTGCGGGGCGGATTGGATCAACCCTTTCCATATGCCAGGAGCGGGTGAACAGGGTCAGCTACCGGCGGATCTGTCGTGCTCGGTGAAGAACGTAACGAGACACGAGCCGGCGCCTCTTCGTGAGGCGCCGGCTCGTGCTTTCTGTCACTCGCTCCACGGAGAGCCGGCCTTACAGAAGCGGGCGGCATTCCAACCGATCCGGTGTTGACCGCTTACGGGCGCACGCGGTCGATGGCGTCACGGGCCGCACCCTGGAGCGGCGACAGCGCGTCGCTCGTGGCGCTGTTCGGGGCGGTCGAGACCTTCTCGCGCTCGGCCCCTTGCGCGAAGTCCTTTTTCGCCTGCTCTTCGTCCCCCCGCGCCCACCGCGCGGCGCCCAGGAAGTACCACGCCACCGGGTCCGCCGGGTTGTGCTTCACGGCGTCTAGCATCGCCCTCACGGCCTCGTCGTACCGGCCCCCTTTGTACGCCGCGATGCCGGAGTTGAGCGCCCCGGCGGCGGCGCGAAGGTCCACCGGCGGGAGCACCACGGGCCGGCGGAACGCCGCCGCCGGGTCCGTGACCGCGTCCAGCCCGGTGTCCGCGGCGATGGCCCACGGCTTGCCCGCGGCGGCCTTGTACGCGGGGTTGCGCCGCGCCGCCTGGAACATCTCCCGCGCGCGCGCCAGCTCGCCCCGGATCAGGTACGCCAGGCCCGCAACCGTTTGCCCTTTGGCCGCGTCCTCGGAGTCCGGGGACGAACTCGCGATCGTCTTCTGCGCCACCGCGAGCGCCGGGCCGGCGTCCGACGCCCGGCGCAGGTCGGTGAGGATCGGTATCCAGAGGTCCATCACCTGCCCCGGGGTGACCGCGCTCCCGAGCTGCTTTTGGAACTCGATCTCGCGCGCCGCGGCCCTCTTCTTCTCGGCCTCCGTTTTGCCCTGCTCGGCGCGGAGCGCGGTCGCGTGCTCGTCCTTGAGTTTCGCCACCGCCGCGGCGTAGTCGTCGGCCAGCTTCTTCGAGTCGGCCGCGTACTTGTCGGTGAGCTTCTTCAGCTCCTCGGCGCTGCCGTCCTTGATCTTCTTCACCGCCTCGGCGTGTGCGTCGTTCAGCTTCTTCGAGTCGGCCGCGTACTTGTCGGTGAGCGTCTTCGCCTCGGTCGCGCCCTCCTCCTTGAGCTTCTTCGTTTCGGCCGCGTGGGCGTCGGTGAGCCGTTTGATCTCGGTCGTCAGTTTCGCAAGCGCCTCTTTCGCGGTGGTCTCGGCCTTGTTCAGCCGCTCGGCGATCTCCACGAGCTGCCCCGCAGTCAGCCCGCCCCCGCCGACCGCCGTCATCGCGCTGGGGACCAGCGCCTTCAGGTCCGGACCGGTCGCCCGCGCCACGACGGCCTTGGTCGCGGCGAGCAGGTCCGACGGCCCCCACTTGTCCGGAACCGGTGCGGCCGGTTTCAGCACGTCTGCCAGGGCCGCGAGGGCGCCTTGCTTCGCTTCGACATCCTTTGCGGCGGCTTTCAGTTCGTCCGTTGCGGTTGTGAGCTTCGCCTCAATGGCCCTCAAATCGGTTGCGGCCTTTTCGAGCTTCGTCTCGACTTCGCGCTTGGCCTGTTCGGACGCCTTCGCGTCCGTGCCGAGCTTCGTGACCTCGCCCTGGAGCTTCTTGACCGCCTCGCGGGCCGCTGCGGCGTCCTTCTCGGCCGCTGTGGCAGCTTCGGACGATTTGGCGAACGCGTCGAGCGACTTCGCCAGCGCCCCGCCGTCCTTCTTGATCTCCGCGATCATGTCCGGGTTGCCGGACACCGCCCCGCGCAGCTTCCAGTACGCCTTCAGGTCGTCGCAGGCCCGAGCGAAGATCTGCTCGCGCGGGTCGGACAGCGCGTTAACCCCGCGACCGCTGAAGCCGGGTGCGAGCTGCTGGTGCGACTCTTTCGCCTTATCGATCAGCTCGAGGGCGTCCTTGTATTTACCGGCGCTGGCGGCCTTCACCGCCTTCCAGTAGTACACGCCGGGCTCCACGGCGCCGGCCGCCGGCGCGTCCTGGAGCAGTAACGCGGTCGCCAGCAGGAGCCCCGTTTCCGGCGCCGCGGGGCGGCGCGACGTGCCGCCCGGGGCCGCCGGCGCGGTCGCGTCGAGCCGGTCGAGGTGCGCCTCGAACGTGGCCTTGTGGGCCGGGTACCGTTCCGCCGCCTCGGTGTACACCTTGCGGGCCGCCTTGAGGTCGCCGGCCAGTTCGTAGGACGCGCCGAGCGCGACGCTGGCCTTCACCCCGCGGGCCACGCCACCCGGCTCGGCCGCCGCGTCGGGCCGCGCGATCACGTCTTCAAGGTCCTTGCGGGCCGCCAGCAGGTCGGCGTCGTTGGCGGGCACCGTGGCCCCCGCGGCGAGCGCCTGGGCCTTGGCGAACACGCGCACGTAGCCCGCGTCGGTTTTCTCGGTGAGCGTCGCGGGGGGCGTCGTCTTATAGTGCTCGACCGCCTTCGCGGTAGCGCCCGCGGCGAACGCGGCCTGCGGGTCGAGCGCAACCGGCCCGGCCGGCGCGGCCGGCGCCGGGCCGGCCGGCTTGGTGCCGTTCTGTGCGACCGGCGCGGTCCCCGAGCCCGGCCGCGCGTTCGGGATCACGTCGCCGAAGTACACCCCGGCCCACGCCCCGCCGGCGGCCAGCGCGCCGAACAGCGCGCCGATGAGCAGGCCGCTCCCCTTCTTGCCCGAGACGACGCTCTCTTCGGTCCCGGTCTCGTCGGCGTTCGCGAGCCGCGCCGGGGCCACCTTCGTCGGCTTGGTGACGGTGTCCGGCTCGTCCGAAACCACGGGCCGGCTCTTCTTGCCCTTGTCCTTCGCCTTGCCCTTCGCGGGCGCCCCGGCCTGAAGCGGCAGCGCGAGCGCCGACCCCTCGGTCGATTCGGACAAGTAGTCCAGGCTCACCTCGGGCGGCCGGGTTTCGTCGTCCGGGTTCGGACCGCGGCGGGGGGCGACCCGAGTGCTCATCTCTTCGGAGTCGTCCGGCAGTTCGTCACGAATGATCGCGGACAGGGAGACATCCTTCGGCGCGGCGCGCGTGTGCTCGCCGTCGTCCGCGTCGCTCATCTCGAAGTCGATCTGCCCGGCCTCGTCGTCCGCGGGTCCGCCCTTCACTCCCGGGAGCTCGAAATCGCGCGAGTCGATGTTCGGCACGGCGGGTCGGTTCTTCGAGCCGGTGCCGAGCGGCTCCGCCGCGACGGTTGCGTCCGGCGGCACCGGGGGGGCACTGCGCTTCCCGCTCTTGTTGCCGGCGTCCCGGGCGCCGGCTGATCCGGAGAAGATGCTCGACGGGGCCGCTGAAAGCGGTAGCTCGTCGTCGAGCAAATCGAGGTCGGTCGGCTCGGCGTCGTGGCGCCCGGCCCAACCGGCGGCCCCGTCGCCCTCGTCGGCGCCCTCGAACAGATCGGCCGAAATGGGCTCGTCGGGCACCGTCAGCTCGAATGCGGCCTCGGACGGCCCGCTGCCCAGCGTGCGCTCCATCCCGGGAGCTTCGACCTGCACGGACGACGCATCGTCCAGTGTGAAGTCCGGGGCACTCAGGTCGGCGAGGATGCTGGACGCATCCGGGGTGAGCGCCGGCGGCGCGCCGTAATCCGGCTCGTCGTCGGCTCCCGGGGGCAGGTCCGGCGCGTTGACGAGTTGCCCCGAATCGAACAGCGGCCCGCCCGCGTCCGGCGCCGGCATGTCGTGGATCGATTCGTCGTCGCCGCGCAGCGCGTGCAGGTCCACGCTCTCGGGGGCGTCGTCGACCTCGGCCAGCGGCAGATCACTGAAGTCGTCGCCCTCGTGGAGCGCACCGCCGAGCGGCTCCGGCGGCGCTACCACCTCGAACGGCGGAGGAGACCCGGAGGTCGCGGCCAACACGTCGGACGTTTCGGACGGCTCGGCGGGGGGAGCGGGCGCGGCGAAAATGTCCGACGTGCCCACCGCGTCGGGGTGCGGCGCGGCCGACAGGTGCGATTCGGGGTCGAGCCACCCGGACACAGGGGCCACCGGCTCGACCGGTTCCACGTTCCCGAGCCCGACCGCCGAATCCGACTCCGCCCGGCCCTTCGCGACCGCGTCGAGGTCGGCGAACGAGCCCCGGCTGCCCACGTTAATGAAGTCGAACGAGGCGTCACGCGGGGCCGCCGGCGGGCGCGGCGGGAGCGTGCCGAAATCGCTCTTCGACCCGAGCTCGTCCGGCCCGGGGACCGGCGGCAGCTCGCTGTAAGTGTTGACGCTGGAGGGGAGCTCGAACTCGAACGAGCTGCCGCGCGCATCCGCTGGGTTCAGCGAGGCCCGCGGCAGCTCCGCGGTGGACCCGTTCGACGCCGGCTGGGCGGGGCGCAGGGCGTTCACGTCCGGCACGCTCCCGACCGAACCGGTTTGAAGCGCCCCTCCCCCAAGGGCAACGGACGAACCGTCGGGCAGCTCCTCGAGTTCGGCGACCGGGATCGGCTCCGCGTGGGCGTCGTCCGCGACCGGAAGCGCTTCCAGTGTCGCGTCGCTCAGATCGATTTCGGCGAGCGCCATGTGATCCGGCGCCGGCGCGACCGGCGGCTCGGGCAGCTCGAACGAGTCGGCGATCGGCTGCTCAAGGTCCGCCACCCCGGGCAGGTCGGCCGACTCGAGGTGGAGCGGCGGCTCGAGCGGTTGAACGTCCGGGGGCGTTAAAAGGGCGGCCGAGTCGCCCGCTTCGGCCGACAACTCGGGCAGCTCGAACGTGTCCTCGGCGGGTACCGGTTCGAGTGCCACTTCGGGCACCGGCGGCAGGCCGAAATCGCCGAACGAGCCGCGGCTCCCGGGCGTGCCGAACCCGAACGGGTTGGGCGGCGCCGGCGGCGCGAGCCCGAGTCCGCTGGCAAAGTCCGGGGACGGGATCGGCGGCAGCTTGTTGAACGTGTCCGCGTCTTCAGGGAGTGTGAACTCGAACCGCGAGCCCGTGCCCGTGTTCGCGTCCTCGTTTTGCGCCGCGTGGTCGGGCGAATGCGGGTCGTTCGGGTTCGGGTTGTTCGGATCGGCGGGGTTCGACATGGGTGCTGCTCCGTGCGTGCGGGGAGCCACGGGTTCGACTGGGGTTCCACGGCCGCGGGCCGCGAGCGCGTATTTTCGACATGTTAACCGTTGTCGGGCTGTGACGCGCCCGGGCGGGCGGATTTTTCTCCGCTTTTCCGCTGCGGCCGACCGAACCGTCGGAACCCGCGGCCTTTGCCCGTTCGTCCGGTTTCGCCACCGCTTCCGGATCTTGCGCTATTGATTGACTCGCGCCGATCGGCGCGACCCGCACGGTCGGCGCAAGCGAGCGAGAGCCGACGGAACGTCGAAGAGATGGGGGTCGGGCGCCGAGGATCGTCTCGCGCGCCCCTGAAACGGTCGTGGCTCGGTCCGTGCGATCACTTCTTCTGCCAGAAGGTCGCGTTCTGGATGGTGCTCTCGAACCAGCTCGGCTCGGGGGCGATCGTGACGCCGGCCTGGACGACCTCGTTCCACTGCTGCGGGTCCGGCGGGAGCCGCTTGCCCGTCAGCTTCACGAGCCCCGCGTGCGACTGCCGGGCCAGCACCACGTCCTTCCCGGCCTGCTGCTTGAGCACTTCCGCCAGCGCCACCACCGCCTCGGGCTGCCGGCACTCGCTCAGCCCGCGCACCGCGGCCTGGCGCACCTCGGGGTCGTCGCCGCCGGGCGCCGACGCGTCCGCCCCGCCCGCGCCCACCACCAGCGCCAGGAACCGGGCGGCTTCGGGCTTGTGGGTCCGCCCGAGCGACTCCAGGCACCGGCACCGCAGGGCCGCGACGGTGTCGGGCGCGTACCCGGCCGGCCCCTTGAGCGGACCGATCTCCAGCCCCGTGCGGGTCGGCAGCCGGCCGGCGCTGGCCCCGGCCGGCACCACCGCGGACCGCTCCGCCGCGGGCTTCGGCGCCGCCCGCTCCGCTTCGGTCAACCCGTCGGCCGTTTGGTACGCGCTGATGAGCACCTTCATCGCGCGCTCGTCCTCGAACCGCCCGAGCGCCTCGATGGCCGCGAACCGCAGCACCGGGCTGGGGTCGGCGGTCGCGGCGCGGGTGAGGATCTCCAGCATCTGGTCCTGGTCCTCCTGCGAGCCGCCGTTGCGGGCCGGCTCCTTGAGCCGGTGCATCGCCTTGGCGCGGTCGTCGCCGGTGCGGTCCGGGCCGCCGCGGAGCACCGTCTCGGGGTCTTCGGGCACGACCACGTTGCGGACCGTCTTGTACGGGGCCTCGCGGAACTGGCGGCTGGTGACCGCGTCCCACATGCTGGCGCAGCCGGTCGGCAACAGGGCCGCGACGGCCGCGGAGGCAATGGTCAGTGCCCGGTACACATTTCCCCCGGCCCGCGGACGGGCGTGAGCAACCGAAGATCGCTTGGCGTGCGGCCGGAATAGCGACCCGCCGGGGGGAGGTCAACCGCGGTCTCGGGCCGCCCGCCCCTTGCCCCGCGCGGGCCGCGCGGATAGCGTGTTGGCGTCGGTCGGGGCGCAGAACCCGGCCGAGGGCCTGCGGGAACGCCCCCGGCTCTGGAGTTCCGAACCGTTCCGAAGTCCCTCCGGGCGAGGCCGCCGTGACGTTGCTCCTGGTGTTCGTGCTGCTGACCGGTGGCCTGACCGCGCTGTTCCTGGGCGTCTCCATCGTGGCGCAGGGGTACCTGTACCAGGAGGCGGCGTCGCGGCTGCCGGTGCGGGCCGCGGTCGGGGGCCTCCTGCTCGGCGGGTTCATTACCCTATGGGCGGCGCTCGACAAATCGAACCCCGGACGGTACGACACGTTCTTCAACTTCGCCCCGTACAGCACGGCCGAGTTCACCGAGTTCGAGGCGGTGCGGTGGCCGGCGGTGGCCGGCGCGCTCCGGACCGACGCGAGCGGCAAGACGGTCGAAGAGGTCGTGAAGTTCAAACGCGCCCCGGGCGGCACCCAGTTCCTCCGCGAGGGCACCGGCGAGCCGTTCATCATGAACGGGAGCGACAACTCGGGGTCGTTCATGACCGGGGCGATCCGCCTGAAAGGGCCGGAGGACCCGGCCCCCGTGCGCTACAACGCGCTCGTCAAGGAGACCGCGGGCGGCAAGTCGAAGAGCTACACCCCCGAGCGGCGGTTCAACGAGGAGAACGGCAGCCGGTACGTCGAGGCGGTGCAAATGGGCACCCTGTTCGTGCCGAGCAACAAGACCGTGGTTCTGGCCCTCCTCCTGAACTTCCTGCTGCTGGTGCTGTGGATGGTGGTGACGTGGCCGGTGCTGCGGTACTCGCTCGCGCACGCGCTCGGGCTGACCGCGGTGGGCACCCTCGTCACCATGCTGGTGCTGATGCCGCTGCTGTTCCGGTTCAACCGGGCCGCGCCCAAGCCGGCCCCGGCGCCCGCGCCCGCAGCCACTTCCGCGCCGGTCGTTCCGGGCGGGACTAAAATTGCTTCATGACCGACCTCCTGACCCGGTGCCGCGTGGTTCTGGTGCGCCCGCACTACGCGGGCAACCTCGGCGCCACCGCGCGCGTGATGCGCAACTTCGGCCTGTCCGACCTCGTGCTGGTCGCGCCCTACGCGTCCACCGGCGACCTCGACGCCCGCCGGATGGCGACGCACGGGCTCGCGGTGCTCGACGCCGCCCGCGTGGTGCCCGACCTCGGCGCCGCGCTCTCCGACTGCGTGTTCTCCCTCGCCACCTCTTCGCTCACCGCGGGCGTGTTCCGCTCCGGAACGATCGGCACCGCGGCCGAGCAGATGCCCGAGTTGCTCGCGGCGGCCGAGTCCGGCCCGGTGGCGATCGTGTTCGGCCCGGAGCCGCACGGGCTGAGCAACGAGGAGATCGGCCGCTGCCACGGGCTGGTGAACGTCCCGTCCGACCCCGCGTCCGGCTCGCTCAACCTCGCGCAGGCGGTCGCGATCTGCTGCTACGAGTTCCGGAAAGCGTGGTCGAAGCGGCTCAACGACGCCCGCGGCAAGCCCGAGATCCCCGCGCGCGCGGTGGCCCCGTTCGCCGACCAGGACCGGATGTTCGAGCACCTGCGGCACGCGCTCACCGAAGTGGGCTACCTGTTCGGCGAGAAGGGCGATTCGCTGATGCACGCCATCCGCCAGCTCGTCGGCCGGGCGATGCCAACCCCGCAGGAAGTGAAGATCCTGCACGGGCTCGCGCGGCAACTGCTGTGGGCCTCGCGCCAGATGAAACGCGACGGCGCGGGCGACGCGCCCGAAGCGGATAGCCGCGACAAGTCCGACGGGTGAAGTCATGCTACGCTCACGTTCAATGCGTTGAACGGGTCGGCACGCGGGATGTTTTCTCGTCCCGCTTTTCCGCTGCGGCGCAGCGGCGCCCCTCATTGAGCTGATGGCAGGCGGGCCAACGCCCCGGTTTCATGGGAAGGAAGTGACGACGTTCGTTCGGCCTGATTCAGCCGCAAGTGACATTCGGGAAAAATGTTGCGACCCAATGTCGCGCGGCGACAGGGGCCGCGCTCGGCTGATTCCGAAAACCCCATTGGGGGTCCGGGGGTGGCGAATCCTGGGTAGCGATCCACCCAGCGAATTGCCAGCAAAACGCCCCTCAGACGCCAGCGAATGTCCCGTTGATGCCCAATCAGTTCCCCCAGAGCACGGCTCCGCGTGACGGCCTTGCGCGGGCCGACAGCGAACCCCGTCTGAACGATGCGGCCCGTTCGCTCCGCGGGCCGCACGCATACCAGATCCGGTTAAAGACGGACCGCTCGGTAAGGCGGCGGTTGCTCCTCACCGCGTCAGCAGGCGGGTGACGCACAACTGACAACCGGATCGTGAGTCGTAACATCGCCACTCGACATGCGGCGGGTTCGGCAGCACACCGCCGGGCACGCGCGGCGCCGGTGCCCGGCAGATGACACGGCCCCCCGCGCCGACGACGGTTCGGGGCGTCAGAACCGCAGCCGCAAACTCACACCCAGAAACGCGCCCGGGTCCACGTCCACGCGGTCGCGCAGGTTGCCCGTCGCGTTCCGCCCGACGCCGAACTCGCGGTCGAACGCGTACCCGGCGTTGAACTCCACCGCCCCCCGCTCCCACACGTCCCACCGCACCCCGCCCAGCAGCCGCTTCTCGAGAACCAGGAAGCGGTCGCGGTCGTCCGCCCGGTTCGCGAGCAGGTACGCCTCGTTCAGCCACTCGAACCCGCCGAACACCGACACCCGCTCGGCGACCCGGTACGTCACCCGGGCGTTCACGTTCACCACCGGCACGTAGGAGAAGCTGAGAGTGAGATCGTCGGTCGGCCGCCAGGTGACCGAGAACGGCAGCCCGATGTTCACCCGCAGCCGGTCCGACGGGTTCCACAGGTAGGCGACGATCGGGACCGGAAAGTTGAGGTTCCCAACCGGCGAGTAGAACACCCCGAACATCCAGGAGTCGCGGTCGTTGCGGGCCGGGACGCGCAGGAACGCGGACACGTTCGCGGTCATCTCGTTGATGCTGTTGAACGGCTTGTCGCTCGCGGAGCCGACCCCGACCGTTCCGCCCGCGGTCCACCCGTTTTCGAACTTGTGCGTGTAGGCGAGGCCGAGGTTCACGTTCCAGAGGGTGTCGGGGAACGGCCGGCGGCTGGCCGGCAGCACCGCGTCGGTAAAGAACACGGTGTTGCGCACGGCGCCCGTCAGGATCAGCGCGTCGCCGCCGTCGCGCCAGACCGGCGCGCCGAACGACAGGTTCTGGCGCACGAGCCCGAGGTCGGTGCCGCCCCCGCCGGTCGGGCGCGTGGGGTAGTACGCCGCGTTGTACCCCGGCGCGCCGGTCGCCCCGCCCGCGCCGAACCCGCCGAATCCCCCGATGCCGAAGTCGTCGCGGCGCGGGCGGGGCGGCTCTTCGGGGCGCGGGGCGGGCTGCTCGGCCGGCAGGACGCTCGGCACCTCGACCGGCGGACCACTTGGCGCGGCCGGCTCGACCGGCAGTCCAATGACCGGCGGCGGTTGAGCCGACGCGCGTAACCCGCCGCACGCGACGACACCCACCAGCAGCCACGCACCGCGCATGAAAAAGCCCCGCGACCGGATCGCCGGGCGGGGCTATACGGGCGGCGGGGCGGGCGTGCAACCGCAAGGCTCAGATGATCTGCTTGATCGGCTCGGCCCCTTCAACGCCGACCAGCTTCTGGTCGAGCCCGCCGTAGAAGTACGTGAGCTTGTTCGGGTCGAGCCCCATCTGGTGCAGCACGGTGGCGTGCAGGTTCTTGACGTGGAACCGGTCGTCCACCGCGAAGTTGCCCAGCTCGTCCGTCGTCCCCACGCTCACGCCGCCCTTGATCCCGCCGCCGGCCAGCCACGAGGTGAACCCGTAGGCGTTGTGGTCGCGGCCGGTGCCCTGGGCGTACTCCGCGGTCGGCTGGCGGCCGAACTCGCCGCTCCAGATCACGACGGTGCTGTCCAGCAGCCCGCGGCGCTTCAGGTCGGTGAGCAGCCCGGCGATCGGCTTGTCCGTTGCGCCGGCGTGCAGCGAGTGGTTCTTCACCAGGTCGCCGTGCGCGTCCCAGTTGTGGTCGTTGTGGTTGCCGCCGGAGTAGATCTGGATGAACCGCACGCCGCGCTCCACCAGCCGCCGGGCCAGCAGGCACTTCCGGCCGAAGTCTTCCGTCTTCTTGTCGTCCATCCCGTACAGCTTCTTCGTCTCCTCGGTCTCCTTGGCGAAGTCCACGGCCTCGGGGGCGTGCTCCTGCATCTTGTACGCCAGCTCGTAGCTCGCGATGCGGGCCACCAGCTCGCTGTTGTCCTGGCGCGCCGCGAGGTGCTCCTGGTTCTTCTCCTTGAGCCGGTCGAGCAGGTCCCGCTGCTGCGCGCGGGTCATCCCCTCGGCCACGGCGAGGTCGTGGATCGGGGTCTTGTCGGCGCGGATCTGCACGCCCTGGTACGCGGCCGGCATGTACCCGCTGGACCAGTTCTTCGGGCCGTTGATCGGGCCGCCGCTGTGGTCGAGCATCACCACGAACCCGGGCAGGTTCTCGTTCACGCTCCCCAGGCCGTAGGTGACCCAGCTCCCGAGGCACGGGCTGCCGGACAGGAGCCGCCCGCTGTTCATCATGAGCAGGCCGGACCCGTGGATCGGCGACTCGGCGTACATGGAGTGGATGAACGCGATGTCGTCCACGCACTGCCCCACGTTGGGGAACAGGTCGCTGACCCGCTTGCCGCACTTGCCGTAGTTCTTGAACGCGTACTTCGGCCCGACGACGCGCCCGGTGTTCTTGTGCCCGCCGCGGCCGAACGTCTTCACCGGGATGGTCTTCCCGTCGAGCCGGGCCAGTTCGGGCTTCTCGTCGAACGTGTCGACCTGGCTCGGCCCGCCGTACATGAACAGGAAGATGACGGCCTTCGCCTTGGCCGGGTACATCGGGGCCTTGGGCGCCATCGGGTTCGTGAACGTGGTGCCCGCGGACTTCGGCGCCTCGTTCGCCAGCAGCCGGTCGTTGTGGAACAGCCCGGTGAGGCCGAGCGCGCCGAACCCGGCCCCGGTCTCCCACAGGAGTTCGCGGCGCGTCCGGCGGCAGAACTGGTCGGCGTTGGGGGTCATTTATTTCGTCCTCAGTTGTCGGTGAGTTCAGAAATCAAGAGCGTTATGCGCCCGCAAGGTCTCGTTCGCGGCTCACGCCGCCGAACACGAGCCGAGAGCCGAACCGGTCCCAGAGGGGCCGGCGCCCGGCCGGGGTGGTGTGCTCGTTCTCGGTCAGGATCAGCGTTTCTACCCGGTCCAGGTGCGGCGACGCGGCCAGCGCCCGACACCCGTCGTCAGTCAGGTTCTCGCCGATGCTCAGCCACCGCAGGTTGGCCGCGTGCGGAGACGCCGCCAGCACCGCGGCGGTGTCGTCGCCCACCCCGCCGGACAGGTCGAAGCTCGTCAGCCGCGCGAGCGCGGGTGAGCGTGCCAACTCCACCGCCGCCCGGTCAGTGATCCCGTTCTGATTCAAACGCAGCGAGACGAGGCCGTTGAACCAGTCCGCCCGAATCAGCGCGAGCAGCCCGTCGTCACCGAGTTCGCACTTTTCGACATCGAGGTACCTGAGCCGGGCGAAACGAGCTGCCGCGAGCGTCGCCGCGCCGGTCGGGCCGAGCGGGTTCTCTTCCAGCACCAGCTTGCGAAGGCCGACGAACTTGCCGGTGGCGACCAGCGCACGAGCGCCCGCCGGACCGATGCGGTTGCGGCCCAAAGTGAGCACGTTGAGACCGGTCAACCCCGGGCCGGTCGCGAGTGCAGCGGCCCCGTCATCCCCAAGTTCGGTTTGGGTCAGGTCCAGGTCGCGAAGCTTGGTCGTGTGCGGCGAAACCGCAAGCGCGTCCGCGCCGCCCGCGCCGATGTCATTGGGGTGCGCGTCTTGCCCCAGAAGGTCGAGCGATTCCAGCCCCGCGAGTGCCGCCGACGCGAGGTGCCGCACCCCGGCCGCGGTAAGCCGGTTGGTCGCGATCCGCAGTTCCGTCAACCGCGGCGCGAGCGGCGAGCGCGCCAGCACCTCACACCCCGCGTCGCCGAACTCGTTGGCCCGCAGGTCGAGGTCGGTCAAGCGCGGCAAGGACGGCGAGTGCGCCAGCGCGTGCAGCCCGCGGACCCCGAACTGGTTGTAACCGACGCCTAATACCTCCAGGCGCCCGAACGATTGTGCCCCGGCCAGAGCGATGAGCCCGGCGTCGCTCAAGCCGTTCGCATAGAGCTGGAGCTCGCGCAGCGAACTGAGGTGCGGGGACTCCGCGAGCGCGAGAGCGCCTTGCGTACCGATGCCCCCAAACCAGAACGACAGGCTCTCGAGCCCGCGCAACTTTTCGCAGCCGGCAACACTCGCGGCGCCGGCCGGCCCGACCCGGTTGCTGCTGACGTCGAGTTCGACCACCTTCCCGAGTTGTTCGGACCCAAGCAAGAGGGCGAGAGGCGCGGAACCCAGGTCGTTGAGCGACACATCGAGCCTGCGAACGCTCGCGAGGTGCGCGCACCCGGCAACCGCCGCCGCCGCGGGCGTCCGGTCGGCGTTCTGTTCCGCCGCCCGCCGGTCGTCAATCCACTGACGGATCGCGATCATCCGCTCGGACAGCGAGCCATCGCGCCGGTCCGGTGCGGCGGGCAAAGTCGCGGGGTCGAAGAACTCCTGTAAGTGAACCGTTTCGACCGGGTTCGTGCGCAGCAACCGCTCGCCATGACCGACGAAATTGGACACCGTCAGCGGCAGAACGACGGGGAACCCGCGGTGGAATACCACTTCTTCGAGCGCACGAGGAGCCCCCGGGAGCAGTTCCTCGTGCCACGCAGCGAAATGTTCTTGGTACAGATCGCGGCACCGGGCCAACACGGGCAACAGATCGTCGCGCCCGTCGAGCGCAAGAGCCTCGGCGTCGCGGTCGAACTGGAACGGCATCTTGTTCTTGTGCCGCGGGGCTTTCAGCGCGCCCGCCAACGCGCACTGGAGGCGGATAAACTCGGCCCGCCCCCGATCGGCTGGACTCCCGTGCTCGTCGAGCCAGTCCCCAAGCGCAAGGCGCGGCGTGTCCTCGCCCGGATGGGCGACGATGGCGGCCAGCAGCGATTCGCGGTCGGTGGTCATGGCGTCGGATCAAATCCACACGTCGAGGGTCAGTCCGGTCACCTGGGCGTAATCGCAGGCTCGCGTATTACGGTCGGTGTCGAGCGCCGTCATTCCGGAAACTCCGCAGCCTTCTGGGCGTCGCGCTCCCGGTAGATCTCGTCACACATCTCTCGCATCAGCGCGATTTCGTCATCCGTATACCGTGGCGGCGCGGGCGGCGGGACCGTCACCAGCACCACCTCGCCCGCCGTCACGCGGGTCTGAAGTTGCGCGGTGACGGCCGCGACCGCCTGATCCTTCGTCGCGCCCTCGGCCGCCACCTGCGGCGCCCCGAGCACGCTCGCCGTGAACGTGCCGTTGGACTGCGTCACAAAAATCGGGAACGTCATGCGCGGCCCTCCTGTTCGCATCGTAACAGGTGCGGCTCAGTCCAGGTAAACGAACTCGTTGGCGTTCAGGCACAGCAGGGCGTACCGCGTGAGCGCCTGGGCGTCACTCAGCTTGTGCTTCTCCTTCAACTGGGCGATGAACGCGGCGTCCGCCTTCACCTCGTCCGCCGACGGCACCCGCCCGGTGGTGAGGCGCACCGCGCGGGCGATCTGGGCCGCCACGTTGTCGGGCGCCTCCTTCTGGAGCCGCTTCGCGAACGCCTCGGCCTGTTCGTTGGCGAACTCGCCGTTGAGCAGCCCGAGCGACTGCGTGGGCACCGTGGTCACGTACCGCACCGGGCAGCTCGAGTCTGGGTCCGGCTGGTCGAACCCGACCAGGATCGGCACCCGCAGCGACCGCTTGACGTGCGCGTACACGCTGCGCCGGTTCCCTTCGTCCGGCGGCGATGTAGGCCAGCCCTGGCCCGGCACCGACTGGCCCGCCAGCACCTCCTTCGGGATCTTCGGGTAGGTGCTCGGGCCGCCCATCTTCAGGTTCAGCGCGCCGCTCACCGCCAGGATCGAGTCGCGCACCTCCTCGCCCGACAGGCGCCGCATGTTGAACCGCCACAGGAGGTTGTTCGCGGGGTCCGCCTTCAGGTTGCCGGCGTCGGCCCGGGCCGACAGTTGGTACACGCTCGACATCATGATGAGCTTGTGGAGCCGCTTCAGCTTCCACTCGCCGCCCGTCAGCTCCTGAGCGAGCCAGTCGAGCAGCTCGGGGTGCGTGGGGGCCGAGCCGAGCTTGCCGAAGTCGTTGGCGCTGTCCACGATCCCGCGGCCGAAGTGGTACTGCCACACCCGGTTCGCCATCACCCGGGCGGTGAGCGGGTTGTCCTTCGACGCGATCCAGTTCGCCAGCACGGTGCGCCGGCCGCTCGACTTCTGGCCCGGCTTGGGCGGCGCGATCTCGGGCTCCGGCAGCCCCAGCACCTCCGGGAACCCGGGCTTCACTTCCTTGCCCTTCGCCTGCGGCGAGCCGCGCACCAGGATGTGC
The DNA here is from genome assembly GCF_034097035.1 of Gemmata algarum. NCBI lineage: Bacteria > Pseudomonadati > Planctomycetota > Planctomycetia > Gemmatales > Gemmataceae > Gemmata > Gemmata algarum. The sequence continues at coordinate 43,651 of NZ_JAXBLV010000195.1, forward strand.
GTGGTGGGCGGGGTCCGTTCGCAGTTGTTGACCGACAGCGCGAGCTGCTGGCCCGCCGGGCGGGTCCGCTTTTCCAGCTCCGCGCGCTCGCTCTTGAGCGCCGCGTACCCGTCCTTCACCGCACCCTTGAGGGCCGGGACCACCTTCCGCTCGATCACCTGCGGCCGGTCGGGTCCTTCGGAGGCGCGCTGGTCCTCCGCGGGCAGCGTCTTGATGACGTTCTCCTCGATCTCCTCCATCAGCTTCTTGATCTCGGCCGCCCGGGCCATGCGCTTCTTGAGGTCCTCCTCGTACTTCGCGCGCTGCTCCGGCGGGGTGATGTCCGAAAGGCTGTTCGCGGACCGCACGTCCCGGTTCTCGGAGTACGGCTTGATGTCCCGGAAGAACGCGACCAGCTTGTAGTAGTCCGCGGCCGGGATCGGGTCCGCCTTGTGGTCGTGGCACCGGGCGCAGTTGAAGGTGGTGCCCAGGAACCCCTGGCCCACCGTGGACACAATGTCGTCGTACCCGTCGAACACGGCCAGCAGCGGGTCGGCCGGCTCGTCGTCCCAGATGCCGAGCCGGTAGAACCCGGTCGCGATCACCGCGTCGGGGTTGTAGCCCGGCACCTCGTCACCCGCGAGCTGCTCCTTCACGAACTGGTCGTATGGCTTGTCGTCGTTGAAGCTCTTGATGACGTAATCGCGGTACCGCCACGCGAACGGCTTCGGGCCGTCGCGCTCGTACCCGTTGGTCTCCGCGAACCGCACCACGTCGAGCCAGTGCCGGCCCCACTTCTCGCCGTAGTGCGGGGAGGCCAGCAGCCGGTCGATCAGCTTCTCGTAGGCGTCGGGCGACCGGTCCGCGACGAACGCGTCCACCTCTTCCGGGGACGGCGGCAGCCCGGTGAGGTCGTATGTGGCGCGGCGGATCAGCGCCGCCTTCTCCGCGGGCGCGACCGGCTTCAGCCCCTTCGCTTCGAGCTTCGCCAGCACGAACGCGTCGATCGGCGTCTTCACCCACCCCGCGTCCTTCACCGCCGGCACGGCCGGGCGCGTGACGGGCTGGTAGGCCCAGTACTTCTTGGCCTCTTCGGTGACGACGCCCTTGTGCGCGGCCTTCTCGGCACCGCCGAGCCGGTCCGCCGGGACCGGCAGCCCTTCTTTAACCCACCTCTCGATGATCGCGATGTCCTTGTCGGGCATCTTGCCCTTCGGGGGCATCTTGGCCGCGTCGTCCTTGTAGTGGATCGTCTTGAGCAGCAGGCTGTCCGCGGGCGCCTTGAGATCGACCGCCGGGCCGCTCTCCCCGCCGGCGAGCACGCCCTTGCGGGTGGCGAGGTTGAACTCGCCCTTCAGCTTTGCCGGGTCGGCGCCGTGGCACTTGAGGCAGTGCTGCGTGAGCACCGGCAGCACCTCCTTCTCGTAGAAGTTCACCTGCGCGGCGGTGAACTTCGGCGCGGGCTCGGCCGCCTTGTCGTCGGCCGCGCGGGAGCGGAACCCGCCGGCGAACGCGACCAGCGCCGCGGCGAAGCCGGTGAGCGCGAGCGTGCGTGAGATGCGTGAGGTCATGGCGTGGGTCCGGCAGGCGGGGGGCGATTGCGTAATCGGTGGGCCAGTCGCGCCGGGGAGGGGCACTCTCCCGGTTATTCTCGGGGGCGCCGCCCGGGCCGCACAGGGCGATTCGGGCGGCGCGCTCTTGGGCGCTCGGTGGTGGCACCACGGACAGCCCGGGGCTCGGGCGGTCCGCGGTCCCAATCGGCTCACGGCGTTTCGACGGTCACCGCCACCACGATGGGCGCCGAGCGGTCGGAGCCCTTCACGAGTTCGATCGTCTTCACCACGGCGTCCGGGCGGTTCGGGGTCACGCTCAGGTAGCGGACCTGCTGCCCGCCCCGCAGGGTGAACGCGAGCTTCGACCCCGGCACGTCGAACTTGCCAATGTAATCGGCAAAGTGGACCCCGTCGCGGAGCGCGTGGTCTTCGGTCTTGCCGTCGTCGTAGGTGAGCCGCACGGTCATGCTCACCGGGCCGTTCCGCGCCGGCTGCTGGGCCGCCCACCCGCCCACGCCGCTCAGCAGGTGGACCGCCTTCGCCTTGCCGTTGAACGGCAGCGACACGCTCTTGGGCATTTTCGGCGGCACGACGCCGTTCGGCCCGTTCAGCAGGACGACGTTCTTCACCTTGTCGCCCTGCGGGTCCACCAGCACGAACGGCACGCCGTCGAACGTCTTGGGCTTCCAGTCCGGGAACACGAGCCGCTCCGCGGCGCCGCCGGCATCGAAGAACATGTCCTTCGTGCTGACCACCGTCGCCGCCTTGTCCAGCGGCAGCGGGACGTACTTGCCCTTCTGCCCCAGGAACTCCAGCAGGTCGGTCAGCTCCTCGGGCTTCATCACCTTCTCGAAGCCCTCGGGCATGAGCGACTTGTCGGTCTCCCGCATGCTCACGATATCGGCCTTCGCGAACTGGTGCCGCTTGGCCTCGGCGTCGATCAGCTCCACCGACGTTCCGGTTTGTGCCCCCAGGATGCCGATCACGGTGCGGTCGTCGACCGTCGTCAGGCGGTACAGCTTGAAGTTGCCCTCCACGCTGCGCGACGGGTCGAGGATCGCGATCATCAGCTCCTCGCGCGGGTGGACGCCGAACCCGGTCAGCTCCGGCCCGATGGCGGTCCCCTCGCTGCCGTGCTTGTGGCACTTCGCGCAGTGCGTGACGAACATCTTCTTGCCGTTCTCGACGTTGCCGGTCCGCACCAGCGCCGTCTTCAGCTCCTCGATCACCTTCTGCCGGTCGGCGTTCGGGAGGCCGCCGCCCAGTTCGAGGATCTTGCGGGCACGCGCGCCGATCTCCTTGTCGGGGTGCGACGCGAGCGCCTGCCGCTGGTCGAGCGCCAGCAGGTCGAACCGCAGTTGCCCCTTCTCGACGGCGTCGAGGAACGCCTTCGTGGAGTCGGTCTTCGCGAGCACCAGTTGCAGCGCCGCGGACCGCACCCCGACCGGCAGGTCTTTCAGCTTCGCGACCACCGCGACCGTCGCGCCCTTGGCTTTAGATTGTCCGAGCGCCTCGAAGATTCCGCCGGCCAGCGCCGGGGAGGCGTCCGCGGCCACCGCCGCGAGCAGCTTGGCCGCGGCCTCGTCGTCGTTCGGGCGGAACTCGATCACCTGCTGCGCCGCGGCGACGCGGTCGGCGTCCTTCGCGCTGGCGTCGGCCAGGGTGGCGAACGCGGCCTTCGTGAGTTCCGCGAGCTGGGCCTCGATGCCCTTCACGCCCCACGTGGAGGCGAGCTTGACCAGCCGCCCGCGCGACGCCCCCGGGAGCGTGCCGAGCAGCTTCCCGACGGCCTCCTCTTCGGCCGCGGTGAGCGCGGCGGCGCGGCCCGCGGGCCACCCGGCGGCGAGCCCGGCCACGATCCGCTCGGCCACCGCCGGCTTCGCCCGGGCCGCGGCCGCTAGCACGGCCGGCAACCCGTCGGCGTCGGCGTCGGCGAGCGCCCGGGCGGCGGTCTCCACCAGCGGCAGCAGCGCCGCGCGGTCGGGCAGGTCGGCCGCGCCGGCCAGGAGCGCCCGGGAGTGCCGCGCGACCGCGGCCAGCAGCGCCGGCGAGTTGGCGTCGGCGTCCCCGGTGGCCGCCACCAGCCGGGGCAGCGCGAACGCCGAACCCGTGCCACCTTGCGGCAGCTCCGCCAGCGCCAGGAGCCCGGCCCGGCGCACCTTCGCGTCGGCGTCGGCGAGGGCCGATGCGGGGATCTGCGCGAACCACTTGTCCTCGCGCGGGAGCACCGCGAACGCGGCCGTCCGGACCGGCGCCGACGGGTGCGCCAGCGCCGCGAGGACCGCCTTCGCCGCGTCCTCGTTCTTGCCGTCGAGCGCGCCGAGCGCCGCCAGCGTGTGGAGCGCGTGGACCGCGCCCGGGTTGTTGCCGGTCTCGTCAACGGACTTGTCGCCCAGCGCCTTGATGAGCGCCCCGACGATTTCGGGCGCCGCGCTCGCCGCCAGGAGCCGCTGGGCGTGCAGCCGCCACGTCATGTTCGGGTGCTTCAGCGTCGCGACCAGCTTTTCGGGCGTCGCGCCCTTCAGCGTGAACGGCTTCTCGTCCTTCGCCTTGGTGTACACGACGCGGTAGATGCGACCGTGGACCTTGTCGCGCAGTTCGGTCTCGTAGGCGTTCCCCTTGCCGTTCCGGAAGCCCGCAGGGGTCGGGTTGTGCTGCACGATGAACGCGTACCAGTCCACGACCCACACGTGCCCGTCCGGACCGACCTGCGCGTCGATCGGGGCGCACCACTCGTCGTCGCTCGCGACCAGGTTCCAGCCGTACTTGCCCCGGAAGCTCATCCCCGCCGGCTGAAGGGTCATGGTCGCCGTCAGGTGCCCGGTCGGTTCCGAGATGAACGCGGTCCGGTTCCAGTACTCGCGCGGGTACGTGCGGGCGGTGTACACCGCGATGTTCGACGCCGCGGTGAACCCGCCGTGCCAGTCCACCTGCCGCACCTTCTCGGTGATCGGTTCGATGTGGTTGTCGGCCGCGATGTTTTGCAGCACGGTGGGCGCGAGGCCCTTCACCTTCTCGTAGTAGCGGTTCGGGATCGGCATGTGGACCAGCGGGCACCCGTTCGCGGTGCTGCCGAACAGCTCGCCGCTCTCGTCGAAGCACAGGCCCCAGGTGTTGTTGTTCGTGCTGCGGAGGAACTCGAGCTTGGTCACCTTCAGCGGGCCGTCCGCGGCGCCGGCGGGCTCCACCTTGAACCGGTAGAACCCCTGGCGGAAGTTGTGCCGCTCGCCGCCGACCGTGCCGTTGAAGCCGGCGTACCCGACCGCCCCGTACACCCAGTTGTCGAACCCGTAGCGCAGGTTGCTCGGGCCGGCGTGGGTGTCGCCGGTGCTCCACCCGCGGAACAGCTCCTGGCGCACGTCGGCTTTGCCGTCGCCGTCGGTGTCCTTCAGGAACAGCGTGACCGGCGCCTGGTGGACGATCAGCCCGCCCGCGTAGGGCAACAGGCTGGTCGCGATGCTCAGCTTGTCCGCGAACGTGGTCACCTTGTCCGCGACGCCGTCGCCGTCGGTGTCCTCGCACACCACGATCTTGTCGCGGCCCTGCCCGGCGGGCTGCATCTCGTTCGGGTAGTCCACCGTCACCGACACGAACAGCCGCCCCTGCTCGTCCCAGGTGGTCGCGATCGGCTTCCCGCCCAGCTCCTTCTCGGTGATGAACACCTTGACCTGGAAGTCCACCGGGGTGCTGATGTGCTTCAGGCTCTCCTCGACGGGGAGCGGCTTCTGCATCTTCGAGAGCGGGCCGCCGCGCTCGCCCCGGGCCGGGTAGAACGGCACCTTCGCGTCCACGTACTCGAACGGCTTCACGTCCTTCGGGAGTTTCGTCATCTCCGGGGCGTCGAAGTAGGCCCCCACCGCCGCCGGGTCCTGCTTCACCGCCCACCGCAACCCGCGCTCGAGGAGGTTGTGGAACCCCTCGTGGCTCCAGGTGCGGGCGTCGTGGCCCCACGCGGTGTAGAACACGCGGCCCCGGCCCTGCTCGCGGACCCACGTCCACGGCTCCTTCAGGTCGCCCTCGGCGCGCACCTCCAGCACCGTGCGGCCCTGCTCGTTGTGCTTCGTGTGGACGTAGGTCTCGTCCCAACTGCTGAAGCTCTTGAACCCCTGCATGATCGGGTGGTCGGCCTTAACGGTCTCGGTGCGGAACGTCCCGGTGCCGTGGCTGCGGAACTGCGCCCCGACCAGCGCGACGTACTTCGGCGAGTTCAGGAAGCAGTAGCTCGCGCAGTGGACCGGCACGAACCCCTTGCCGCCCTCCACGTACTCCAGCAGGGCCTTCTCCTGCTCCTCGGAGATCTTCGTGTGGTTGGCGTAGATCATGAGCGCGTCGTACCCGCCGAGCGTCTTCGCGTTCAGGTCGTCGAGCTTGTCGGTGTAGGTCAGCTCGATGCCGCGCTTGGCGAACACGGGCTGGAGCTGTTTGAAGCGGTCCGCGGGCCGGTGCCCGGCGGCGTCGCCCAGGAACAGGACGTTCAGCTTCGGCGGGTCGGCCGCCGTGAGGACCGGCGCCGCGAGCGCGAGCGCGATCAGGGAGAGCAAGGCACGCATGGTTGCTCCAAGCGAGAGAGAAAGCAAGAGCCACCAACAAGCACAACGAGTCCAACAGCCGGGAACCGGAAGCAGACAAGATTAACAGGATTTAACGGGCTCGAACAACAGGCCGACTCGCGTCGGTCGCGTCGGCCCCGCAATCTCTTGGTTCCTGGTTTCTTTTTGTGTCCGTTGTGCGCCCTTGTGGCCACTCGATCTTCCGTCTTTACACCAGTTCCGGTGCTACCGAATCGGTCAGGTGCTGAATGATCCCCGCGACGGCCCCCTGCCGCTTGCTCCCTTTCGCACGCACAACGGTGCAGTCCGCGAACGACGGCGGCAGCGCCCGCTCGCGCGCCCGCCCGACCACCGTGTCGAAGAGGGCCTCGTCGATTTCAAAGAGGGGCGTGTGGATGAACACCGTTGCCGGGTTGAACAGGTTGATCACCGCCGCCACGCCGACGGCCACGAACCCCGCCACCTCGCGCAGCTCCGCGCGGAGGTCAACGGCCCCGGACTTCGCGAGGTCGATCACCTCGTCCACGTTCACCGCGCGGCCGAGCTTTTGCGACGCGAGCCACGCCAGCGCGGAGTCGCTGGCGACGGTTTCGAGGCACCCGGTGTTGCCGCACCCGCACCGCCGCCCGCCCACCGGCACCGCGGTGAAGTGCCCGATCTCGCCCGCCAGGCCCGACCGTCCCTTTAAAAGGCGCCCGCCGCTCATGATCCCTAAACCGACGCCGGCGCCAACGTCCAAAAGTGCAAAATCGTCGAGCCCTTTTGCGAGACCGTAGTGCCGCTCGGCGAGGCACAGTGCGTGCGACTCCTGGAGCACCGTACACTCGATCCCGAGCCGCTCGGTCAGGTCCGCCGCGGGGCAGTGGTTGTCGGTGATCGCCACGTTGGGCGACAGCACCCCGCACCCCTTCCGGTAATCGACCAGCCCCGGGAGGCTCACGCCGAGCCCGAGCGTGGCCACCCCGGGCCGGGCCATGAGCGTCTTCGCCGCACCTTCAAGGGCGTCGAGCAGTTCCGGGTAGGTCGCGGGCGTCGGGACGGTGATCGCGTCGTCGCGGAGCGCCCCGTCGAGGCCCGCAGACACGACCTCGCAGTGAACGACATCGATCGTCACCCCGAGCACCTGCGCGGAGGTGGTCGCGAGCCGCAGCTTCGGGGCCGGCCGGCCGCGGGCGAGTTCCGTCGCGACGGTCTCTTCGAGCAGCCCGGCCTTAATGAGGGACGCGACCGCCTTCGACACGGTCGGCGCGCTGAGCCCGCTTTCGCGAGCCACCTCCGCCCGCGAGAGCCCCCCCCGCAACTGGATGACGCGCAGCACCTGGCGCTCGTTCAGCTTTCCGACCAGCGCCGGCCGAATCGTGGTGATCGCGGACATCCTTCGCGCGTCCCGTCTGTGTTTGTTGACAGCCAGGATACCCGAGCTGCTACTGTTTGTAAAGGGGCTTTAGTAAACCACGCTTAGAAATGAGTTGTGAGACCGCGGACGCTGCAAATGCAGCGAAACAGATCGTATTTAGTCGCTTATTTATTAGGATTTGCCAGCGGGTCGCGGTGCGGGCGAGCCTTCACACTTCGGCTCCTTGGTCGAGACCGCTGTGCTGCTTCAAAACGGAAGGGTTAAAACGCCCGCGGCGGTCGCCCTTCCGGAGAAGGGCGACCGCCGCAAGGGAGCGTTCGGACGAGCGAACCGAATCCGTCAGGAGACGGTCGGCACGTTCGGCTGTCCGGCCGCGTCGGCGCGCTGCTTTTGCTGTTCCAAGGGCAGCAGCTCCTGCCGGTAGATGGGCACGTCCCGCGGGGCCTCGATTCCGAGCCGAATCTTGCCGCGGTCGATGTCAACAACCGTGATGCAGATGTTGTCGCCGATGAAGATCTTTTCACCCAGTTTGCGACTGAGAACGAGCATGGTCGCGTCCCTCCGTTGTGCGTCACTCGTCCGTAAAACGCTCCCCAATTCTACGTCATGATTCTGTCGGGAGTTGCGGCGCGCTACGAATTGGTGTTTCGACACCTGGGGACGCCGAGCGCACCGCCGTCATAATGGGCGCAGCACTCACCGATACACGTGAACACTAGGCGCAACCCACATTGCGAGCCGAATCGCGTCACGTCACCCAGTCGAGTCGGCGAAAATGCTACAGGCTCATGGACGGTATCGTACCACCTGCAAAATTCTTCCAACCACGCCGCAAGCAGACGCACTAGCGACAAGACACGTACCCGAAGACCTATTTTGGTCGGGCGCCAATCTGTCACCCGGCTCGTGTCCCTAGTTCTGTAAGCGGCCAAGAATGCGCAGAAACGGCCACCAAAAAAAGCAGCAGACCGCCCAAACGGTCTGCTGATGTGAAGCGATTGGCACTAACAGCCGCATGATCTCAACTTGGAGTGCGGCGGGTTGTGGGAGGCACGGTTCCGTTCGCGTTCAGGTCGGGCGCTTGTCAGGCGTGTCTGAGAACGGACGAGCGGTCCGTGGGCGACAGACACCATTTGGGTGGGGCGCACCTGCGGGCGAACGGCAGCCTCGACCACAACCCGCGTCCCGTCACGCCACGCACGACATCTCGGGCACGGCGCTGCGGGACTTGTTCTTGAGGAACTCGAGCGGGCGCGGGTCGCCTTCGTAACGGGCGTCGGCCGGGTGGAAAATCGCCTGCTTCAGTTTCGCCCGCTGCTCCAGCACCGCGAGCTTTTCCGGCGTGCCGGGGGCGGCGGTCGTCGGGGCGCCGGGCAGCGGCGCGCTGCCGGTGAAGTTGCCGACCCCGCGACGGGCGTACTTCGAGGTCGAGGGGTACAGTTCCTTCACGCCCGGGGTGTAGTAGCAGCTCCAGCACAGCCCGCGCGGACGGTTCACCTTCGACTTCGTGCAGTGACGGCAGATCGGGTTCATGGCGATATCCGAGGTTTGGGTAAGTGCGTGCGTTCGGGTCAGGGGCTCGTATGCGGGCCGTGCCGAAAGAAGCGATTTTTCACTCCCACCAGCACCGATTTACTGTTCAGATGACTACTGCGGACCTCGCGTGGCGCGTGCGGCCGTGTTGTCTGGAAGGGCCGCTCAGGCGGCGGCGATTTCGGGCTGCATCGTGAGCGGCTCGTTCGCCGGGTTCGGGGACTCGATCGGGAGCCGCTGGGCGATCGCGAGTTCGACCTCGGCGAGCAACTCGCGGCGCATCTCGTCGCGGGGCGTGTCGTCGAACCAGTTGAGGAACCAGCGGCACGCGGCGGGCTCGCCGAGACGCTGGTCGGCCTCGAAGCAGGCGCGGGCGAAGAACTCCTCGACCTGCCCCACGGACTCGAGTTCGTCGCCCTGCCAGCCGCAGAACCCGAGGGCACAGGCCGCTTCGACCGGCCAGTCCTGAACGCACATGAGCGGAGGGGGAGTTGTGGTGCTGCCTTGGGTCAGTCGGGGGTCGTCGCCACGGAGCGCGTCGCGGAGCGATTCCAACCCGGCCGTCGAGAGCACCGGCACGAACCCGTCCCGCCACACCAGACGCCAGCTTTCCATGGTTCCGCCCTCCGCACTCGTGTTCGCTTGGTCGCGTTCAACCCGTTCGGTTGCAGTTCCAACTCCTCAGTTGCATCCGACACACGATTTATACACCTGTACACTACGCATGTCAACCGACTCCCGCGCGGATTTTTCGATTTTCTTTTTGCCTGAACACGATTCGTCATTTTGATAGACATTTTTAACCATGTGAATTGCACGAAAAGTGACATTTCTGGTTTGTAACCGGCCTGGAATAGAGGTGTTGAAACTGGTGGGTGCGGGTGGTGCCGAATTTGAGGAGGACGAATCGTGCAGCGCCTGTGTTTACTGAGCCTGTGTTTAGCGGTGACGGGTGCGACGACATCGGCCGCAGAGCCGGAGATGAAACGGGTCGAGTGGAAGGTCGGCGAGCGCCTGCGTGAGGCGCTCGTTTGTGCCCCGGCGAACGCGACAACAACGGCCCGCCCGCTGGTGTTCGTTTTTCACGGCCACGGCGGCACGATGAGACACGCGTCGCGATCGATCGGGGTTCACACGCACTGGCCGGAGGCCATCTGCGTGTACCCGCAAGGGCTCAACACGCCCGTCAAACTCACCGATCCCGAAGGCAAGAAGAGCGGGTGGCAGATCACCGCCGGCGAGCAGAACGACCGCGACCTGAAGTTCTTCGACGCAATGCTGAAGTCGCTCCGCGCGGACTACAAAGTGGACGAGACGCGCGTGTACGTGACCGGACACTCGAACGGCGGCCGGTTCACGCAACTCTTGTGGGCCGAGCGCGGGGACGTATTCGCGGCAGTCGCGCCGTCGGGTACGACCGCTACGGCTTTAACGAAGTCGTTCGAGCCGAAGCCGTGTTTACACATCGCAGGGGAGAAGGACGAACTGGTCAAGTTCGCGTGGCAGAAACAGACGATGGAAGCCGTGCGGAAGTTGAACGGCTGCGAATCCGAAGGGACGCCGTGGGACAAAGAGAAGACCCCGGCGGGTGTGCTTTACGCTTCCAAAGCTGGAACGCCGTTCGTGGAACTGGTGTATCCGGGCGGTCACACGTTCCCGGCAGACGGGGCGGCGCGGATCGTCACGTTCTTCAAACAGCACGCGAAGAAATAGCACAGCGAACGCAGTATCGTGCGCCAGAGCCCGGTGCGCCTTTGCACCTTGAAAGTGCGAAGGCACACCGGGCTCTGGCGCGCGGCACACGTACCTGCCGGATTACTCTTTCTCTTTCTTGTTGCCGAACTTGGTGAGCTCGACCGCGCTCTCCATGTCCTGGCCCGCGAACTTGCCCGTCATGGTCATCTTCAACATGCCCAGCGGCATGTCCTTCGAGGTCCACACCTTCATCTCGGACTCGATGTCCTGCCCGAACACCTTCATCTTGGCCTTGTAGGTGGTCCAGGACGTGTCGTACTCCTTGCCGTCGATCTTGACCTTCTCTTTGCCGTCCTTCAGCTTCTCGATGTCCACCTTGCCGCCGCCCGGCACGGCGCCGCCCTTGGTCGGGTCGAACGGCTTGGTCAGGTCGATCTTCTGCGTTTGCTCGTTCTCTTTCTTCTGCCCGCCGAACTCGACGGCGCTGACGATCTTGAGCGTCAGCTCCTTGTCGGTCTTTTCGGTCACGACCTGGCGCATGGTGCCCGGGATCGACAGGTCGCCGACCTTGGTGGTCAGCTTGTACTCGGCGAAGTCGCCGACCTTGGCGCTCTTGTACGGGTTCTCTTCGTCGGCCGCGCGAACGGCGAGCGGGGCGAGCACGAGGGCGAACACGGCGAGCAGGCGGAAGCGCATAACATACCTCAGGAAGGTGCGGGAGCGAACGGCCCCGCGGGTGGGGGGATTATAGCCGCACCGCCGGTGCAAGAGCTTTAGGAAAACCGCTCACCCGCCTTTGAGGAGCTTCGCCAGCGCCCGCGTCTGCTCGAAGTGCTCCATCACAATGGTCAGAACCGCCGTCAGCGGGACCGCCAGGAACATGCCCGGGACGCCCCACAGCAGGCCCCAGAACGCGAGCGAGCCGAGGATCACCAGCGGGCTGATGCCGACCGCGTTGCCCAGGATCATCGGCTCGATCACCGACGCCGACGCCCCGTGCCACACGAGCAGCAGCGCCGCCGCCGCGAACGGCTCCCACGACGGGCCGAACCACAGGAACGCGAACCCCACCGGCAGCGCGTACGCGATCACCGTGCCGATGTACGGGATGAAGTTGCACAGGAACGTGAGCACCGCCCACAGGAGCGAGAAGTTCACCCCGGTGGCCCACAGCACCGCGCCGACCGGGGCCGCCAGAAAGAAGCTCGACTTCACCTTCGCCTTCAGATAGCTGATGACCGCGGCGTTGACCTCCCCGGCGACCTGGAGGATCTGCTCCGCCCGCTCCTTCGGGTACGCGCGCCGCACCCGGGCCGGGAGCTGCGTGCCCTCGAGCAGCAGGAACAGCAGGTACAGCCCCACCACGCCCGCCTCGATCATCGCGGTCGCGGCGACGCCGAAGATCAGCCGCACCACCAGCCCGATCTGCTCGGTGGCCTGCACCCGCATCGGCCGGGTGTCGTTGCGCGACACCCACGGGGCGTAGGCCGACACGCCGCGCTCGAGGGCGGTGAGCAGGTCGTCGGCGCGCTGCGTCAGTTGGGGCACGTCGTCGCGGAGGGCGAGCACGCTCGCGGAGGTGATGAACGCCAGCCCGACCAGCGCGCCGGCGGTGCCGCCCGCGAGGATCGCGATCGACGCCGGCGTGCCGACCTGTTTCCGCAACCGGGAGTGGTACGGCATCAGCACGTACGCGAGGAGCACCGCCACCAGCAGCGGCCGCAATACCGACGCGAGCTGGAGCATCAGGTACCAGCCCGCGGCAGTCCCCATCAGCACGAACGCGACCGTGCGGAGCGTGTCGGGCGCGCGCCAGCGCGGGAACTGTGCGGTGTCGTGGTGCGGGTCGTGCGCGGACATGAGTTCGTCTCGGGCGGTCGGAGCCGGGTCGAGGTCCGGGCATCTTACCTTTTGTCTCTCGCCCGAACCATGACCCCATTTCCGGAAGTCCCGAACAGGCAACTGAAATTGAGGCGATTGTTAAAATCACCAGGGATAAGTGTTGTGAACTGTAGCAGCCGGCGCGCGATTTTGAGGCAGTGGAAGCCTTGTGAAAAAATACACAAGAAAAACTTGCTCCGCAAATTGCTCCCCATTAACGACTTGCAAGAATGCCTTTCGGAACAGGGAACCCGGCTCAGCGGTTGCACTACCAAGTGATGTAAGCTACCCGCAGGATAGCCGGAACTATCCTGAGAGCGAGTACGAAGAGCAGAACTCCCCACCCCTACCGCTCGCGTCCGCGTCGGCTTGGAACACCGACGTGAGAAGGCGAACGGTCCTCACCAGACGCGGGGGATTCGCGCCGTAACGTGCGCAAGCACGCCGGCCCGAGCTGCCCGCGAGTGGACCGCCGGAGATGGATCGGGTCCGTTGGACCCGCCCCTGTTCCCCGGTCCGAGTGTGTGACTCCCGACCCGCCGCGCCCGCCCCCCGACCGGAGGGCATAAGGCCGTGCGTCGCCGTCGGCCAAAGTTCGTGTCTCCACCCGTCGCGTAGAACCGCGCCGCGGGTGGTAGGGAGGTCCGTTGTTTTCGCCCCTGACCTTACGGAGATGACCAAGTTGTTCGCGAACCTTCAGACGCGCCCCCGCATCGTGACCGCCGCCCTCTTCGCCGTGGCGTTCGTGGCTCTCGTGAGCCACCCGACACTGGCCCAGTCGCTCGGCGCGGACGTGTGGAACGTCTCGAACCTCCGCGATCAGGTCCGCGCCGCGACCGACGAGAGCGCGCGGCTCAGCGCCGAGGACGACACGGTTCTGAACCGGATCGCGGTGAAAGAGTCGATCGTCCGGGAACTGATCGAGGGCCGCGCGACCCTGACCGAAGCGACCGACCGGTTCACGCAACTGAACGCCGCCCGCCCGCAAGCAATGGACGCCATCCGCTTCGCCTTCCCGGGCACCACGGACCGCGAGAAAACGGCTCGCAACGTGATCTCCTTTGCCCTCGGGCGCACCCCGCCCGCCGCCCGCGCGGCCCTCTCCGCGCGCCTCGAAGCCGAGTTCCAGCAGGCGGTCGCCGCCGGCTGATCCCGCTTCTCCCGCTCCCGGCCGGCGCCCCGGCCATTCCCTCTCCGCTGCCCCCGCGCTCCGCGCGGCGCCCGGCCGATGTCGGCCGGAGGCGCCCGCGGAGCGGACCGAGGTTACCTTACGGAGGTTCTTGTGATGGCCACGATTCGTCGTCCCGGTGCTGCTTCGGCCGCCGTCCTGGTCGGACTGACCGTCAGCCTGGGCGCGGCGCACCTGTTGGCCCCGGAGTGGGCACGCGCGGCCGGGCTGGACGTGTGGAACTACGCCGCGCTCGACGCGCAGAAGCAGTCACTCGCCGACGAACGCGCCGACATGGACGCCAAGGCCGAAAGCGACACCCGCCGCCGCGGGCGCGCCGACCAACTGGCCGCCCGGCTCATCACCGGGGAGGGCACCCTTCCGGCCGTCTCCGCCGAGATCGGCGAGTTGTTCATCAACGACGCCGGCTGGCAGTGCGCGCTGGCGGCGTTCTACCCCGAACTGCGGGACCCGCGGTTGCTGCACGCCCGGCACACGATCGACCGGGCCGTCCGGCAGCTCGATCACGACCCGTCGCGCAAGGCCGCGCTCCGGGACCGGCTGGAGGATGAGTACCGGGCGATGAAAGCCCAGTACGGTTCGACTGCGACCCACTGAGCCGCGAACCGTTCGGATTCGATTTGCGGGTAGAAGCTGGT
>NZ_JAXBLV010000196.1:0-56263 GCF_034097035.1 Gemmata algarum
GTGCCCGGCGCCGAAGAACTTGCTCTTCGGGTCGCCGCGGCTCCACACGTAGGCGATCAGGTCCAGCACCTCGTCGCGCGACAGCTTGTCCAGCAGCCCCTTCGACATCATCGACGTCGGGGCCTTCTTCTGCTCCGCGATGTCGGCGCGCTTGATCTCCCGCGGCTTGGCGCTCGCCAGCGGGTTCTCGATGACCTTCACCACGCCGTCCTTCTCCTCGACGATCATCCCCACGAGGGCCTTCTCGTCGTTCAGGACGAACCGGTGCGCGGCGTACTTGTCGTCGATCCGCTTGGACGGCTCCAGGATGTGGTCGAGCACGTCCGCCGCGGTCTTGAACACCTTGGGGTCGAGCTTGGCCAGGTCCGGGCCGAACTCGTTCCCCTGGCCGCCGAACTTGTGGCACGCCACGCACGTCGCCACGGTGAACATCTGCCGCCCGTTGGCGAAGTTGCGGCCGCCCTTCATCTCCATCTCCTGCACCGCGTCGGCCAGCTCTTCGAGCTTCCACTCGGTGCGCGGGCGGTTGAACTTCAGGAGGTCGTCCTTCACGGGCAGCGGGTTCTTCGCGAGGTACGCCTCCGGGCTCTCCTGGTACGCCTCCAGGTCCGCGACCACGTACAGCGCGCCGTGCATCCGCCGCCAGTGGCCCGGGTACGTGCAAACGTATGGGTAGATGCCCGGCTCCTTCGGCGCGGCGAACTTCAGTTGCTCGCTCTGCCGGGTCTGGAGCAGCTTGCTCTTCAGCAGCACCACCCCGCTCGGCATGTCGGGCACGTACTGCTTCGCCGCGGCGGCCGGCGTGGTCGCGAACGCCTCGGCCGCTGCCCCCACCTTCTCGAGGTTGCCGGGCGCCACGATCACGAAGTTGTGCGGCATGATGTCCGTGTTCTCGAACACGAACTCCACCGGCTTGCCGGCCGCCACCACGAACCGCTCCTTGTCGTAGCTCATCTGGTCGAACAGCGTGCCCACGCGGATCACGCGGACCCCGATGTCGGCCAACTCCTTGCGCGCCGCCTTGGCCGCGGCAGGGTCGAGCAGGGCCGCGAGGCTCTCGCCGAGCTGCATGAAGTCGAGGGCGGTGGGCGCGGTGCGCTCCGCCACCGGCAGCGAGCGGATGTACTTCAGCACCACGTCGAGCGTGGCCTGCGCCTCGTCCTTCGGCCAGTCGCGCGACTGGATGCGCAACAGGGCCTGCACCGCCGCGGCGCGGTCGCCCTCGTCGCCGAGGAACTTCGCGATCGCCTTGAACGCGTCCGCTTCCTGGCCGCGGACGGTCGCCAGCGCGAACATCGCGGCCCGGCGGATGACCCGGTCCGGCGAGCCGCTGCCCACCTTGAACTCGGCCTTGTCCTTCGGGGCCGGGTTCTTGACCGCCTGGAACACGGTCCGCTTGTCGGCGTCGAGCACACGAACCACGAAGTTGTTGAGCCGCGACCCGAGGTTGCCGTCGGTGCGGTTCCACACCACGACCGTCTCCACCGGCACCTCGCGCCCGAGGTCCACCTCCCACCACGGGTCGTCGGTGCCCTCCTGGGTGTGGGTCGAGGTGCCGTCGTTGTACGCCCCGCTCGTCTTGCCGTCGATCGCGCGGCCCGCGGCCCCGCCGGCCCCGGTGCTGCTCTGGGTCGCCTTACCCTTGAGGGCGGCGTTCGCGCCTTCGGAGAACACTTGTACCTCGGCCAGGGTGAGCGTGCGCTGCTTGCCGGGCAGCTCGATGCGCACGTACCGGCCGTTCACGCTCTTGCCGGCCGCGACCGTCTTCGCGAGTTCCGGCGGCAGCGCGGTGAGCAGCTCCTTGACCTTCGGGTACAGGGCGGCCCGCGCGCCGGGGTCGCGCACCATCGGGGCGGCGTTGATGAAGTCCGTCAGCGCGCCCACCGACTTGGTCGCCGCGGCCCACGCCTGTTCGACGGCGCCGTCGGCGGCGATGAGCGCCACGTGCCCCATCTGCCGGGTGGTCGCGGTGCGGCCCTTCTGGGCGAGGGCGGCCAGTTCGGCGCGGGCCGCGGCCAACTCGGCCTGGGGCCGCGAGGTCAACAGTCGGGCCAGATCGAACGCCACACTTTCTTCCGTGGCGGCGGACTCGTCGTGCTGGGCGATGACGTTGACGAGCACCGCCAGTTCCGGCTTCTGGTCCTGCTTCGCCAGGGCCGCCAGCGCTTCGCGGCGGAACTCGTCGCGCACGCCCGGGCGGAACAGCAGTTCCAGGTACACGGCCGGGGTGCGGTCCATCTTGAGCAGGTCGTCGGTCGCCACGGACTTCAGGAAGTACCGGGCGCCGGCGGCGGTGGTGAACTTGATCGGCCGCTTATCGGCGATCGCCTTCTTCACGATCGGGTCGAGCGCCCGCATCGTCTCCTTCGCGACGTGCTCGACGAACTGGTCCGCCGGCCGGTCCTGCGCGACGAAGACCACCTCGGCGGCCTCCGGCACCGTGTAGAAGCTCGCCGCCCGGACCGCCTCCAGACGCACGCGCGGGTGCGCGTCCCCCGCGAGCTTCTTGAGCAGTTCGAGCGAGTCGGGCACCCGGTCGCGCCAGTAGCACAGCACCCGCACCGCCGCGGCACGGGCGCGGAAGTCGAACGACCCGAGAACGTCCTTCAGCAGCTTCTCGTTCACTACGTTGTGGTACTGGTGCAGCCACAGCACCTCGAGCCGGTCGTGCTCGAACGCTTCCAGGTTCTGCGGCTTCGGGTCCGGGGCGGCGATCCATTTCAGCGCGGCGGCAAGCACCTCGTCACTCTTGCGCGCCCCGAGTTCGATCTTGGCGCGGGCGCGGACGCGGTCCTCCGGGTGCGCCAGAAGCTTCACGAGTTCTTCGGTCTTCTCGCCGCTGATTTTGGGCGCCTGCGAGGGCTGGCGGCCGTCGTAGGTGACCTTGTAGATGCGGCCCTTGGTGCGGTCGCGGCTCGGGTCCCGCAGGTTGTGCTGCATGTGCCCGATGATCGGGTTCTGCCAGTCGATGAAGTACAGCGCGCCGTCCGGCCCGGTCTTCGCGTCCACCGGGCGGAAGTTCGGGTCGCTGCTGCTGAGGATCGGCTCCTGCTCCTGGCCCGTGATGCTCCCGCCCAGGTCCGAGAGGCGGTACCGCAGGATGCCCTGGAACCCGATGCAGTTGGTGACGATCAGGTTCCCCTCCCAGTCCGCCGGGAAGTGCTGGCTGGAGAGGATCTCGATGCCGCCGCACGGCCGGGTCCGCTGCTGGTACACCTGCGGGGTGCGGCCGTGCTTCTGCGGGTACGGCAGGTGGCCGCTGAACAGGGCGGCGTGGTACGGGTTCGCGCCGGTGCCGTCGACGACGATGTCCTGGCCCCACTTGTCGAACACGTGCCCGTGCGGGTTGGCGAACCCGTAGGTCACGTACACGTCGAACTTCTGGGTGCGCGGCTCGTACCGGAACACCGCCCCGTTGGCGACCCGCTTCACCGGCCCGTAGGGGTCTTCGACCTGCGAGTGGTGGAACGTCCCTTCCTGGAAGTAGACCGCGCCGCCCGGGTCGAGGGCGAAGCTGTTGGAGGTGTGGTGCGTGTCCGCGGTGTCGAGGCCGTGGAGGACGCGCTCGCGCACGTCGGCCTTGTCGTCGCCGTTGGTGTCCTTGAGGAACACCAGCTCCGGCGCCTGGGCGACGAGCACCCCGCCGTTGTAGAACTCGAACCCGGTCGGGTTCTGGAGCCCGCCGGCGAACTCGGTCATCTTGTCGGCCTTGCCGTCGCCGTCGGTGTCCTCGAAAATCAGGAGCTTGTCGTTGTACGGCTCGCCCGGCTTCCAGTGCGGGTAGCTGGGCCACACCGCCACCCACAGCCGGCCCTTCGCGTCCCACGCCATCTGCACCGGCTTCGCCAGCTCCGGCCACTTCTCTTCGCTGGCGAACAGTTGGACCTTCAGCCCCTTGCCGATGGTCATCTTCTGGATGGCCTCTTCACCCGAGAGGAAGAGGTGCGTGCCGTTCGGGCCGGCGCCGGGCTTGTTGGTCGTGACCGGCACCTCTTTGGGCAGGTTGCTGTCGTCGGGCTTCGCCTCCTGACCCTTCGCCGCGGCCCAGATCACCTTGTCGCGGTTGGCGGTCATCACGTCGAGCCGTTCCAGCTCCTTCTGCACCACCTCGTAGTTGCTCTGCCCGCCGACGAACTTGAGCCACGCCCGGCCGCCGTAAGTGGAGTAGCCGTCGGTGACGCGGTACCGCTGGTACCAGTGGAACGCCTTATCCTGTACCGCGGGCCGGAGCTTGGCCATGAGGGCTTCGTCCGGCGGCGCGTACTTCTTCACGTCCGGAACCAGGGCGGCGTCGATGGCCTCCCCGAGCTTCCGGTTGCCGTCCTCGTTCAGGTGGACGCCGTTGATCGTCAGCGGCTTCTGAGCCCCTGCGTAGGCCGCCTTCAGCGGCGCGAACAGGTCAACGAAGTGAGCCCCGTTCGCCTTCGCCACTTCGGAAATGGCGCCGGTGTACAGTTCCAGGTTCTTGTTGATCGCGACGACCGCTTCGCCCGTCGGCAGGTTCGGCGACTTGTGGTCCTCGAACGCGATCGGCGAGAACAGCACCAGCCGCGGGGCCGACTTGCCGTTGTATTTCTGGGCCAGCGTGTGCTTGACGAACGCTTCGAGGTCGCCCTTGAACTTCGGCAAGCCGGCCTCGCCGGCCCACGACTCGTTGTAGCCGAAGAAGGCGAAGATCACGTCGGCGTTGGTGCCGGCCTTCTCGAACCGGTTCGGGTTCACGACGCTCTTGTCCGCGACCAGGTTCGGTTTCGGCACCGGGGCCTTGGCGGCGAGCCACTGGTCCGGGGTGCCGAAGTCCTCGCTCCGCAGCCGCAGCCCCGGCTCGTCGCCGGAGTAGCCCAGGTTGCGGACCGTGAGGTCGAGGTCCGGGTTGCGGGCGTACAGGAACGTTTCGACCCAGCCGTCGTGCTGCATCCGGTCGGCGAGGGTGTTGCCGATGATGCAGACGTGGTCGCCCTTTTCGAGCTTGAATGGCCCGGGGGCCGCGGCGGTCGTGGCGGTCGGTGCGGCCTCGGCGGGCACCGCGGTGCCCGCCGGGCGTTTGAGCGCGAGCAGCACCGCCGCCGACCCCAGCACGAGGCCGACGGCGAGGAGAGTGCGGCCGACTGGCATAGAGCGCCTCCGAAAAGCGGCGTTGAGGAGCGATTTCAGGTAGGAGAGATTTGTTGTACCAGACGCGGCGGGCGGGGGAAACGGGAACTGACGCGCGACCGTCTTCACGGCCGCGCGCACCGGGCCCTCGGAGACGAGACGCGTTAGCGGAAGCTGTCGGGGTTCAGCGCCGCACGGCGGCGCTGATACGCGGCGTGCGCCTGGGTGTACGCTTCGGCCTTCTGGGCCGTCTGGATGCCGGCCCAGATGCCGAACGCGGCGAACACAGCCCCGAACAGCGGGAAGACGATGCGGATGACGAGCGGCGGCCCGAAGTTCGATTCAAAGTCCATTATCGAGAAGGCGAGGATCGTCCATAAAGCCCCGAACACACCGGTGAACGACGCGGTCACGAGCCCGTCGCCGGCGGTCGGAACGTGGCGCGATCCGTCCTTGCCAGTTGTCATGTACTGTTCACGTTCTTGCTCCCACTCGCGGTCAATGCGCTCGAGTTCGTTCTGGTAGCGGACCGCCGCGAGGTGCTCGCCGAGTTTCTCGTCCGCCGCGCCCGATTCGGGCACCGGCGTCAGTTGCGCCAGAATTGCGGCCTTCGCCTGGGCGAATTCGGACTCCGTCAGGGTGCCGTTCCAGCGCAGCCCTTCGAGCTTCTTCAACTCGTCCGCGATGCTCACGTCGATCCCCCTTCACCTGGAATGAGGAGGCAAGCCAGCAGTTCGCGCTCGAACACGGCCCAGTCCAATCCGGCGGCGAACACCTCGATCCGGCTGTCGCGCCGGTACGCCGTGGGGTTCACGCTGAGCGCGCTCCCCGCCCGGTTCACGGCCGCCCACTCGTCCGGCAGGTGAAAGACGCCCTTCAGGCGCGTGACCTCACGGGTATTCGCCAGAAGGGCGAGCAGCTTGGCCTCGTCGAACACGATTTGCGGGTCGAACACCCACCCGCACGCCGGCCCGCCGGCTGAAAGGTAACGTCTGACGCCGGAACCTCGCCCCCCGTCCTCTGTGGAGGGGGAGAAAGGCGACCCACCCCCCGGCCCCCTCCCTGAAGGGAAGGGGAGAGAAGCCGCTTCTCCAGCGGCTTGCGAGTCTGGTGCGCTTAGCGGACCAGACGAACTCCCCCTCCCTTCAGGGAGGGGGGCGGGGGGTAGGTTGCCTTTCTCTCCCCCTCCCTTCCTAGGAGCGGGGGCCGGGAACCGAGGTTGCGGGAACAGCGGCAGGCGTTCGTCGTTCGCGCTGAGGTCGAGCCACGCCGGATCGAGGCGCCCCTGCGTCGTGCCCGCGATGAGGAGCTTGGGCGGGAACAGCCCGTTCGCCCAGCTCTGGAAGTCCGAGACGAGTTCGGGCGCGGCGGCGTCGAGCTTGTTCATCACCAGCACGTCCGCCATCTGGATCTGGTCCACGAAGACCGGGTTGTCGCGCATCTCCGGCTTCGCGAAGTCGTGCGGGTCGACGATGCCGATCGTGGCCCGCACGTCGAGCCGCCCGTGGTAGCTCATGCGGAGCGAGTCGAGGAGGCGGGCCGGGTGCCCGAGCCCCGTGGTCTCGATGATGAGCCGTTCGGGCCGGGCCTCGAGCAGCAAGAAGTGGATCGCCACCGGCAGGAACGGCGCGCTGGCGCAGCACACGCACCCGCCGCCCACCTCGCGCACCGTCACGCCCTCGGGGGCGCTCCCCTCGATCAGGGCGTCGTCGATAGAGACGGCGCCGTACTCGTTCACCAGCACGGCCCACCGCGAGCCCTTCTCCTTGCGCTGAAGGAGGTCGATCACGGCGGTGGTCTTACCGACCCCGAGGAAGCCGGTAATCAGGTTGGTCGGGACGGCGTGCATCGGCTCTTTCGTGCGGTAATGCGGCGCGGCTGGCACCGTTACTATACCGCGCGCGGCCGGGTTCAATCGCGGCGCAGCCCCGCCTTCTCGGCGGGCTTTACGGGGGCCGTGAAGTACCTCTTCGCCTCCGCCAAGGTCTTGAACTCGGTCATTTGCACGACATCGGACACCGGCGTCCAGACGCGCTTGCCGGCCGCCGCTTTTGCGATCTCTTCGTCACCGTAGTCGGGCACCGTGCCGACGATGAACGGGCGGCCCGCGAGGTGGACGATGGTGGGCTTTTCGTACAGCGCGTACCCCGAATCGCTTTTCGAGTCCTTCGGTTTCGTGACGATGTAGAGGACAATGTCGCCGAAGGAGTGCTCTTTCTCCGTGCCCTTGACGGGCGGTTGCCCGCCGGCCCGGCCGAAAAGGAGAACGACGGACGCGGCGGCGACCGCGAGCAGACACATCGAACCGTATCGCATCCGTAATCTCCGCGTCGAAGGTGCCCGAACCGTGTTGATCGCGTGACAATCCGCGCGACGACACGGGGCCACATGAGAGGCCCCGTGTCGTCCGGGATAGTGATACTATTCAGTCGATGCGACGGGTGCAAGAACGAACACGCGCGGGGTGCGTAATGCCAACAACGGTCCCGTCACTCCTTACCGAGCGCGAGACAGGTGGTGTCGCACTCGCCTCATGAGGGTCGGCTACAGAACACAGGCGGGGAACGCTTCGCGCGTCCCAATTTCTGCGACTTAGTGCCCGGTGCCACTCCAGCACGTTGAACCGTTGCGCTTGACCGGGACCACAGGAACCTGGCCGAGGGGTCGAGAAGAAGCGGGTCCGCCCGCGGAAACTATGCCGCCGCACGGCCCCGTGCTACCATCACCTGCAGACGCACCCTCAACAGGAGTTTTAAGTTTCCAGCCCAGGTCCGTAGCGCGGTGCGTCCTGGCACCGGCCGGCTTCATGCGGAATCCCTTCCGGGCTTGGGGGCTGAAGCCTGAAACTACTTTCAAGCGAAGGAGCTTCGCCTATGTTCCGACTTGCCGCCGGCGCCGCTCTGCTGGCCGGTATGCTGCTCTCCGCGGCGCCCGTTGCGGGGCGCGCCGACAAGCCCTCAAGGGTCGAGATCGCGAAACGTGGGAAGGCGGCGACCGCGTTCGTCGACGTGCCCGGCCGGGGCACGGGGACCGCGTTCTGTATCCACCCGTCGGGGCTGTTCGTCACCAACGAGCACGTGGTTCGCGGGGTCGCGGGTGAGGTGACGTTAGTACTCAACCCGTCGCTCGATACGCAGCGAGTCCTTCAAGCGAAGGTGGTGCGCGCGGACAAGGGCACCGACCTGGCTTTGCTCCGCGTGGTCGGGGCGAAGGACCTGCCGGCCCTGACGCTCGGCTCCGCCGAGGCGCTCGCAGAGCTTGCGGACGTGGTCGCGTGTGGGTTCCCGCTCGGCAGGGCCCTCGCGACCGACCGTAAGGAGTACCCCGCGATCAGTGTGAACGCCGGAAGCGTAACGGCACTGCGGCACAAGGACCGCGAGTTGCAGTTCGTTCAGATTGACGTCGCGGTCACCTTCGGCAACTCCGGCGGCCCGGTGCTGGACGACAACGGCAAGGTCGTCGGCGTGGTGGTGGGCGGGATAGGGGGCAAGAGCATCAACCTGGCGGTCCCGGTGAACCAGCTCGAACGGTTCCTGAAGGCGCCGGACATCACGTTCGTACCGCCTGCGGTGACCCCTGCGGATCTGGGCCGGCCGGTCGAGTTCAAGGCCAGGGTCACGGCACTCGTTCCGGGGGCGCCGGAGCCGGACCTGAAGCTGCTCCTGCGGACCGGCGACGAGAAACCGCGCGAGTTCCCGATGAAAGCTGCGAACGGCACCTGGGCCGTGACTGCCGCTCCGCAGGCCAAAATGCCCGCCGCGCGGGTCGAGGTTTCGGCCCGGTTCGGCAACGGGAACCGTGGCGTCACCGGCACCACCGACGACGCGGTGCTGAAGGTCGGCGGCCGGGTCCTGCGGTTCAGCAGCGTCCAGCGACTCGATGCGGGCCAGACCAAGTCGAAGGCGCTGCTGGCTGACGGCACCACTGTTGAAGGAGCGGCGACCGGGCTCGGGCTGGTCGAACTGGATGTGGAGGGGCAGAAGTTCAAGGTCGATCTGGCGAAGGCCGCGCAACTGACGTTTGAGAAGCTGGAGCCCGCCCCCGTCGTTGCGACGGTCGTTGCCACAGCCAACGGCAAGGAGATAGCGCGGGTCGAGAGCCAACTAACCGGGCCGGCGGTTGAACGGCCCGCAACGGCTAACGGCGGTGCCGCGCCCGGCGGTGCCGCGCCCGGTGGTGTAACCGCGAGCGCCCCGCTCGCGGTTGCACCGGCGGATCCCAATACGGTCTCCATCACCCCGCCGGCGCTAGACGGCGACAAGGTCGTTAAGCGGCTCCCAGAAGTGTTCACAGATGTGGCCGTCGGTGGCGGTGGGCGCTACCTGATTTTTCAACTGCCGAAGCTCAAGAAGTTGGCCGTGTTCGATGTCAGCGCGGCCCGCGTCACTAGGTACCTCCCGCTCGCGGAAGAGGACATCACCTACACCGCGGGGCTGGATTGCGTCGTGATCGGGCTGAAGCGGGCCGGGAAACTGGAGCGGTGGAGCCTTACTACGTTCGAACTGGAGAAGTCCGGGCCGCCGCCGTTCAAGGAGGACCTCAAGACCCTTTTCATGGGGTGCGGGTCGAACGGCCCGCTGGTCGCGAACGGCTACTTCCTCGACCTCGCTACTTTCAGGCAGATGCCATTTGTCAACAGTGATAAGAGCGACCGCATCTGGGATCCGGACGCGCGGGTGTTCGCGTCCGGGGACGGTACCGTCTTCGGCTCGTGGAACACGCATTACTCGCCGAGCACCACCACCACGTTCGTGATCGAAGGCAGGGTGGTGAAGCGGTACACCGAGGGCGACATGATGCACTCGATCCCGGGTCCGGACGGCAAAACCGTGTTCACCGGCAAGGGCATCGCATCGCGCACGCTCAAACGGGGCGACCCCGACGACACGAGCTACGGCTACTGCCTCCCGGCGGTGCGCGGCGACTACTTCCTGTCGCTCACCACGGCCGCGGGCGGCAAAGGCGGCGGGTTCACGGCGTACCTGCGCGGCATCAAGCAACCGCTCGCGAGGCTCGACCGGGCCGAGCACGGGCTCTCGTTCGACGGCTGGGACCGCGAAACGTTCGGCCCGTGGAAGCGGGTGTTCTTCGTGCCCGACGCGAAGGTGATTGCGGTACTGCCGGCGAGCAACGATCAGGTGCTGCTGCACAAGTTCGACGCCGACGCCGCGCTCGAGAAGTCCGGGCTGAACTACCTGCTAGTCGCCTCCCAACCGCCGCCCGAGGTGAAGGCCGGCGCGCCGTACAGCTACCCGGTCAAGGTCCGGGCGAAGAGTACCAAAATCACGTACCAGCTCGACAGCGGGCCGAAGGGCATGGCGGTGTCCGCGGACGGGCTGGTGACGTGGGCGGTGCCGGCCGACGCGCTCGGCAGCCACGAGGTGATCCTGTCCGTCCGGGACGAGACCGGACAGGAAGTGTTCCACACGTTTACGGTGCGGGTCGGCAAGTGAGGCTGTGGGAACGAGCACGGTGGCGGAACTGCTTTCGGTTCCGCCACCAGCGGGCCTTGATTCCCTCTCGCGTCTGCGCTACTTCCCGTACACCTTCTTCCACTGCTCCTTTTCCTTCTCGCGGTCGAGGAACGGCACCCCCTTTTCCATCCACTGCGGGGCCGCCTGCGCCTTCAGGTGGTGCTCGAAGAACTGGAACATCCGCATCGCGAAGTCGCGGGCCGCCGACTTCTTCGCGAGGTTGTGCGGCTCCCCGTTGTAGTTCAGCAGGTACACCTCTTTCCCGAGCCGCCGCAGCGCCAGGTAGTACTCGATCCCCTGGTACCACGGCACCGCGTCGTCCTGGTCGTTGTGGATCATCAGGAGCGGGGTCTCGACCCGGTCCGCCATGAACACCGGCGAGTTCTCGATGTACTTCATCGGGGCCTCCCACAACGTCGCGCCGATGCGGCTCTGGGTCTTCTCGTACTGGAACTGCCGCGGCAGCCCGGTGCCCCACCGGATGCCGTCGTACGCGCTCACCATGTTGGCCACCGGCGCGCCCGCCACCGCCGCCTTAAAGCGGTTCGTCTGGGTCACCATGTACGCGATCTGGTACCCGCCCCACGACTGGCCGTTGATGCCGATCGCCTTCTCGTTCACGTAGCCTTTGTCGGCGACCGCCTGGATCGCGGGCAGGACGCACTTGATCGCGCTCTGCCCCGGCGCGCCGATCTTGTACGCGATGTCGGGCATGAGCACGAGGTAGCCGTTGCTGGCGTAGAACGTCGGGTTGATGACCTGCCCGCGCACCACGTTGGGCGCCCGGAACGTGTGCAGGTTCTCCGAAAGGCGCTCGTAGATGTACACCACCATCGGGTACTTCTTGGACGGGTCGAAGTTCTCCGGCTTCACCAGGATGCCCTGGAGCGGCGCGCCGTCGGTGCTGGTGTACTTGATCTGTTCGGCGCGGCCCCAGTTGTAGTCCCTCACCTGCGGGTTGATGTCGGTGACCCGCTTCAGCTCGTTGAAGTCCGGCGCGGTGACGTAGTAGTCCGGGTACTGCGAGAACGTTTGCACCGTGAGCAGGTACACGTCGGCGTTTTTGGCCTTCGTCGGCGCGCCGTAGTTGCGCGCCCCCATGATGAGCATCTGCGGGGCCTGCCCCGGCTCGAGGCGGAAGAACCCGCTGTCGCGGGTGCTCAGGTTCTCGGCCCCCAGCAGGTGCGGTGTGCTCAGGTCGGTGGTCCGCTCGATGGGGCTACGGTCGTCCGGGCTGCGCGGCTTCAGGACGGTGAAGCGGATGCCCTGGGTGCGGCCGATCTGCGTGAGATTTTCGGCGCTGGAACCGTCCGCGGCGAGCTTCCAGATGTCGTACCGGTCGCTCACCAGCACGAACTTGCCGTCCGGGGTCCACTGCACCCCGCCGTAGGCCGGGGGCGTGCCGGGCGAGTCGTACTCCTCGTCGAAGAACTTCACCTTCAGTTTCGCGGTGAGGTTCACCCTCTTCCCGTCGGGCACGGACACGGTGCTCCAGTCCTTGCCGTCGAACGAGAGCAGGTGCTTGCCGTCCGGGGCCAGCGAGAAGTTCGCGGTGCTCGCGAGCGCGAGGGGCCGGGTCTCGCCGCTGCGGACGTTGACCAGCGTGTAATCGCTCGGGACCGGCGAGGCGTAGCCGGTCATGTGCCGGTACTTGCGGTCGTCGGTGCCGACGGCCCAGTCGCCCACCGCGGGCATGGGCACGGTGACGTTCTCGTCCGACAGGTGCCGGAACTGCTTCGAGTCGAGCAGCACGACCGCGCCGAAGGTGCGCGCCCGGTCGGCCCCCGCCCGGAGCTTCTGCATCGGCTGGATGTTCGCGTCCTTCCAGTGCCAGATGTCGAGCTGGATGTCGTCCGGACCCGCGGGCGCGGCCGGTTGCGGCGGGCGCGGCGGCGCGGCCGAGAGGTACAGCTTCGTGCCGTCGTTCGAGAAGGAGAGCGCCCCGCCGGACAGCGTCCAGCCCTTGCGGATGCCGGGGCTATCGGAGTTGAGGACCTCGTTCAGCGCGACCGGCGCAACCGGGTTGCTGGTCACGCCGACGGTCGTGACGGCCCCGAGCCCGCCGACGGTCCCGAGCGGGACGCGGGTGAGCGGTTGCGGTTCGGTCTTGGCGTGGCGGTCCCACACGAACACGCGGTAGTGCGGCGGCGGGGGCGGGCTGGCCGCGGGCGCCCCGGCCGGGCCGCCCTTGGGGCGCGGCGGCGGGGCCAGGTTCGGCGGCGCCACCTGGCTGTCGTCGTACAGGAACGCCAGCTTCGTCTGCTTCTCGTCCCACGTCAGGTTCGTGTACCGCCCGGGTCCGGACTTGAGCGGCGTGCCGCCGGTGCCGAACTTCGGGTTCAGCGTGTACACGCCGTTCTTCTCCTCGGCCTTCGAGGAAACGGTGTACACCAGGGTGAGGTCGTCGTTCGAGAGGCTGTACTCGGTCACGTCCGCGATGGTGCGGGTGGCCCCGCTGGACAGGTCGCGGATGAAGAGGTCGGAGCCGAACGTTTTGGCCGGGCCGGCGGGCGCGCCCTCGCCCTTCGGCGAGAACCCGCCCCGCCCCTTGCCTTTGGCGGGTGGCTGAGGCGGCGCGGCCGGTTGTTTGGCGTCGTCCTTGTCTTTCGCGCCCTCGGCCGCGGTCGGCTTGCGGTAAATCAGGAACCCGAAGTCGGCGCCGCCGACCTGGAACGCCCCGACGCCGGAGATGCGCTCCTGCTCCTTACCGGTGGCGAGGTTCACGATCGCGAGGCTCGCTTTCGGGTACTCGTCGAGCTTCAGCTTATCGGCTTTCGCCTTATCGACTTGCGCCTTTGTCGGGGTGAGCGGCAGGAGCACCTGTTTGCCGTTCGGTGTGAACCGCGGGGCGGTCCCGAGGGCCGCGACGCCGCTCGCACCGCCCCGCGCGAACCGGTGCTCGGTGCCGGTCGCGATTTCTCGCACGACCGCTTCGCCGTCCGCGCCTTCTGCCCCGACGAGGTACGTGAGGTACTTCCCGTCGGGAGACAGCGAAACGCCGCTCGCGCTCCGCCAGATGTCGTATTCGGCGTAGGTCAGCACCTTTTTGGTGGTCGGCTGGGCGGACA
This sequence comes from Gemmata algarum, assembly GCF_034097035.1. Taxonomy (NCBI): domain Bacteria; kingdom Pseudomonadati; phylum Planctomycetota; class Planctomycetia; order Gemmatales; family Gemmataceae; genus Gemmata; species Gemmata algarum. The sequence goes on from NZ_JAXBLV010000196.1 coordinate 13,637, forward strand.
GTTGCCCGGCGGCGGCGAGCAACAGCCCGACCAGTACCGCCGCGGCCGGCCCGCGTGGGCACGCAAATGGGACGCGCATCGGAATAAACACCTCGGCGTGTGTGTCAAGGAGGTGAAATCAGGTGTAACCGGGAGAGGTGCGCCAAAGCCAGCAGTTTTTCCGGCTTCGCCTCCTCGCCCAATTTCCGGCGCCGGTTCAACCCGTACCGACCGCTTCCCGGGTCGCGGGCGTTCGTATTATGGAGGGAGGACGCGAAGCGACCTGCCCTCGCCCGCTCCCGCGCTCATGGGAGCGGGGAAGTCCCTCGGAGCCGCGGCGCGGACCGGACGCACCGGTACTGTGCCCGAACTCTCCCTCCCTGGAAGGAGGGGCCGGGTGGGGTCTTGAGGAAATTATGACCGACCCGGCGACCATCGAGAAGCTGCGCCCGAAGCTCGACCCGTTCTACAGAACGGTGGAGAGCGTGCTCATCGGCCAGCGCAAACTGGTGGACGCGCTGCTCATCGGGCTGCTCACCGACGGCCACGTGCTGCTCGAGGGCGTCCCGGGGCTCGCCAAGACGCTCGCGGTGCGGACCGTGGCGGGCGCGCTGGACCTGAAGTTCAGCCGCATCCAGTTCACGCCCGACCTGCTCCCCGCGGACGTGATCGGCACCCAGATCTACAACCCGCGCACGGGCGAGTTCACCGTCAAGCAGGGGCCGGTGTTCGCGAACGTGGTGCTGGCCGACGAGATCAACCGCGCCCCCGCGAAGGTGCAGAGCGCGCTGCTCGAGGCGATGGCCGAGCGGCAGGTCACCATCGGCGAGAGCACGCTGCGGGTGCCGCGGCCGTTCTTCGTGCTCGCGACCCAGAACCCCATCGAGCAGGAGGGCACGTACCCGCTGCCCGAGGCCCAGGTGGACCGGTTCATGCTGAAGGTGGTCATCGACTACCCGAGCCGGGCCGACGAACTGGCGGTTCTGGACCGGATGGGCGGGCTGGGCGCCAGCGCCGAAGTCGCCCCGGCCCTCGCCGCGACGGACCTGGAGGAGTTGCGGCAGGCGGCGGACTCGGTATACGTCGATCCGAAGGTGAAGGGGTACCTGATCGACGTGATCCGCGCGACCCGCAAGCCGGCGGATTACGGCCTCGACATGGCCGGGCTCATCCAGCTCGGGGCCAGCACGCGGGCCGCGATTTCGCTGCTCCGGGCGGCAAAGGCGCACGCGTTCCTGGTGGGCCGCGGGTACGTCACCCCCGAGGACGTGAAGGTGGTCACGCCGGACGTGCTGCGGCACCGGCTGGTGATCTCGTTCGAGGCGGAGGCCGAAGACCTGCGGCCCGAAGCGCTCGTGAAGCAGGTGCTGGACCGGTTGCCGGTGCCGTAGCCGGCGCGACGCCCCGGCTGGGCACCCCGGCCGAGCGGGGGCGGGTTCGGTGTTGCCCGCGCCCACACGGGCGCGGGAGAAGTGCGCCTTCAGGGAACGCTAATGAAGCAGGTGCTGTTCGAGATCGCCGGCATCCCGATGTACGGGTTCGGGGCGATGCTGTTCGTGTGCTTCGTCACGGTCACCATCTGGGGATCGCGGCGGGCCAAGCGCACCGCCGACATGCCGCCCGAGCGGTTCCAGGACATGGTGATCTGGCTGTTCGTGGCCGGCATCCTGGGGGCGCGCACGCTATACATGATCCAGTACGCGCACCACTTCCCGGACCACAGCGCGCTGGGGCTCGCGAAGGCGTTCTTCAAGATCTGGGAGGGCGGGATCATTTTCTACGGCTCCGCGCTGGGCGGGGTCATCGGGTACGCGCTCTTCTACCAGTTCGTGCTCCGCAAGCTGCACGTGTCCGGGTGGCGGCTCGCGGACGCGGTCGCGCCGCTGCTGGCGCTGGGGCTGGCGGTGGGGCGCATCGGGTGCTACCTGAACGGGTGCTGCTGGGGCCAGGTGGCGTGCGAGGAGTGCCGCCCGGTGCCGCTCGGCGCCGCCCACTTCCCGCTGCTGCCGGCCCACGCCCGCCAGCTCCTCGTCCGCGAGCAGTTGCTCCAAACCACCACCGGGTTCACGCTCGCGCCGCGCACCCACGGGCTGAACGACGACCCGCGGGCGGTCGTGGCGAAGGTGGAAGCCGGCTCGGCGGCCGACAAGGCGGGGGTGAAGCCCGGCGACCGCGTCACCGGCGTGAACGACGAGCCGAACTACATCGTGCTCGACCTGAGCGGCGACGACGACAAGGTGCGGGCGTATGCGGAGGCGCTGCGCGACAAGGGCGGCCAGCTCGCCACCACCCCGGACGGCAAGCCGCGGGTGCGGTTCTCGGAGTACGACACCTACGTGAGCGCCCGGCGCCTCGTGCCCGAGCCGGCGGACGTGACCCCGTTCACCCGCGACAACCTCGAACTCCTCGTGGGCGAGTGGCCCCGCGGGAAGTCGGAACTCACCCTCACCGTGGACCGGGGGGCCGAGCGGCAAACGCTGCCGACGTTCGTGCCGGCGACGATCGGGCTGTACCCGACGCAGCTCTACGAGACGGTGAGCATGGTGCTGCTCATCCTCCTGCTGCTCGCGTACTACCCGTACCGGCGGCACGACGGGCAACTGATGGTGCTGCTGATGCTGGGCTACGCGGTCCACCGGTTCATCAACGAGTCGCTGCGGATCGAGCCGAACGTCGGCAGGGGGCTGACGCTCTCGCAGTGGGGCAGCGTGGTGATCGGCAGCGCTGCCGTCCTGATCGAGGTCTACCTGCGGCTCACGATGCCGTCGCCGCCGGAGCCGCTGACCCTGGTGAACGCGCCGGACCGCGCGTGACCGGTTTGCCGTCCCGCTTACCGAGAAGCGACCGTATGGCGAAAGTGCCTTTCCGAACCGCCCTGTTCGTGTGCGCCGACGGCGCGCGGGCCGGGGCCGCGGTCGCGGCCTTCGACACGGCGGCGGGCCGCCTCGGGATGCCGTGGCGCGGGGCCGCGACCGCGCCCCCCGCCCTCACCGGCGTCGAGGTGGTCGTGCCGCTCGACGGCACCGTTCCCGACGGCTGGACGGGCCGCGTCGAGAAGTGGAACGGCGCGCTCGCGCCGGACGCCGCGGCGGCGGGCCTGATCGCGCGCCTCCTGGGCGGAACCGACGAGGAGCCGAAGCCGAAACCCGCCCCCCCGCCGCCACCGAAGAAGGTTCACACGGTGAAGCTGGGCCGCGAGACGGCCGGCCGGAAGGGGAAGGGCGTGACGGTGGTGTCCGAACTGCCGCTGACCGAGGACGCGCTCAAGGAACTGGCGACGAAGCTGAAGAACGCGTGCGGCACCGGCGGCACCGCGAAGGACGGGCGCATCGAGATCCAGGGCGACCACCGCGACAAGCTGCAACAGGAGCTGGAAAAGCTCGGGTACAAGGTGAAACGCGCCGGCGGCTGAGAGGCGCAAGAATACAGAAGAGTAATGGCCGCAAAAAAGCACAAAAAGCACAAAAGTAAGCAGAGAGCTAAGAGAGAAGAGTGAATTAAATCACTGCTATCCTGGCTTTGTCTTTGATTTCCTTTTGTGCTTTTTGTGCTTTTTTGCGGCCATTACTCTTCTGTCTTGGTCTTCGGCTTTCTTTTGCGGCCCTTACTCCTCTACCTTTTGCGGCTATAGCTCTTCATTCTTCCTTCGTGGCCAACTCGAACAGGTGCCGGGCGGCGCGGCCGCTGATCTCGCCGTGCTTCAGCAGTTCCGCCACAATCAGCTCCACCGCCTTCCAGTTCCCGTCGTTCGCGAGCATGTACTCGACCTTGTCGAGCATCCGCTGCTCGTACCGCTCCACCTGCCGGTCCGACTTCCGCTCCAGGGCGAGCCGGCGCACGAACCGTAGGTCCTGGGTGGCCGCGTCCATCTCGTAGGTGCCCGTGCGGCGGGCCTCCGCGGCCAGCCCGCCGAGCGCGATGAGGATCTCGCGCTCCACCCAGTCGTCGGTGGGCTTGGCCGCGCCTTTCGTGAAGCGCACCTCGCCCAGCCGCTCGCGGTTGGGGAGCACGGTCACCTTGTGGATGGTGCGGCCCAGCGCCAGCGCGATCACCGCGTGCCCCGCCTCGTGGTAGGCGGTCACTTCGTCGTGCGTCGGTTCCATGAGCACCACTTTATCCCGGCGCGCCGGGCAACGGAAGTTCGGCCCCGGGGCACCCGCCCATTGACGCGCCGGCCGCGGTCGCGAGAATTGGCGTGCCGCCCGTGCGGTCCCCGCCCCCAATCCCTCCCAGGTGCAGTTCATGTTACGCTCGTTCCTCGCCGGCCTGCTCGCCGCGGGCCTCGCCGTTGCCGCCGGCTCTCCGGACGCGGCGGCCCAGGACAAGAAAGACCCGCCCAAAAAGAAGGCTCGCATCGCGATCAACGAGCCGAAAGAGGCGGTGAAAGATCCCGACTTCGCCGTCCAGGGCGAGTACGAGGGGACGGTACCCAACGGCGGCGGCGTGGGCGTCCAGGTGATCGCAAAAGGCGACGGGGCGTTTGCTGTCAAAATGTTTGTGGGCGGGCTGCCCGGAGCGGGTTGGGACGGCAAGTCCGTTCTCGCCGGCACCGCCGAAACGAAGAACGGTAAGACGGTCGCGACCCTGAAAACCGGTGACAAGACGGTGACGGCCGTCATCGGCGAAGGCACGTTCGCCGTTGACGGAAGCGGGAGCAGTGGCGTTCTCAAGAAGGTGGAGCGCAAGTCGAAGACGCTGGGCGAGAAGGCGCCGGCCGGGGCCGTCGTTCTGTTCGGCGGCGAGGGGGACGAGAAGAACTGGAACGGCGGGAAGCTGGTCACGCTCTCCGACGGCAAGTTCCTCGACGTGGGCGTAACGAGCAAGCAGAAGTTCGGCGCGTTCAAGGCGCACGTCGAGTTCCGGCTACCGTGGATGCCGAACAGCACCGGCCAGGGCCGCGGGAACAGCGGCGTGTACTTCCAGAACCGGTACGAGTGCCAGGTGCTCGACAGCTTCGGGCTCGCGGGCGAGAACAACGAGTGCGGCGGCATCTACACGCAGCACAGGCCGCTGGTGAACATGTGCCTGCCGCCGCTGGTGTGGCAGACCTACGACATCGAGTTCACCCCGGCGGCGTTCGGGGCCGACGGGAAGAAGACCAAGAACGGCCGCGCCACCGTGTACCACAACGGCGTGAAAATCCACGACAACATCGAGTTCCCGAAGGAGTGCCCGGGCGGCCAGAAGGAAACGGCCGAGCCGGGGCCGTTCCAGTTCCAGAACCACGGCGACCCGGTCGTGTTCCGCAACGTGTGGGTGGTTGAGGTGAAGTGACCGCCGCGGGCGGAGGGCAAGACAGGGCGGCGCCGGTTCGTTTGCGGCGCCCCCCTTCGCGAGCACCGAAGGCGACCGACATCGAGGGGGCGGGTCAGTGCCCGGCGCCGACGACGGCCGCCTTGCCGTCCTTGATGCGGACGAGAAGCGTGATCGTATTCCCGTCAACCGAAATCACGCCGACAAATGCCTCCTTGCCCGCGAGTTCTTCCAACTGCTTCCGCTGCTTCTCGTCCTTGATTTTCTCTTTCACCTCGGCGAACGGGTGGAGCGCGTCCAACTCGGTCGGCACCTTGTCGGCGTCCACCTGTTCAAGCCGCTCCTTGACCCACTTCTTGAGTTCGGCGGCGTCCTTGAGGAGAGACACGTCGTCGCCCTCCTTGTGTGCGAACGGCACGGCCGAGACCTTTAGCACCGCGTCGGCGTCCTTGGCCTTGACGGCCTTCAGGAACGCGATTGCGGTCTCCTTGGCCTTGTCTTCGTTCTTGTCGGCGGCGAACACCGGCGCGGCGAGCGCGAGCGTCAGAGCGGCGGCGAACATGCGCATGGCGGACCTTTCCAGCGGAGAAGTGGCAGCGCACCGGCACAGTACCGGAACGCGAGCGGCGCGTCCAACAATTCGTCGGCCGCGGCTGGCGATTTTAAGGACTGCCACAGGTGTACCGTAAAGGACCGGTGCGCACAGGTCGTCGCCAACGGGCGTCACGCCGCATCCGATGGCTTCGAGTGCGCTGTGCGGCGGCGAACCTTCGGAACCGTGTCCGCCCGCTCGCGGGCCGGCGGCGGTCCGCCCGGAACGGCTGTACGCGCCCAGACTCGATGAACGCCACACCCCGTGTGGTTGTCATCCGGCGCGCAGGCAGGGACCGCCGAAGGTGCGGAAAATGATCTCCGCCACCGGCGGTGGTACGTAGCACTCGCTCGATAAAACCTGGAGCACATCGGCACCGGTGGCCGGGCGCCCGCGCGCGGCCGACAGCATCCGAAGGCACCGGCACGGCGGCGGGGACGCGGGGAACGATTGGAGCAGAACGAGGCTCCAGAGGGCGGCCACGTTGGCCGCGGCCCGCGGGCCGGTGAACTCGGCCGTGTGTACGAACTCGTCGGCCAGCGTGCGAACTTGGTCGCGCAGGTGCGTGAGAGGCATGGGCTTGCCCCGTACGGAGAGTAAGAGTGAGAGCGTGAAACTGCGAGTTGCTGTACTGTAAACCCGATTCTTCCCCGCGACAAGCTCGCCCGATAAAAATTACCCCCACACCGAACTTAATAACGTGTATGTGAATAAACTTAACATCTTGTAGTGTCACAAGTACGCGGCACAGCGGAAACATTTCAAGAATGGCAAATCCGGACGATGGCTCCCGATAATGCCGGGAAATGCCTGTTGTAGTGTCACAAGTACGCGGCACAGCGGAAACATTTCAAGAATGGCAAATCCGGACGATGGCTCCCGATAATGCCGGGAAATGCCTGACGCACACGTCCCTTCTCACGCCATGACCAGGGCGTGTTGCGCCGCCGCGTCGCGGCTCGCCCTCCGCCCCAAGCCTCTGCAATTCGAACGCAGGAGTTGCCCGTGAAATGGTTCCAGAATCTCGGCACCGCGACCAAACTCATTAGCGGGTTTGCGGCCCTGGCGCTGATGATGGCCGTACTGAGCGCCACCGCGACATCCGCGATGAAGGACATGGCGGGCAACACCGAAGTGCTGTACGAGAAGCACCTCAAGGGGCTGCACGCCGCGGACGAACTGAGCACGACCGTCGCGCTGGCCGGCCGCGGGGTGCGCATGACCTTACTCGCCAAGCGCCCCGAAGACCGCCGCGAGAGGGCCGCCCAAACCCGCCAGTACCTGCGCGACGCCCAAGCCCAGATGGGTCAGATGGACCAGTACTTCATAACTCCCGAGGCCAAGCAGAAACTGGCCGACACCCGCACGCATCTGCCGGAGTGGGCCTCCCGCCTCGGCCAGGCGAACGATCTGGCCGAGGCGGGCAAGGACGAGGAAGCCCTCGCGGTCCTGGAATCCAGTGTGAGCGGAGCAGGCAAACTGGTAGCCGGTATGAGCGCGCTGCGCGACACCAAGTTCAAGGTGAGCCAGCAGTCGTATGAGGAAAACGTGGAAACGTACCGCTCGGCACGCCAGACGATGATGGCGCTGACCGTCGGCGGCGTCGCGGGCGGGGTGCTGCTGGGCTACGTGATCGCGCGCATGATCACCCAACCGCTTAACCGCTGCGTCGAGGTGCTGGAATGCACCGCCAAGGGGGACCTGTCCCAGCGGGCCGAGATCCACACCCACGACGAGCTGGGGCGCCTGGCCGCCGCGCTGAACACGGCCACCGAATCGATTCGGGCGGCCAAGGAGGCCGAGCGCGTGCAGGCCGCGCGGGAGAAAGAGCGAGCCGACCGGGAGGCCGCGGCCGAGCGGGAGCGGCACGAGCGGGAGGCCGCGGCGGTGCGCGCCCGGTCCGAGCAGGAGGCGGCTGCGGCGGCCGAGTTGCAGCGCAAGGTCGAAGCGATCCAGGCGGGGGTGGACGCACTGGCGGCGGGTGACTTCACGGTGACCATTCCGGACCTGGGGACCGACAACGTGGGCCAGATGGCCCGCTCCTTGAACCAAGCGGTAGTGAGCGTGCGGACCGCGATGGAGGGGGTACGGGAGGTGTCCGTGCAATTGGCCGACGCGAGCGGCCAGTTGTCCAGCGCCAGCGAGGAGATCTCGTCCGGGGCTCAGGAGCAGGCCAGCAGCCTGGAAGAGACGGCCAGCTCGTTGCAGGAGATCACGGCGACGGTGAAGCAGAGTGCGGACAACGCCCAGCAGGCGCGGCAGTTGGCGAGCGGTTCCAAGGAGGTGGCCGAGCGGGGCGGCGCCGTGGTGAGCGGTGCCGTCGAGGCGATGAGCGAGATCAACGCGTCGAGCAAGAAGATCGCGGACATCATCACGACGATCGACGAGATCGCGTTCCAGACCAACCTGCTGGCGCTGAACGCGGCGGTGGAGGCGGCGCGGGCGGGTGAGCAGGGGCGGGGGTTCGCGGTGGTAGCGACGGAGGTGCGGAACCTGGCCCAGCGGAGTGCCACGGCGGCGAAGGAGATCAAGGGTCTGATCCAGGACTCGGTGAAGAAGGTGGACGCGGGCACGGAGCTGGTGAACAAGTCGGGTGACACGCTGGCCGAGATCGTCACCAGCGTGAAGCGGGTGACGGACATCGTGACCGAGATGGCGGCGGCCAGTAAGGAGCAGTCGAGTGGCATCGAGCAGGTGAACAAGGCGGTCTCGCAGATGGACAGCGTGACCCAGCGGAACGCGAGCCAGACCGAGGAGATGAGCGCCACCGCTCAGTCCCTCACGGATCAGGCGGGCCAGCTCCGGGACTTGGTGAGCCGGTTCAAGCTGAGTCACGGCGGGTCGGCCCCGGCATCTCGTCCGGCGAAGCGGCCGGCGGGGCCGAAGCCGCGGCCGGCGGTGTCCAAGGCGCTCAAGCGTAGCAGCAACGGGAACGGGCACGGAGGGGGACACGAGCTGGACGCGATGGGCGACGGGTTCAGCGACTTCTAACACTGCGGTCATGCGGCGCCCGATGGACCGGGCGCCGCAACGCTCTGAGCAAACCTCTCCCCTTTCAACCGGCTCCGGCGCCTCCGTTCCGAGTACGGACGGTCGGGGGAGCCGGATAATAGATGGAAAATCCGCACGATCATCTTACGATATACATGTCGGGGGAAGTCCGACACTCCCTGCGTCCAACAATCGCGAGCCACGCTTCGTTCCTCCTCCGCCACCGGTCGAGCGACCGCGTATTACGAAACGAGTGACGCATGAAATGGTTCCTGGACCGCTCGGTCGCGACCAAACTTCTGCTCAGCTTTGCCGCGGTCTGCGCGGCCGTAGTGGCGAGCGGCGCCCTGGGATCGAACGGGCTCTCCCAGTCCCGCGAGCGCATGGGGATTTTGTACGCCGACTACACCGTGGCCGGGACCGACCTGGCCAAATCGTCCGTCAACCTGTCCCGCTACCGGAACGGAGTGGCGCGGGCCGCGACCGCGAAGGACCGGCACACGGCCGAGCGGCTCGTTGACGAGCAGACCCCGCACCGCAAGCAGATCACCGACGGGCTGAGCGCGTACGCCGCGACCGTGTTGCGCACCTCGCGGAGCGGCCGGGACGAGCGCACGGACCTGGACAAGGTGCGGGCCGCGATGGACGCCTACTTCGCCGCCGCGGACCGCACGGTGGGGGCGATCCGCGACTACTGGGCGGCCGGCGACAAGGACCGCGCGCGCCGGGCCGAGGCGGTCGCGGCGGCGGTGGCCGACGGGGACCAGAAGTTCGACGCCGCGACCGCCAGCATGGACGAGCTTGTGAAGACCGTGGCCGAGGTGGCCAAGGACATCAACGAGGACGGCAACGCGGTCGTAGACGAGGTCCAGTCGGCGCTCCGGGCCTGCACCCTGGCCGCCGCCGCGTTGAGCATCGTGATTGGGCTGGGCGTGGGGCGCGTGATCGCCCGCCCCCTCGCCGACTGCGTCACGGTACTCGAGGCGGCGAGCCGGGGAGACCTGTCGCGGTACGCCGCCGCCGACACCCGGGATGAGGTCGGGCGCCTGGCCGCCGCGCTCAACACGACCATCGCCGCCCTGCGCGCCGCCAAGGAGGCGGACCAGGCGCGCGCCGAGGCCGAGGCCCGCCGCCTCCAGCGCGAGGCCGCGGCCGAGCGGGAGCGATTGGAGCGCGAGCAGACCGCGGCGGCCGCGCATTTGGAGCGCGAGCGGGCCGCGGCAACCGAGTTGCAACAGAAGGTGAAGGCCATCCAGGCGACTATTCAGGCGCTGGCGGCGGGTGACTTCACGGCCTCGGTGCCGGACCTGGGGTCCGACGACATGGGTCAGATGGCGCGGTCCCTGAACGAGGCGGTGGTGAGCGTGCGGACGGCGATGGAGGGGGTGCGGGAGGTATCCGTGCAGTTGGCCGACGCGAGCAGCCAGTTGTCCAGTGCCAGCGAGGAGATCTCGTCGGGTGCGCAGGAGCAGGCGTCGAGCCTGGAGGAGACGGCCAGCTCGTTGCAGGAGATCACGGCCACGGTCAAGCAGAGTGCGGACAACGCCCAGCAGGCCCGGCAGTTGGCGAGCGGGTCCAAGGAGGTGGCCGAGCGGGGCGGCGCCGTGGTGAGCGGCGCCGTCGAGGCGATGGGCGAGATCAACGGGGCATCCAAGAAGATCGCGGAGATCATCACGACGATCGACGAGATCGCGTTCCAGACAAACCTCTTGGCTCTCAACGCCGCCGTTGAAGCGGCCCGGGCGGGGGAGCAAGGGCGGGGGTTCGCGGTGGTGGCGACGGAGGTGCGGAACCTGGCCCAGCGCAGTGCCACCGCGGCCAAGGAGATCAAGGGTCTGATCCAGGACAGCGTGAAGAAGGTCGAGGCCGGCACGGAACTGGTGAACAAGTCGGGCGACACGCTGGCCGAGATCGTGACCAGCGTGAAGCGGGTGACAGACATCGTGACCGAGATGGCGGCGGCCAGTAAGGAACAGTCCACCGGCATCGATCAGGTGAATAAGGCGGTGAGCCAGATGGACGGCGTGACCCAGCGGAACGCGAGCCAGACCGAGGAGATGAGCGCCACCGCCCAGGCGCTGACGGATCAGGCGGGCCAGCTCCGCGACCTCGTGAGCCGGTTCAAGCTGGGTGCCGGTCACAACCCGCCCCGTTCCGCTCGGACGGGGCGAAAGGCGACCTCACCCAAACCCCGGCCGGCTGTTTCTAAGGCCTTCAACAGCCAGAGCCGTAGCGGCGGTGGCAGCGGGAGCGAGTTGGATTCGCTCGGGGGTGACGGGTTCAGTGATTTCTGATCCGTGACGGACGAACGGAACACGAACCGAAGACGGCCCCGGGGGCGAGCCCGGGGCCACGTGTGTTTTGATGAGCCGGCTGGCTTGCGCCTTGTGCCCGGCCGGTCGGGCGGAGGCCGGCGCCGCCCCGCGCGATGGCGGAGGCGCACCGGCTGGCGCGGTCGCGGGAGACATCCGCAGGGCACTCACGCCTAATCCCATGACAGCGGCCGGCGACTCGATCTGGTACTCCGGCCTGCGCCCCTGGCACCGGGCGTGGGCTAGATGCAATATTAAGTCTGTTAGGGGGAGAGAGTCTGTCGGGGAAATTACTGAATTATCATCTTCGGCTGCCAAACGCTTCGGCCCGTTCCCCGCCCGTGGCCCGGACGCGGCCTGTGGTGAGCGGCGGCCGGCGTGCGCCACACGTGCGTGACCTCTTTCCGGGGCTCATATACGACTATCGGTCATGTGTACGAGAGCGGGTGGCTTTTTGCAGCCCGCGTGGGGCGCACGCTTCGGAAGGCCGTTTTTGACAGGATCGACAGGATGAACAGGATGAAGACCGATCAATTTTCAATCCTGTTCATCCTGTCGATCCTGTCAAAAACGGCCTTCGCGTCCCCATTGCGCGTTCGTGCCCCGCTCCCGGGCGGTCGTTCGTCAAGAAAGCGATATCGCAGGTGGGTTCAGGTATCGGGCGGGCGTCGGCCCGCGTGGCGAGAGGGGGCCACTGACTGAAGTGAACCGGGGCGCATTTTTTATTCTAGACTGAAACCGGGACCTCTGGCACCACCGGTACGACCCGTCATGCAACTGTTCTGCCCGAAGTGCCAGGCCGCGCACGCCGGCACGCAGCGGTGCCCCCGGTGCGGCGGGCTGCTCCTCCTGCCGCACGAGGCCACCGCGGCCGTCGCGCCGGTGCCGCTGGAACCGGCCCCGGAGCCGCCGGCGCCCACGCCGCTCGGGCGGGTGGTGGCGGGGGCGGTGCTCGCGCTGGGGCTGTACCTCGGCCTGCGGAAGCTCGCGATGGGCGTGGTGCTGGCCGCGCACCCCGAGCCCGACGCGCTGTGGAACTCGTTCGACGGGCTGCTGGTGGTGGGCGGGTTGCAGATCGTCACCGTAATCTTCGGAGCGGTGCTGGCGGCGGCCGGGCGGATGGGCGGGTTCGTGTTCGGCGCCACCGTCGGCGCGGTGTGCGGCGCGCTGTTCCTCGGGGCCGAACTGGTGGCCGGGGCGCCGGCCCGCGACCTCGTGCTGTACCTGCAACCGCTGGTGCTGGTCGCGGTGGGCGGGGTGGCGGGCGTGTTCGCGACCCGGGTGTGGGGCGCGGTGCCGGCCCTCGACATGCCGGTCCCGGACCGGCACAAGCTCAGCTCGCTGCGGTTCGCGGTCGCGCCCCCGGAGGGCTCCGGGCGCCCGACCGCCTGGGCGCGGGTGCTCGTCGGGGCGGCCCTGATGGTGGCGTCGGTGGCGTGCGCCGATCAGGTGCGGAAGGGCGCCCAACGGTATTCCGATGGGGCGCTGAAGGTGGGCACCGTGGGGCAGGCCCGGTTCATCACCTGGCAGGTCGCGATGCTCGGGCTGCTGGGCGGGGCGGGGCTGGCGGGCGCGAACACCGGCGCCGGGACCCGCCACGGGCTGCTGGCGGGCGGCATCGCCGGGGTGGGCGTGCTCGGCGCGACCGCGGCCCGCGGGGAGGCGCTCGTGCCGGTCGCGTTCTGGCTCGACAAGCTGTCGCTGGGCGAGTTGGCGCCGACCGAGCCCGCCGCGGTCGCCGGGGCACTCATGGGTGTCGTCTTGGCCGGGCTCGTCGGCGGGTGGCTCGGCGGGTCGCTGTTTCAACCGCTGGCCCCGGAGGGTATGCGCGGGTTCCGCAGCGGGACGGATTGAAGAAGGTGAAAGGCCGCAACAAGGCACGAGTAGAGTAAGGCAGAACAGTGACGATCGCGACAACGTGCAACGGGCGCAGAACAAGGAAAGTCGGGGGATGCGGTTGAACTTACCCTGCGGCCTCGGGTTTCTCGCTCCCTTTTGTGCGGGCTCGCGCCCATTACTCTTCTGCGTTCTGTGGGCGATTTGTCTTCGCCCGTTGCCCGGCGGAATCGCGCAGGTTCGCGCCGTCATCCAACCCGGTGCGGGCGTTCTGCTCCAGGCAAAATGCGTCGGTGAAGTCGCGGACTGCGATTGTTCACGAAACCCACACCGACCTATATTCTGATCCGTGGGACGCACGCCCAGCTCTTCTTTTTCTACCCGGCGGTGACATGGACGAGTTGCACCACGAATGTGGCGTGGCGGCGTTGTATTACCTCCCCCAGCACGGAGAGAAGTCGTCCGTGTGGACCGGCGCGCCGGATCAGGTGTCGCGCCTGATGCCCCGGATGCTGCTCGACCTTCAGAACCGCGGCCAGCTCGCCGCGGGCATGGCCACCTACAACCCGGACCGCGACAAGCTCATCGACACCTACAAGGACACCGGCACCGTCATCGAGGCGTTTCGGATCAACGAGCCGTCCAAGTACGCGAGCATCATGGAGGACTTCGCCGGGCGGGCCGCGATCGGGCACACCCGGTACGCCACCTGCGGCGGCCAGACCCGGGCCTACGCCCAGCCGTTCGAGCGGCGGCACGGGTGCAAGTGGAAGTGGTTCGCGTTCGCGTTCAACGGCCAGCTCACCAACTTCGCCGACCTCCGCAACCAGCTCCTCCAGAACCACGACTACCACCTCACCCGCGACAACGACACCGAAGTCATCATGCACTACCTCGCGCATGAGATGCGCGCGGACGACCGGCCGGACCTCGTCGAGGTGTTCCGCCGGCTCGGGGCCAAGTTCGACGGCGCGTACAACCTCACGTTCCTGAACGCGATGGGGGACATGGTGGTCCTGCGGGACCCGGTCGGCATCCGGCCGCTGGTGTACGCCCAGGACGGCCCGCTGTTCGGCGCCGCCAGCGAGAGCGTCGCCCTCCAGAACCTCGGGTTCAAGCGCACCAGCATCAAGTCGCTCGCGCCCGGCGAGCTGATCCTGATCCAGAACGGCGAGCTCAGCGTCCACCGGTTCGCGGAGAGCAAGCGGACGGCGCACTGCTTCTTCGAGTGGATCTACTTCGCCAACGTGGCCAGCACCCTGGACGACCGGAGCGTGTACCTGAGCCGCTCGCGGCTGGGGCAGGAGCTGGCGAAGCAGGAGCTGGCCCTCGGGCGCGTGCCGCTCGACCCGGCCGAGACGGTGGTGGTGCCGGTGCCCGACACCGGCAAGGCGGCGGCCGACGCGATGGCGTTCGCGCTCGGCATCCCGAGCGTCGAGGGGCTGATCCGCAACCGCTACATCGGCCGCACGTTCATCGAGGGCGGCAACCGCGCCGACAAGGTGAAGCTGAAGTTCACCCCGCTGCCGGAGGTGCTCCAGGGCAAGAAGGTGCTGTTGGTCGAGGACTCGATCGTCCGCAGCACCACCCTCCAGAGCCTGCTGCGGCACCTGCGCGAGCAGGGCGGCGTGGCCGAGGTGCACGTGCGGGTCGCGTGCCCGCCGATCCTGACGCCGTGCTTCTACGGCATCGACATGAGCACCGTGAAAGAGCTGTTCGCGCCGAAGTTCATGTCCGCGAAGGTGCCGACGGTGGCGGAACAGGACGCGATGGCCAAGGCGCTGGGCGCGGACTCGCTGTTCTACCTCCCGGTTGACGCCGTGGCGCGGTGCATCGACCTGCCGGCCGAGCGGCTGTGCCGGGCGTGCCTCACCGGCGACTACCCGACCGCGGCCGGCGAGCAGATGTACCAGCTCTCCCTTCGGAACCACGCCACCGGCGGGGACTCGGGCCGCACCTACGAGCGCCCGCCGGAACCGCTCATGTGTTCGGTGACCGACGCCGGGCGGACGTAAGGGGTTTGGGTCAAACGTCGTCAGGCCGGCAAGTCACAAAGCCACACGTCATTTGCTATCAAATGACGTGTGGCTTTGTGACTTGCCGGCCTGACGACGGCACGCGCGACCCTGCGGCGGTTGTCAGCCGGCGCGCCGCGACTCATCCGTGCCGGCTAGCTCGTCCACAAGCGCGTCGCGAACCCGGTCTGGGTGGTAGCGCGCGAGCACGTAGTCACGCCCCGGGTCGCCCCAGCGGCGGCGCGGGTCGGGCTCGGCGAGGATCTGCTCCAGCCCGGCGACGAACGACTCCGCGCCGCGGTACGCCAACCCGCCGCCGCTGACCCGGGCGTGGTCCGCGAGCACCGCGCACGC
This sequence comes from Gemmata algarum, assembly GCF_034097035.1. NCBI lineage: Bacteria > Pseudomonadati > Planctomycetota > Planctomycetia > Gemmatales > Gemmataceae > Gemmata > Gemmata algarum. The sequence goes on from NZ_JAXBLV010000196.1 coordinate 28,969, forward strand.
CTCGTTCACCAGTACGGGGGTTCGCTGGGCGAGCGCTTCCAGCGTGGCGAGGCTGAAGCTCTCGTAGGCCGAGGGCATCACCACGGCGGTGGCCCCGGCCATCAGCGCGAACTTATCCGCGTCGGACACCACGCCGCGGTATTCCACACCCGGGCGCCCGCGCACGCCCGTCATGTGTTCGGCCCCGACGAGTACCAGCCGCAGCCGGTTAGGGTGCTTGAGCCGGAACCGCTCGAACATCTCCAGTAAGTCCCGGCACCCCTTTGCCTCGTCGATGCGCCCGCAGTACAGCAGGTACGGAGCGCCGGACGCAGGCGCCGCCGGCGCGGTGACCACCGGCATCGCCACCAGCCGACCCGGGATCTCGCCCCAGAGCGCGTGCCCGATCGCGCGCTCGGGCGCCGTCAGCCACAGCGCGCCGCGCACCCGCCGGGCCATGTGCCGGTACGCCGACAGGTACGCCGTCGGCTCGTCGTGCAGGGTGGGCACCAGCCACGACCGGTCGGCCGGCGCGTGCGCCAGGCCGAAGTAGCTGGTGGGGTACAGGTAGGTGACGAACAGCAGCGCCTGGTACTCGCGAGCGTGGGCTTCGAGGTGCCGGTACAGGCCGGGACAGTCCGGCCCCTGCCGGCGGATGTACTCCTCCTGCATCGGCAGGGTCCACGGTCCGTCCAACTGGCGCGGCGCTCCGGGCACCGTCGCGGCCTTATAGTCGCGGGCGAGCCGGGCGTTCAGCCGGTGCCAGTAGTCGGTCCGCTCGCGCGCCGCGGCGAACCGGCGCACCGTCACCCCGCCGCGCGTCTCGGCGCCCTCGGGCAGCTCGCTCCGCCACGTCACGTAGTCCAGCGCGGTGGACGTGAGGATCTCCACCGCGAAGCGCTCGCGCAGCAGTTCGGCGTACACCCAGGCCAGCGCTTCGGACCCGCCGACGATGGTGGGGTGCGAGCGCTGGACGACCAGCGCGACCTTGCTCATGCGGCCCCCCGGAGCACCGCCCGAATGATTTGCCGGGTGCGGTCGTTGTGGAACTGGTGCCGGTACCGCTGCCACCCCGCGGTGCCCAGCGCGACGGCGAGGGCCTCGTCGTCCACGACCTTCCGGACCGACGCGGCCAACAGGTCGGGATCGGGCTCGTCCCAGATCAGCCCGACGCCGCCGAGCGTTTCGGGCACGGCCGTGGTGCCGTAGGCGACGACCGGCACCTTGAACGCCATCGCCTCGACCAGCGGGATGCAGAACCCCTCGTGCTCGCTCGCCGTCACGAACACGTCGGCCGCCAAGTACAGGGCCTTGAGCGCCGACTCGGTCACCTTGCCGACGAACACGACCGCGTCGCTCACCCCCAGCGCGGCGGCTTGGCGGCGCAACCCGGCGGTGTATTCTTCCAACCGCGGGTCGGAACCGCCGGCCATCAGCAGTCGCGCGCCGGGGTCGTGGACCCGGTACCGGGAGAACGCGTCGATGAGCAGAGCGTGCCCCTTGTTCGGCGCGATCCGGCCGACCGCGAGCCAGTTCGTCCGGCCGTCCTGGAAACGGTCCAGTACGGCCTCGTCCGCGTCGGCCGCGAGCAACTGTTCGACCCGGTGCAGCGGCGGGGCCACGGTCGCGGCCCGCGGGTCGAGCCCGGCTTCGAGCAGCTCGCCGCGGTTGAACTCCGAGTCCGCCAGGTAGTGCTCGCACCCGGCCGCGACCACCGCGGCGATCTGCCGCCGGCCGTCGAAGCAGGCCAGCGCGTAGTTCATGTCCAGGCGGTGGAAGAAGTGCGGCGGGGTGACGTTGTGGTACCGCACCACTCGGCGGCACGGGACCGACCGGAGCTGCCGCAGCGCCTCCTCCCAGCCGAGTGCGAACTGGTAAATGAGCAGGTCGTCGGGGGCAGTGAGGTGCGCCGCGAGCCCGTGGTAGTGCCGCACCCCGGTGAGGCCGGCGGCCCAGTTGTCGGCAAAGATGCCGGTCTGGTACCCCAGACCCGTCAGCTCCTCGGCCAGTAAGAGCGTGTCGTGCCCCACCGCGTCGCCGGGGTGAACGGACGAGGTCAGGATCGCGGCGCGGGGCATGACGCTCCCTCCGTGGTGTCAGCGGGGGGCGCTTCGCCTTCACCCCGGGCGGCGGCCTCAAGGGCGGCGACGCGGGCGGTCAGGGCGTCGAGCCGGGCGGCGAGGTCGTCGGCCGCGCCGGTGCAGTCGCCGAGGGCGGCCAGCACTTCGCGGTTGAACCGGGATTGCGGTTCGGCGACGAACCAGACGAGCCGGAGCACGACCCGGCCGAGGAGGCGGGCCAGCAGCCCGCGCGGGCCGCCGCGCCGGGCCGCCGCGGGGCGCGCCGCGGTCGGGTCGGCGTCGCGCCCCGCCGCTTCTTGCGCGCGGCGGCTGCGGACGAGGTGGTAGAACGACGCGGGCGGCGGGGGCGGTGTCACCGCAGACGGGAGCGGTTCCGGGCGCGCGGCCGTCACCTCTTGCCGGATCTGCCGCTTGACCCGCTCGATCAGAGCGATCGGGTCGGGTTCCCCGTCCGATCGCGTGCTGTCGCTACTCAACGTGTGCCCCTCCTGGTGCCGGCCCGAGATCCCGTCAAGCGGCGCGCCGGGTGTCACGGTTCGCCGACTGGCTCAGCGTGAGGCGGTACGCCTCGAGCGTGTCGCGCGCGCAGCGGTCCCAGGTGTACTGCGCCGCCCGCTCCTCCGTCCCCGTTTGCAGGTGCCGCCACCAGTCGTCGTCGGTGCAGACGCGGAGCATGGCGTCCCGCCACCCCGCTTCGTCGTGCGGGTCGATCAGGTGGGCCACGCCGCCGGCCGTTTCGGCGACCGCCCCGGCGGTGGACGCGAGCACCGCGCCGCCGCACGCCATCATCTCGATGGTCGGGATGCCGAAGCCCTCGTAGAAGGTCGGGAACACCAGCGCCCGCGCCCCCGAGTACAGCGCCGCGACGTGTTCGTCGGCCGCGTACCCGAGCCAGCGGATGTTCTGCGCCCGGCCGGCGCTCTTGAGGTGCGAGTGGAGCGCCTCCGACCGCCACCCGGGGCCGCCGACCAGGACCAGCGGGTGCCGCTCGCGGACCGCCGCCGGCAGCGCGGCGTAGGCCCGGGTGAGCATCTCCAGGTTCTTGCGCGGCTCGACGGTGCCGACGTGGAGCAGGTACCCCGGCGGCAGGCCGAGCGCGTTCAGCTTGTGGGTCAACTCGGCGCCGCCGACGCGGCGCAGCCCGGGGCGCACGCCCATGTACGTGACGCTCACCCGGTCCGCCGGCCAGCCCAGGTGCCGCACGATCTCGCTCTTGCTGAACTCCGAGATCGCGATCAGCCGGGTGGCGAAATCCAGACCGGGGAGGAAGTTGCACGCGAAGTGCCGGATGCGGACCGGCGGGTGCCACTCCGGGTGGGCCAGCACGGACAGGTCGTGGACCGACACGACCGTCGGGATGCCCAGGTTGAGCGCGATGAAGTTCGGCTCGTGGTACAGGTCGCACCCGCTCCGGCGGACCGTTTCATGGTACGGGTGCCGCATGACCGGGAACGCCGCGCGGACCGCGTTGAGGAACCGGCCGCGGAGCTTCACCTCGAGCCGCGCCCGAACGCCCGCGCGGCCGGCCGCCGCCTCGTACCGGGCGCACTGGTGGTTGAGCCAGTGCTGCCCGGCCCGCATCCACCGGCTCGGGTACCACGAATGGACGGCCCCGGCCCCGGCGAGGCGGCCCAACCCGGCGAGCAACTCCTGGGTGTACTGTCCGATGCCCGACTTTTTTCGGTCGCGGAGGATGGGGGGGGCGGTGATTAGCACGCGCATCGCGAGTTCCTTCCCGTGTCCGGGCCGGGTGTGGCCCGGGGCCGGGTACGGTTCCTCCGCAACCCGCCTCTTCTTCATCTTGTGCAGCATCTACAATATCGGCACGAACGAGTCTACCCCTTTAACCCCGCAGGAAGTTCACGGATGAACCCGACGACGCCGCCCGAAACCCCGCTCATCGCCTACGCGCTCCACGAAAACCAGGCCGCGGACACGTTCCCCGAACCGGCCCCGATCCCCCGCGATTGGATGGACGGCGCGCACCAGCGGCACCCGTACCGCTGCCTCCCGCTCGTCATCGCCAACCAGTGCGGGTGGGTGCTCCGGTCGCCCGTCGGGTTCAGTGCCTACTGGTACGGCGGCGCCGCCAAGCAGGACGTGGAACTCCGCTTCGACCGTCCCGATAACCGCGTCGTGAGTCACTTCGGCAGCGGGGTCATCACGTTCACCGTCCCGTTCCTGTTCCGCACCCCGCCGGGCATCAACATCTGGGTGAAGGGGCCGGCGAACTGGATCAAGGACGGCGTGCAACCGCTCGAAGGGGTGGTGGAGACGGACTGGCTCGCGTCCACGTTCACTATGAACTGGAAGATGACCCGGGTGTGCGAGTGGGTGCGGTTCGAGCAGGGCGAGCCGTTCTGTATGCTCGTGCCCGTGCCCCGGGGATTGATCGAGAGCTTCGTTCCGAAAGTGGTGCCGCTCGCGACCGAGCCCGAACTTCAGACGCAGTACAAGAAGTGGGAGCAGAGCCGGAGCGGGTTCCTGGAGGGGCTCCAGTCGCGCAACCCGGAGGCCGTGGCCCGCGGGTGGCAGAAGGACTACTTCCAGGGGCGGACGGTCGACGGCAAGGCGGTCGAATCCCACCAGACGAAGCTCAGCGTCAAGCCGTTCACGTCCGACACCACGTCCGGCTGATACCCGGTTCGCCGATGCCGCGGGGCGCTCCGCTTCGTTTTCCGGCCTCTTGTGGTTCGCTTCTGTAAGGCTCTTTTATCACAATTGCCGTGCTCGTTGTCCGGATGCTGCGGGTTATTCTGCATGAGCGTTTGGGGGCGAATAAAGTGGTCTGGTGGGCGAGATAAGGGTGCGAAATTGTAAGGGTTTAGGGAACTGGCGGATTGTGCGTTTCGTGGCGGCGGTGCGTTCGGTATACCGTTAGCAATCGCCCAGCCATTCGCCCTGTTATCCCAGCCACGACCGCATATGCTCGCCAGCGCTCTAACGGTCTGCACGTTCGGACTGGGGTGGGGGCTGGGACCGCCGCTGACTCAACCGCAGGCCCTCACGCCGCCCGTCGGGGACGTGAGACCTGTACGTTCGAGCGGGCTCGGTGCGGCTCCTGTGATCGCGGCCGTGCGAACGTTTCCCGCGCCACTTCTCCGTCCCTTAACGCTCGAACCGCTCCCGCGGCACACGCTCGCGGTGGTCGTTGCGCGGGGCGGCCCGCGGGCACAGGCAGGGCCGGCGCCCGCGGGTCCCCCGGCGCTGGCCCCGGCCCCACCGGACCCGCCGGAGTGGGCCGGCCATCGGACCTCGCTGGCCCTCGCACTCGTGGCGGCGGTGTGCCTGATCGGGGCCGCCGTGCTGCGGCTCCAGACGCGGCGGGCCGCGGCCCTGGCGCGCCGTGAGCGTGCCGAGCGGACCCGGCTGGAAGAGCAACTGAAGCTCGCGGTCCGGCTGGAGGCGGCGGGGCGGCTGGCGGGAAGCGTGGCGCACGACTTCAACAACCTGCTCACCGTCATTAACGGGTGTACGGCGCTGCTCGAGGCGGAGATCAACGACGCGAACCACCCGGACCGGACCCGGAAGTTCGCGGCCGCGATCCGCCGGGCGGGAGAGCAGGCCGCGAGCCTGACGCGGCAACTGCTCGCGTTCAGCCGGCAGCGCCCGGTGGACCCGTACCCGCTCGACTTGAACGATGTGCTCGCCGGCGCGACCGACCTGCTGGAGCGGCTGCTCGGCGACCGGATCGCGGTGCGGTTGCAACTTGGGGAGGGGCTGCCGCGGGTGACGGCCGAGCCCGGGCTGCTGGTGCAGGTGCTCCTGAACCTGGGGGTGAACGCAGCGGACGCGATGCCGGGCGGGGGCACGCTCACGCTCGCGACCGGCCCGGGGTCGTCCAACTGGGTGCGGCTCACGGTGGCCGACACCGGCACCGGCATGAGCGCGGACGCGAAAGGCCGGGCGTTCGAGCCGGGGTTCACGACGAAGCCCGCAGGGAAGGGGACCGGACTGGGGCTGTCGACCGTTCACGGGATCGTGCGCGGGCTGGGCGGGCGGATTGGGCTCACGTCCGAGCCGGGGCACGGCACCACGTTCGAGATCGACCTGCCCGTCGCCCCGGGGGCGTCGAACGCTCCTGCTATCGGGCCGGCGGCCAGCGGCGCTCCCGCCCGACCCCACGCGCCGGCGGTGGTGCTACTGGTCGAGGACGAAGAGGCCGTGTGCGTGCTCCTACGCCACGTGCTCGAGGCGGCCGGACACACGGTCCTGGCCGGCGGCACCCCCGCGGAGGCGCTGCGGCTGCTGGGCCAGTACCGCGGCACGCTCGACCTGCTGCTGACCGACGTGGTGCTGCCCGGGATGAGCGGCCGGGCGCTCGCCGACCGGGTGCGGGTCGCGCACCCCACCGCGAAAGTGCTGTTCATGTCCGGATATACTGCTGATGAGCTGCGCGAGCGGGGCGTGAACGACGAGCAGGCGGACTTCCTGCACAAGCCGTTCCTGCCGCACGAGCTGGTCGAGCGGGTGACCCAGGTGCTCGCCGGCCCGTGCCCGTAGCTCGCCGCGCCCGTTCCGAACAAGTGAAGTGACACCGTGAACCGTCCCACCGTGCCCGGCGGCCTCGAGCCGCGCGACCCGAACCGCCGCCGCTCGCTCACCAACATCGGCGGGGCCGTCACGAAGGAGGGGGACCGCGCCGACGCCGACCGGCTCGCGCACGCGCTCGACGTGCCCCCCGCCACCGACGCCGAGGACGACGCGGCCCGCGGGCACGTCCACGGGTTCCACACGTACCCGGCCCGGATGCACCCGATTACGGCGGCGCGTCTGGTGCGCGCGTTCGCGCCGCCGGGCGGAACGGTCCTCGACCCGTTCTGCGGGTCGGGCACCGTTCTCGTGGAATCCCTCATCGCCGGGCGGAACGCCCGCGGCACCGACTTGAACCCGCTGGCGGTGTTGCTCGCCCAGTGCAAGACGCACCCCCGCACGCCTGCGGACATCGACCGGCTGGTGGCCGACGCCGTCGCGTGCGCGGAGGAGGCGGACGCGCGGCGCAAGGCGAAGGCGGGGGCGAGCCGCCGGTTTTCGCCGGAGGACGTGGAGCTGTTCGAGCCGCACGTGCTGCTCGAACTCGATTCGCTGCGGGCGAAGATCGGGACGTTCGGCGGCCCGAACCGCTCGGATCTGGAGCTGCTCCTTTCGTCGGTACTGGTGAAGCTGTCGCGGAAGCCGGGGGACACCGGGTGGGGCGTGCGGACCCGGCGCACGGCCGGCGGCTTCGCGGCGAAGCTGTTCGTTCAACGCGCGCAGGACCTGGCGGCGCGTTTGTCGGCCTTGCGGGTGTTGCTCCCCGCCCCCGCGCCGACCGCGACCGTTGTGCAGGACGACGCCACGGACCTGAAGCGCCTGCCGCCGGGGTTCGTGGGGGCGGTCGTCACCTCACCGCCCTACGCCGCGACCTACGACTACATCGCGCACCACTCGCTGCGGCTCCGGTGGCTGGGGCTGGACCCGGCCCCGCTGGCGCGCGGGGAGATCGGCTCGCGCACCGCCTACGCGCGGCTCACGCCCGCCGCGGCCCGCACCGCCTGGTGTCGTGAACTGGACCGGTTCTTCCGGGCCGTGGGGCGGTTGCTGCCGCCGGGCGCGCCGATGGTGCTCCTGATGGCCGATTCGGCCGTCGGTGACGGCGCGATCCGGGCCGACGAGGTGGCGGCGGAGGTCGGGCGCGCGTGCGGCTTGCTGCCCGCGGCGCGGGCGTCACAGCCGCGCCCGCACTTCCACGGCCCGACGGCGAACGCGTTCCGCGCCCGCCCGCGGTTCGAGCACGCGCTCCTGCTGCGGAAGGCGTGACGAATCACACCGACTCTGTTGGGGAGCCGCTCTCGATTTCCACTTGGGGCGGTGACTTGCGCGGGAGCCGCGAGCGTTTTCGGAGGTTGCCGAGAGCCTTAAATAGATCTCCGATGGGAACCGCGGTACCCGTTTGCTGGACGAACTGGCGGTGCATGCGCTCCATTTCTTCGGTGTATGGCAGGGCATCGAGTGTCAGTGGTGAGTGCGCGTACAGATCGATCAGCAACTGCTGTTGAGATTCGCTCAGTTTCGTTTCAAGTCGTTCGGGGTAGACATACACCTCCCGAACCGGCAAGCCGGCCAGGCTCGTTGATTGGAACCGGCCGAAGAGCCTACCGGAAACCTGCTCGCGGGTGCGAAGGAGTTCGGTCGCCCGGGGATCTTTTGTTCCAAAGGCAACAAGGTCGTCCGATGTGATTCCGGTCTGCTCCCTCTCGCGAAGGACACTTAGCACTTCAGTGATGCCAGCGGCAAATCCCTGCCGGTCGATGATCGGAAGGGCTATCAGTAACAGCCACCGGCCGTCCTCTGCCCGCTGCACCCAGGCTGCGACCGTTACCTCAATACCGGCCTCGGTGAGGCGGAGCAGGAGCCGGCTCCCCTCATCAAGTTGGTAGCTCACCAGTGCGTCCGGATCCATCGTAACACCCCGTTTGGCTCGTGAGTGATTGCTTCGACCAACTCCCGGGCGTCGTTTTCGGCCGCTTCCTTGTAACGGCTCGTCTCGCTCCAGTTCTTGGTGATCGCCCAGAAGCGATCGAGAGCCGGATCTGCTTGGCGGGCCTTTCCGAACTCGATGATGAGGCCGGCCAGTTTGATGAGCTTCTCGATGTCGTGTGTCCAGCACCCCGCCAAGCTCTTCAGGTATTCTGCATCGGTGAAAATAGCTCCGGTGGCGTCGAGGTGGCGAAGCACACACGATTTGAGCCCACATTCGACAGTATACCCGGCCAAGTAGTACGCGGCCGACCAGCGCTCGGCCGCGAGTAGCGCCTGTGCATCGAGTAAGCGTTCTTCGGCGAGCTTTTGGAGGTGGGGGCGATTCACCGGGGCGGCTCGGTGGAAAAGTTGGGTCAAACAGGGACGATCGCGCAACCTGTTTTCGTTCGACCTCGCAACGGTTCGGCGAGAGAACAGGGTTGTGAGCCGAGAAGAACCCGGCGTCGAAAACGTGACGGTTCGCCGGTGGTGAAGTTGGGGCCGCACGTGCGGTCGGGCGAGGCGTTGCGTCAGGCCGCCCTGCGCCGGTCACAGGGCCGGCATCTTGCCCGTGAGGATGTCGCGCTTCCACTCGTCCTCGAGCGGCCACGACACCGTGCAGGTGCCGAAGTCGGCCATGTGCTGGTACTTCGTCAGCCGGTCGATGGCGCTTTGCAGGATCGCCGGGTCCTTCCGGAACATCGGCCCGTGGCTGGGGAGCAGGAACTCGGCGTCGGCGTCGCGCAGGCGCGTGAGCGACGTGATGAAACTCGGCAGGTGCGAGCCGTGGTGCGCGTCGATCGCGCCGACGCACCCGTCCTTGTAGATGTTGTCCCCGCTGAACAACAGGTTGCCCATCTGGAAGCTGAGCTGGCCGGGCGTGTGGCCCGGGGTGCTCCACACCTTGAGCGTGAGCTTCCCGACCTTGATCTCGTCACCCTCCTCGAGCTTCACGTCGATCTTGCACGCGGGCATCCCGCCGTCGATCTCGAAGCCCTGGGCGGGGATGCTGGCGTAGGTCTGAACCGGGTCGCCCGCTTCGAGTGCCTGGGCAGCAGCCGGGTGCGCACCGGTCTTGGCCTTGAGCCGGAGGCGCGCCGACGCGAGCGCCTGGACGTGGTCCGCGTCCGCGTGCGTGGCGATCAGCATCTTGCACTTCGAGAGCGGGAAATCGAGCTTCCGGATCAGGTCGATCACGTCGTCCAGCGTCTCGTTCTGCCCCACGTCGATCAGCGCCCACTCGGTGCCGCCGTCGATGAGGTAGAGGTTGACGCCGAACGACTGCGCCGCCTGTAAGTTTAACTCGATCACACCGGGAAAGAGGTACTTCCGCTGGACCATCGCGGCCCTCCTCGCTGAGTGTCCGTTCATGATACCCACGGGGAGCCGCGATTCAACCGTGGAGCCGGCGCCCTTACCCGGCCTCTCCGACCTCGTACAGTTCGATAGTGTACCCGCGGCGCAGCCAATCCGGGGCGCGCCACACCCGCCGGAACCCGCCCACCTCGGCGACCAGCTCTGGAACGCTCGACTGCCGGCCTCCGCCGCCAATGACGATCGGCTTGCTCTCGTGGTTTAGTGACAGGAAGTACCGCCGCGTCGCGGACCGGATCCAGTTCAGGTACCCACGCACCACCGGCGCGCTGATCTCCGGGAACGAGTCCTGGTTCAGCACCAGGTCGAACGCCCGCGCGGGCGCCGCGTCGGTCGCGAAGTACGGGAGGATGGTGGTCCCGCCGCGCTGCGACGGCGGGGGCTCGCCGTACAGGAACACGCGGTCCTCGGCGAGCGCCTTCAGCAGGTAAAAGCCATGCACCACGTTGGTGTGCGGCAGGTCGAAAATGGTGTACGACCCGCACCCGAGGCGCCGGCTCCAGTACGCGGCGCGGCCGGATCCGGCGCCGATCTCGCACACCGCGGCCCCGCCAAGGGACCCCAGGGTCTGGCGGAGGGTCCATGCGACGTACAGCCCCTGGCAGTCGCGCTCGCAGAACAGCCCGTGGGACGTGGGCACTTTCAGCAGCCCGCCGTCGATCGGGGGCGGTGCGATGTCGAGACCGAACGCGCCCGCGATAGCACCGGCCAGCACGTCCGGGTCGGCGTGCAGGGCGCGGCCCCACGCGCCCTGTTCTGGGTTCTCGCACGGGGCCGCGCCGACCGCCTCGGCGAGCGACAGAAGTTTGTCCTTGAACCGCAACGCCAGCCGGTCGCGGTGCGCGGGGTCGGTGCGGAGCTTGTCGTACTCCAAGTTCCCCTGGTCGGTTCCGATGGTGGCGTCCCGGCGCCCCATGTTACACAGGTAGGCGGCCAGCTCGGCCGGGTCGTTCCGCCGGAGCGTGGCGAAGAACTCGGCCTGAAGGGTTTTGATCCACGCCCAACAGTCACCGGCCGGTGCGCAGCCCCTGCGCTCCTCCTCCTCAGCGGCCCGGTGGTACGCCCGGAGCAACCGGGCGGCAATCCGCACGTCGCTCTCGGTCGGCTCGATGTCCGGGACGATCACTGACGGGACCGACGGCGGCTCCGGGCCGAACGCGTGGGTAAGGAAATCGTAACCCGCGCCGGACCCGACGCCGGGGGCGAGGTGTCCGCCGGCCTGTACGAACGCGTCGAGCCGCTGGAGTGACGCGTCGAGTTTGTGCGCGTGCTCCCAGACGCACGCAAGCTCCTGTTCTTTCGCGAGCCGGGCCGCGCCGAGTTCCTGTGCGTGCGCCCGGGCGGCTGTTAGTTCCGCGTCTTTTTCCCGGCGCAGCGCGGTCAGGTCACGGATTGTTGCCGCCAGTTGCTTCCGCAGTCCGTCGGCCTCTGCGTCCTGTCCGAGCAGCGCCGCGCGGAACTTTCGCAGAAATTGACGCATGGCTCGTTTCTCCGGCCCAACGATTCTTAGACCCGCTCATACCGCGAGCGCCGCCCGGCTGTCGAGATGAGCTTATTCGCTACAGACTGGTGCCGTGGTTGCTAAATGGTCGCTGGTGGTCATTGCGTGACCAGTGGCGCGGGGGCAGACGCTTCTATGGAACACTAGTCGGCTGAATTCGTTCGGAAACTCAGGCGGCCCTACATTTGCTTACGTGGGGACGCCAAGCCTGAACCCAAGAAAGGACCGATCCCGCCATGCCCCGCCCGTCGTCCGTTCCATCGCGGCGCCCGAGCCACGGATTTACGCTCATTGAGCTGTTAGTGGTGATCGCGATTATTGCGATCCTGATCGGCCTGCTGCTCCCCGCCGTTCAGAAGGTCCGCGAGGCCGCTGCGCGCATGAGCTGCCAGAACAACCTCAAGCAGATCGGGCTGGCCGCCCACAACTACGAGAGCGCCTACGGCGCGTTCCCGTACTCCAAGCGCACCAGCCGGCCGCAGCGGAGCTGGGCGCCGGACCTGCTCCCGAACCTGGAACAGGCGAACGCGGTGTCGGGCGCGTACTACAACCTGGACGAGAACTGGTGGCGGACGATCGGCGAGGTCGCGCCGAACGTCGGCGCCACGATCCCGAACGGGACCACCGCGCAGACCGTGTTTAAGGTGTTCAACTGCCCGTCCACGCCCGTCCAGCCGCGGCTCCAGAGCAAGACCGAAACGCCGCCCGAGCAGAACAAGGTCGGCTCCTGCACCGACTACTTCGCGGTCGAGGGCGTGAGCAGCGCGATCGCCGCCGAAGGGGTGACACTCCCCGGCGACCTGAAGGGCGTGCTGCGCCCGTTCGGCGAGGGCATGACCCGGATCACCGCGATCGGCGACGGGACCTCCAACACGGTCCTGTTCGCCGAGTGCGCCGGCCGCGAGGACGTGTACCGCGGGCGCACCCGCACCCCGGCGGCGGCGGACAAGGCGAACCCGGCTTGCGCCCGGGCCCGCGGCGGCGCGTGGGCCACCAACGACAACCCGTTCGAGATCGGCCAGCGGACCGAGTGGTGCAGCGGCTCAAACTCGATCCCGGGGGCGATGAAAATTAACAACTCGAACGAGTGGGGGCACCTATTTTACAGCTTCCACAGCGGCGGCGCGAACGCGGTGTTCGCCGACGGGAGCGTCCGGTTCCTCAAAGAGAGTGCGGCGCTTTCTGCCCTCGTGGCGATGTCCACCCGCAACGGCGGTGAGGTGCTCGCGAACGAGTGACGCCGCCCGACCGTGCCCCGTTGTTTGCTCGGTTCGAGCTTTTCGTGTGGCCGCTACGGCCCGCCGGGACCGCCCGAGCGGGCTTTTTTGTTCGTGGCACAGAAACTCCCCCGCTCGTCTCCGCACTTCACTTCACCTTTACACGATCTTCACGGTCCGCGACTACAACTCCCCCGCACCCCGGTGTCCGGTTCAGTTAAACTAATGGGAGCACCTGCTCCCTCCTGTACCTATTGGGACTGACATCGTGATCGCTACCCCGCCTGTCTCGCGCCCCGGAGCCGCGCCCGGGTTTCAAAGCGGCCCGCTAGTCACGCACGAGGGACCCCAGATGCCGCAACCGCGAATCCTCATCATCGAAGACGAGCGCGGTTTGACCCAGACGCTGACGTGGTACTTCAACAAGGAAGGGTACGAGGTCACGGTGTCCGGGGACGGGCTGGAGGGGCTCCGCAAAGCGCAGACGGCGCTGCCCGATGTGGTGCTGCTGGACCTGAACCTGCCCGGCATGAACGGGCTGGACGTGTGCCGCGAGCTGCGCGCCGGCGAGCGCACCCGCGACATCCCGATCATCATGATTACGGCCAAGACCGACGAGACCGATCAGGTGGTCGGGTACTCGCTCGGGGCCGACGACTACGTCGGCAAGCCGTTCAACAACAAGATCCTGTTGCACAAGGTGAAGGCGCTGCTGCGCCGCGCCCAGGGGCAGAGCGAGCCGGGCGACGTGACCGACTACAGCGGGGTGAAGATCGACCGCGTGCGGCACCGGGTCACGTTCGAAGAGGAGGCGCTCGACCTGACCCCCACCGAGTTCCGGCTGCTGGAGTGCCTCGTGCGGCAGCCGGGGCGCGCGTTCAGCCGCAAGCAGCTCATGGAGGCCGCCATCGGCGACAACTCCATCGTGCTGGAACGCACCATCGACGTTCACATCAAGACGCTGCGCCAGAAGCTCACGAAGGCCGGCGGGTCGGCGGATCTGATCGAGACGGTGCGGAGCATCGGGTACCGGTTCCGCGAGGACAAGCACGAGTCGAAGTGAGCGGGGGCGGCCTGCTCCGGCGATACAAACGACCGGTACAAAAAGAGCCGCCCCGCAGAAATGCGGGGCGGCTTCGTTTATGACTGGTCGATCACTTGTCCGGCGCGGGAGGACGGCCCCCCGGCCGGCCCGGCAGGGGGGAAGCCGGGGTGGACGGCGAGCCCATGCCGCCCGGGAGCGGCGTCGCCGGCGAAGGCGGTGAGCCCATACCGCCCGGCGGCGGCATGACCGGGGTGGAAGGCGAGCCCATGCCGCCCGGGCCAGGGGCCCCGATCGGCGCGGGTGGCGAGCCCATACCGCCCGGAGCGGATCCGATTGGCGCGGGTGGCGAGCCCATGCCGCCGGGCGTGCCCGGCATACCGGGCGCGCCCCCCGGACCGCCCGGGAGTGTGCCTGGGCCGCCGGGCTGACCCATGCCCGGAGCCGGGGGCATGATTCCGCCCGGCGGAGCAATGCCGCCCCCGGGCGAAGGTGCGCTGGGCGGTGCACCGCCGACGTTGTTCGCGTCGATCACCACCCCGGTGTGGAACACCAACGTTTTGCCGTCCGGGGAAACGAGACAGTGCCCGCCGACCGGCTCGCGCCCGGCCGATTGGATCGTCGAGGTGAGCTTCAGCCCGTTGGCGGCGCTCGCGTCGGTCACCTCAAACACGTCCAGCCCGGTGGCCCGGTACGACGACACGAACAGCTTCTTGTTCTCGGCGTCGAAGTCCGCGTACCCGGCGTTCGAGAACCGGTGACCGGCCCCGAGGTCCATTTCCGTGCTGCCCTTCTCGTTGAGCAGGTATAGGCGGAAGTGGAACTGGTGGTTCGGCTGTCCGCCGGCCCCGCTGCCCGGAGGTATCCCGCTGCCCGGAGGACCGAAGCCGCCCGGTTGCACGGGGCCGCCCGGAGGACCGAAACCACCGGGGGGCATACCGACCCCGCCCGGGGGGCCGAAGCCGCCCGGGGGGCCGAAGCCGCCCGGCTGCCCGGCCCCGCCGGCCGGCTGGTTGACCGGCAGCACCGTGATGATCGCCCCGCCGGTCTTGATCGGGGCCACGTCCACGACCGCGCCGGGGAACGACGTGGTGTTGATCAGGGCCATCGAACCGAAGTCGAAGGTGCCAACGCTGGTCGCCTTGCTGCGGCTCGAGAACTCTTCAACGATCAGGAGGTTCTTGCCGTCGCCGGCCTTGGCCATGTCGCGCGCCAGCGCGGGCAGCCCGGTCCGGGTTTCTTTGCGGGTCTCGGTGTTGATGACCGAAAGGGACGACGCCCGCTTGCCCCCGGAGGTGGAGGTGAGGAGCGCGTACAGCGCCTTGCCGTCGTCCGACAGCTCGAGGGCGTGGATCGTGCTCTTGATGGGGATCGTCGCGAGCGGCTTCAGCTCCATCCCGTCCTTCAGGTCCTTTCCGTCGGCGGTTTTGCCGTCACGGATCTGCTTCAGGTCGTAGACCGCGATGTCGCCGGACGCGGCGCCGTTGTCGAGCCGGTTGAGGTTCGCGGCGAGCGGGTTGGTGACGGTGGCGGCGTACAGCAGCCCGGCCTTCGAGTCGATGACCGCGCGGGACGCCATTTGGGGCAGGTGGTACCGGCCGAGCACCCGGTTAAAGTCGGGGTACGAGTACCGGCGGAGCCACCCCTTCTTGATGCGGGGGTCGCCGGGAACGGCGCGCTCGTCGATCGCAAAGAACTCCTTCTTCTCGGCGTCGAACGCGCCGGCGTAGAAGTTCTCGATCTTGGCCTTCTTGTTCCCGTCGCCGATGCCGGCCGCGGGGTTGCCGATCCCACCCGGGGGCTGCCCGATCCCGCCGATCGGGGGCTGCCCGATGCCCCCCGGCATACCCGTGCCGCCCGGCGGCTCGGTTCCGCCGGGCGCGCTGCCCGGGCCGGCCGCAACGGGGTCACCCTTGTAGGTGATCTTGACGGAGTTGAAGAACCGGTCAAGGTCGGCCCGTGCCGCGCTCGTTCCGTCTGTGTTTTTGCCCGCGGCCACGCTGAAGATGCGGTCCTTGACGATGAAGAACTTGGCGGTCGCGGCGCGTGCCGGGGTCGACAGGTCGAACTCCTTGGCCGCGTGCCCGTCTACCGCCGTGTCAGTGGGAGATTTGCCCTTAAACGCCTCGACCTGGGCAGTCAATTGGGTGGTGTAGACCGCGAGTCTGGTCTTGCTGTCGGGGCCGAGTCGCATAAGTTCTGGCGACAGCGGTTCACTGATGATAACGAACGCCTGGTCGCTCGCGGCGACTCCGGTGATGGGTCCCGTCTTGCCGCCAAAGGTGACCGTTTGTGTGCCCGCGGTGCCGGGGAACTCGGCGGTAAACCCGTCGCCGGTATAGGATGTCCACGCACCGACTGTGCCCAACGACCCGAACGCACCGAACGGGGTTGCCGCCTGGCCGGGCGGGGCACTTGGCCCTCCCGCGGGCGCACCGATCGGTCCCGGGGTGGGGGCTCCGATCCCGGGCGCGCTGCCCCCCGGTGCCGCGGGCGTTGGCGTGTCTTCGATCGGTGCCATCGCCGCGCTGGACGCTTGACCGGGACCGCCAGGAGCGGGACCGCCAGGACCGGGCCTGCCAGAACCACCGGGGGCGGGAGCGGGTGGGGCTCCGCCCGGGGCGGTCGTTGTCCCGCTGGTGTTGGAGGCCGTTTCGTTCTTGTCGTCGGACCCGGACGCGAGGTAAATGCCGACGGCCGCGACGAGGGCCAACCCCAACGTGGCGACGGCGATGATCGCGATCATCGGCCCGGAGCCGCCCTGTGCCTTCTTTTTCCGGCGCGGGGTGTCGTCATCGTCGTCGTCATCATCATCCGCCCGACGCTTCTTGGTCGAGCCGGTGATACCGGGCTTCTTCGCGCCGGCGGCGACCTTTGCAACAGGCCTCGCTTTCTTGACTTTCTTGTCGTCGTCCTCGTCTTCGTCGTCGTCGGCCACAGCCGCTTTGGCTGCGACGGGTTTTGCCGCCGGCTTGGCCGGGCTCGTTTTCGCCGCCGGCGCCGGAGCCGGTTGGGGGGCGGGTGGCACGGCGGGCCGGATGCCGGAGCCGAACGGCTTTTTGGCCGCGGCGGCCGGTACCTCTTCGGCGCTCACCGGCGCCGCGGCGGAGACCGTCATCTGTGCCTTGCACGAGGTACAGCGGATGGTTTTGCCGGCGAGATTGTCGGGCACGTCGAACGTTGCCCGACACCCGGAGCACGTAATTGGGATAGACATGCGCCCCCTCGAATGGCTGAGTTCCCGCGGCGCGAGTTGTTCGCGGGCAGAATGACGGCTGACGGAACGACGACGCGTCTGCGGCGGCGGATTGCCGGCTTCGGTTACAAATAAGAGTACCGACACGCGAGCGCCGCCGCAATGACGTTCCAACGAACCCGGTCCCGATGCGTTGGCGGGTGGAAGGGCCGGACGTGCGCGGTCGGGCGAGAGGGGCGTGTGGGAGCGGTTCGCTCAACGGCTCGCCCGATCGGCTCCCGCCCCGTCACGCCTCACTTCTTCTCGGGTACGACTTCGAGGAGCACCCACACCTTCGAGCCGAGGGGGGGGATCTTGTCGGTCTTGGCCTCGTAGGTGAGCTGGGCCTCGTCCTTGCTGATCTGTGCGGGGATCTCGAGCGTCGAGTACGGGAAGTTGGAGATGCTGAAGATGTCGCCCGTGTTGGCGCCGTAGTAGGGTTTGGCGTTCGGGTTGTCTGGGTCCTTGATGAACCGGCTGCCGGCGAACACCCAGTGGTGCGCCATCGGGGCCTTCTTCTTGGTGTCCCAGATCCACTCCTGGGCGGTGTGCGTGTGGAGCTTCCCTTTGTACTTGTAGTGGACGCTCACGTTCACGCGGCTGCCGGTCGCGGGGGTGTATTTGGCCTCTTCGGTCTTCGGGTCGACGAACCCGGTCGGCGTGCCGGCCTTGCCGCCGGCCGCGATGACGGCCCCGTGGACGAACTCGGCGTCGACGTCCACGCGCACGATGGCCTCGTGCTCCTTGGTGCCCTTCTTGCAGAGGAACTGCTCGAGCGGCCCTTCGCGGAGGCACACCTCGCACGCCAGCGCCGACCGAACGACCTTCGTCTTGTCTTTGCCGTCCGGGGCGACCTCGGCGAAGACGGCCTTCTTGTCCGGTGAAATCGGCACCAGCTTGTTGGCCTTGTCGAGCAGCGGGTACTCGGGAAGCTCTTCCGGTTTAGGCTGCTCCGGGGGCTGCGCCCCCACGGGGAGCGCTGCGGCGAGCGCCAGTGCAGCGAGGGCGCAACCGAGGGTCGTTTTCAGCATGTGGGGTGCCTCGCGGGAGGGGGGCAGGGTTCAGACTAGCACCGCGGGCCGAGCGGGCACAACGACAAAGTGTGGCCACCAACGGGCACCGGGCGCCCGCTCCGGGCCGCGAGAGTCGCCCCGGAGGGCCTCTGCGGCACGGGGCGGACGCCCGGTGCGATCGACAGGGTTAACTTACTTGCAGGGGCTGCAAGCGTCGCCGCAGTGGGCCGGCGGGCACGGGTCGCACGCGAGCCGGGTCGCGCACAGGTTGCTGAAGAAGTCGCGGATCGGCTTCGGCCGGTTCGGGTCGTTCAGCACGTTCCGCAGGCCGCCGCCCAGGCCGCTCGAGCAGATCGGCGAGCAGGCGTCGCCGCACGGCTTGGCCGAGCAGGCGTCACCCTTGCCGGCCGTGCAGGGGGTGCCGCACCCGCACGGGGCGGCCGGGGCCGGCACGTACCGGGCCTTCTTCACGACCACGTCCGTCGCCACTGTCACCGGGACCCGCTTGGTGACCGTCGTCGGCACCATCTCGGTGACGGTGCGGGGCACCTTCACCGTCACCGTGTACGGCACCTGCTTGGTCACCGTGTACGGCACGCACTTGGTCACCACTTCCTGCTTCATCGTGGTCACCTTGGTGGGGACCATCTTGACCACTTCTTCCTGCACGTTGCGGACGACCTTTTCCGCCACCCGGCGGTTCTCGGTCACCTGCACCTGGCGGGTGACGTTGTAGGTCACGTCGCGGCTCACCCGGAGCCCCTCGACGAACACCCGGCCGGGGCCGTCGGCGTCGTAGGTCGGGGCGTTCGGGTTGGCCAGCGCGCCCGGGCCGCCGCCCAGCACGTTCGCGCCCTTGTCGGCCAGGTCCTTGGCCGCCGCGTTCAGGGCCGCGGCGTCAACATACGCGCCCTGGGCGTTGCGCTTCACCTGCACCGGGGTGCGGACCACCTCGGTCGATTGCACGTTGCGGACCACCTGGGTCGGCACCTTCTCGACGACCGTCTTCTGCACGTTGCGGGTCACGGTCACCGGCACCTTCTCGGACACCACGGTCTGCACCTTCTTGGTAACCTGCACCGGCACCTTCTCGGACACCGTGCGCTTCACGTACACCGTTTCCTGCACCTGCTCGGTCACCTTGCGGCTGCGGGTCACCTGGCGGGTCTCGGTGGTCGCGGGGCTGCGCACCAGCTTCTTCTTGGTGCCGACCTGCTTCTGCACGGTGGTGCAGGTGCAGGGGTCGAACTCGCACTTGTAGACCGGGACGCACTCCCAGGTGAGCTTGCCGGGCACGCACACCGTCTCGCACACCGTTTCCGGCACGCACTTGGTGACGCACTTGGTCACGCACTGCGGCTCGCACACCGTCTTGCACACGGTCTTGTACTGCGTCTCGCACACGTCGTGGCAGACGGTGCGCTGGACGTCCTTGTAGCACGTCTCGGTGACCGGGACGCACACCGTCTTGCACACGTCCTTGATGACGGTCTCGCACACCGGCTTGCAGACGGTGCGGGTGCAGTCCTTGTAGTGCGTCTCGCACACCGGCTTGCACACGAAGAAGCACTCCTTGCGGGTGTGCGGCTCGCACACCGTCTTGCACACCGTGACCGGGCAGTCGCGGTAGACGGTCTCGCACACCTGCTTGCACACGGTGGTGCGGCACGGCTTCAGCACCGTCTCGCACACCGGCTTGCAGACGGTCTCCTGCACCTGCTTGTAGGCGGTCTCGTTGACCGTCTTGAAGCAGGTCTTCTCCTCACAGGCGTAGGTGGTCTTGGTGACCGGCTTCAGCACCGTCTCGCACGTGGTCTGGTAGCAGGTGTGGTACCGCTTCTCGACCACGCAGTCGTACACCACCTGCTGGCTGCACGGCCCCTGGCCGGCGGCAAAGTTGGTCTGGGCGTCGCACGGCGAACAGCCGTTGCCGGCCGCGTACTTGGTGGTGCCGAAGTGGCCCGCCAGGGCCACCGATCCGACGCTCAGGACCGCGACCGCCGCGAGCCAAGGAGCGCCCTTACGAATTGCCATGACCTGTCGCCTCCTGCGGTTCGATCGGTTCCCGCGCCGGCTCCGCGGCGCGGGTTCACGGCGGACTCCCTCGGCCGCCGCGGACCGTCCCGACTTGGTTGCCCCGTTCGCAACGACGAGCATGCCGAACGGCGGAATCCTGTCCCCCAGCTCGTCTGCCTCAGATATCGGAAGGGGGGCTCGCACCGAATGACGCGGCGGCGCGCCGCGGAGCCGATTCGCTGCCGCCGGGCGCCCGGTGGGGGCGCGTGTGCCGGGGGTGGCGACGGGGACGGTTGTGACGGGCGCGACGAGATGGAGGAGCCGGTTCCGGCGACACGGGCCGCAGCTTTGCGCGGGGCCGCCCTGACGCGGGTGTGGCCACACCCCCGCGCACCGCCCCGGATGCAGAGGTGCAAATGCGGCGTAATCCGTTTTATGCAAGAAACTTGCGTTGCGAAGCGGGCGGGCGGTGGCCTCACCGTTGGCCGGGCGCGGGGTCGGCTGCCGGCTCCAGGACGTGAGACGGCCAGTTCCGTTCGGCGCGCGTCGGCCCGCCCTACTTCGCCGCGACCGACCGGATCAGCCCGCGGAGCCAGCGGTGACCGGGGTCGGCGTCGAAGCGCGGGTGCCACACTTGGTACACCTCCAGCGGCTTCGTTCGCACCGGCAGCTTGAACGTGCTCAGGCCCAACAGCCGCACGCCCTCGTTCGCCAGCGCGGCCGGCACCGCCCCGACGAGTTGGTCCGAGCCGGCGACGGCGAACAGGGCGGCGGAAAATGACGGTACGACCACGGCGACCGTGCGCGCCAGCTTCTTGGCCCGCAGCGCGTCGTCGATCGGCCCCGCCCGGAGCCCGCGGCGCGACGCCGAGACGTGGGGGAATTCTGCGAACCGCTCGGCCGTGACCGCCGAGGCGGCCAGCGGGTGGCGCGGACCCACCACCCCGACGAACTCGTCGGCGAACAGCCGCTGGCTCTTCATCTCCGGCCCGGGCCGCCCGAGCGCCCCCACGTCCAGGTCCACCGCCCCCGACCGCAGGCTCTCGATGTCCTCGTCGCCCTCCGGCACGAACCGCAGCGTCACCCCGGGCGCTTCGGCCAGGACGCGCGCCACCAGTCGCGGCGCGTAGGCGCCCGCGAAGGCGTCGTTGGCGCGGACGGAGAAGGCCCGCTCCAGCGCGGACGGGCTCGCGTCGCCGTCCGGCCGGAACAGCTCCTCGGCCTGCTCCACCAGCGCCCGCACCCGGCCGCGCAGGGCGAGCGCCCGCGGCGTCGGCACCAACCGGCGGCCCGCCCGGACCAGCAGCTCGTCGCCCAGGGCCGTTCGGAGCTGGGAGAGCGCGCGGCTGGTGGCCGGCTCGCTCAGCTTGAGCCGGCGGGCCGCGCCGGCGACGCTCCCCTCCGCCAGCAGCGCGTCGAGGGCGAGTAACAGTTTCAGATCGGTGGGTTTCATTTTTCGCAATGACTCGTTGCACAACTTTCGGTTTATGAGGGGGATCGTGTGGCCGTATTATCCCACGCACCGGGGCCGCCGCAAGCGGCCCGGCGCCGACCGCGAACCGATTACCAGGAGAGACGACGTGTCCGCTTCGCAGCCCCCGTTCGAGCCGTCCGTGACCGTGTTCATGCTGGTGAAGACCGCGCCCGAGTGGCTCGGCTTCCCCGTGGACGAGCGGTTCCAACTGCTCCGCGAGCAGTTCACCCCGATCCTGCGCAAGCACGAGGGGCGGGTCCGGCTCCGGTTCTTCGACGTGGAGTTCTACTCGACCCGGGTGACCGACGTTTGGCTGTGGGACGCGGTGGACCACCACGCGTACCAGTTGCTCGTCGAGGACCTGCGCGAGACCCCGTTCTGGGACCGGTACTTTCAGATCGTTGAGATCCTGACCGGCGTCGAGAACGCTTACGCCCGGAACTACAACCGCGAGGTGTTCACCGTGTGACGCCGCGCCCGGCCCATCCGGCCCCGCGCCGCACCCGCCGGCGCGTGACCGGTTTCCTCGGGCGCTATGGAACCCGGGCGACACGATGGGCGGGCCGTGCAGGGGCAAAAAAGATACGAGCCGGCGGGCTCCGTGAGCCGCCGGCCGTGGGAACGTGTCGGTTTTGAAGAGAGCGGGGGCGGGTCCGGTTCGGGGGCGCTCCCGAGCCGCCGGGGGAATTCGTTCGGATGCGAAGCCACTTTGCGGGGGCCGGTCGTTCGTTGCGCCACCGGCCAGCACTCGGAGGCGTCGAGATACAAAGCACCCTGCGTGCCAAGCGGCGCCCGAAGGCCGGGAGCGGCCGCGACCGGCCGAGCAGGGGCACGAAGAGCGCGCCCCTTGTCGGGACGTTCGGACTGCAACTCGTTCACACCGCGCACCGCATTGCACTTGCGCGAGAAGGGCCGAGCGCACCGCCGCAAAACCTGACACGGAACCGACCGCGCCCCGGCGGGGCGGCCTGAATTGTGCGGTTTGTGCGGGCGATTACGATTGACACAGGGGCAGGAACTTGCGAGTTGTGGAGTATACGAACTGATGCGGCGGTGCGCGGGTCGTTCGTGCCCCCGCCGCTGCGACCCGCGCGCCGCACGTCTCCACGGCCCGCGCGGGCGGTTCCAGGTCCAGAGGCTCCGACGGCCATGATGCACTTCTCCTGTGACGTGTGCGGCAAGGACATGACCCGGGACGGAGCCGAACGGTATGTGGTGAAGATGGAGGCGTTCGCGAGCTGTGACCCCGGCGCCCTGACCGACGACGACCTGGAAACCGATCACATCGAGGAGATGGCCCGGCTGCTGAGCGACCTGGAAGAGGGCGAGGGCGCCCCGGAGCCCCCGCCGGCGTGCAAGAAGATGCGGTTCGACCTGTGCCCCGGCTGCTTCCGCAAGTTCGTCAACGACCCGCTCGGCCGGGAGAGCGCCGCCAAGTTCGACTTCAGTCCGAATTGAATGGCCATCAGTCAGATTTTTGATTTTCGGGCGCGTGCGCGGGGCGCCGGTACAAAACCCGGAACACAAAAACGCAAAACGCCGCCGGGCGTGTAGCATATCCCCGGCGCGCCCGGCGTGCGGGCGCCCCCCCGCACCCTCACGCACGGGCACCTTCAATGGCCCAGCCGCTCACCATCGTTATCTTCGGCGCCTCCGGCGACCTCACCTGGCGCAAGCTCATCCCGGCGCTGTTCAACCTGGCCCAGAAGGGCAAGCTGCCGCCGGAGGCGCGGATCGTCGGCGTGGCCCGCACCCCGTACTCGGACGACGCGTACCGCGAGGAGCTGAAGCCGAAGGTGGAGGAGATCCTGCCCAAGGGGCAGTTCGATGCGGCCAAGTGGGCGGAGTTCGCGGCCCGCATCCACTACGTCGCCACCGACGCCACCAAGCCGGGCGGGTGCAAGCCGCTGGCCGAGTGGCTCGCGGCCAACGAGGGCTCCGACGACGCGCGCCGGCTGTACTACTTCTCGATGGCGCCCAAGTATTATGCGGGCATCAGCAGCGCGATGGCCGAGGAGGGGCTGAACAAGAGCGACAAGGGGTACCGCCGGCTGGTCATCGAGAAGCCGTTCGGGGTGAACCTCGCGACCGCCAAGGCGCTCAACGACACGATGCACAAGAACTGGGACGAGAGCCAGCTCTACCGCATCGACCACTACCTCGGCAAGGACACCGTTCAGAACATTCTGGTGTTCCGGTTCGCGAACACCCTGTTCGAGCCCCTGTGGAACGCGCAGTACATCGACCACGTGCAGATCACCGTGGCCGAGAAGGTGACGGTGGCGGGCCGCGGCGACTACTACGACGGCAGCGGGGTCATGCGCGACATGATCCAGAACCACCTGCTCCAGATCCTCACGATGGTGGCGATGGAGGACCCGAACCGGTACAGCGCGGAGAACCTGCGGAACGAGAAGATGAAGGTGCTCTCGACCGTGAAGGTGCGGTCCGAGGCGGAGGCCCCGAAGGTGATGGCGCTGGGCCAGTACGACGGGTACCTGAACGTGGACGGGGTGAAGCCGGACTCGAAGACCCCGACCTACGCCGCGATCAAGGTCGAGCTGGACAGCCGCCGCTGGTACGGCGTGCCGTTCTACCTCCGCAGCGGCAAGGGGCTGAAGGCGCGGTACAGCGAGGTGCTCATCCAGTTCAAGTGCCCGGCCCGCCTCATGTTCCCGCTCCCGCCGGGCGAGACGCTCCAGTGTAACCGGCTGCGGATGGTGATCCAGCCGAACGAGTCCATCTCGATCAACTTCCAGACCAAGGTGCCCGACGTGGACGGGGTGTCGCTGAAGCCGCACGACCTCACGTTCGACTACAAGAAGGCGTTCTCCGACCAGGCGCTGCCGGAGGCCTATGAGCGGCTGCTGCTCGACGCGATCCAGGGGGACGCGAGCCTGTTCATGCGGGCCGACGAGATCGAGCGGGCGTGGGAGATCATGGACCCGCTGATCGCGGCGGCCGAGCACGCCGCGCAGCAGCCCGAGAAGTACGCGGTCGGCTCGAACGGCCCCGGCGGCGCCGATAAGCTGCTCGACTGCTGGCAGCCCATCGGCTGACGCCCGGCGGGCGCACCTCGCGTTGACGCCCGCGGGCGCGGCGCGGTACCACTGACGGCTCGTGCGACCCCGCAGGAGCCTTCCGGTGACACTCGACCTTCCGGTGATCGTGCTGTGCGGCGGGCTCGGAACGCGGCTGCGTTCCGCGGTGCCCGACCGCCCGAAGGCGCTGGCCCCGGTAGGGGGCGGGCAGCCGTTCCTCGAAGTGCAGTTGGAACTCCTGCGCGATCGCGGGGCGCGGCGGTTCGTGCTGTGCGTCGGGCACATGGCCGATCAGATCGAGGCCGCGCTGGGCGACGGGCGCGGCCTGGGCATCCACATCGACTACGTTCGGGACGGCGAACAGTTGCTCGGCACCGCGGGGGCTCTGAAGCGGGCCGAGTCCCACTTCGCCCCGGCCGCGTTCGTCACGAACGGGGACACGTACACCGACGTGGACCTCGGCCAGTTGCTTCAGGCGCACCGCGCGGCACGTGCGGCGGGGGCGGTCGCGACGCTCACGCTCGCCCGGGTGGCGGACGCGGGGCGGTTCGGTTCGATCGAATTCGCCGACGGGCGCGTCACGCAGTTCCGCGAGAAGGAGCCGGGTGCGGTGGGCGGCGGGTGGGTCAACTCGGGCGTGTACGTGATCGAGCGCGAACTGCTCGCCCGCGTGCCCGCGGGGGAAGTGGTGTCGCTCGAACGGGACGTGTTCCCGGCCGCTTTGCGCGACGGGCTCACGCTCGCGGCGTTCCCGCAGGAGGCCGCGTTCCACGACATCGGCACGCCGGACGCGCTCCGGGCGTTCGTGGCGCGCCGGGAGCCGACCCATGTCGCGTGACGCCGTGTTCCTCGACCGCGACGGCACCCTCATCGAAGAGGTCCACTACCTCGCGCGCCCGGAGCAGGTGAAGCTCATCCCCGGGGCGGCCGATGCCGTGCGCCGGCTCAACGCCGCGGGCGTGCTCGTGGTGGTGGTCACGAACCAGGGCGGTGTGGCCCGCGGGTACTTCCCCGAAAGCCGGGTGACCGAAGTTCACGAGCACCTCGCCGCGCTCCTCGCTCAGCAAGGGGCGCAGGTTGACGCCTTCTACTACTGTCCGCACCACCCCACCGAAGGCAGTGATGCGTACCGCGTGGTGTGCGACTGCCGGAAGCCGCGGCCCGGGATGCTGCTGGCCGCCGCACGAGACCTCGACATCGAACTGTCGCGGTCGTGGATGATCGGCGACAAGCCGTGCGACGCCGGAGCCGGGCACGCCGCCGGGTGCCGCTCGCTCCTCGTGCGCACCGGACACGGGGCAGACCTCCCGGACGCCGTGCCCGATCTTGCGGCCGCGGTTGCTGTCTGGGAGCGGCAGCGCACGGCACCCGCGGTTTAGAATGGGCGACTGGTCGCGGCTTCTCTTCGGGCCTTGTGAGTCTCACATTCACGAAGACAGATTTTGACAGGATCGACAGGATTTACCGGATGAAGACGGAACCCAGCCATTTCCAGTTGGTGTGGCGGCGCGGCGGTTGGTGTTTTGAGTGTGGTCCGCTCACTCCGTGAGCGGTCGCTCGGGGTTATCGAATGAGCGTTGCGCACAACGCCGGAGCCGGCAAGCCCGCGGAGCGAATCGGATGCGCGGAGCGACCGCTCACGGAGTGAGCGGACCACCTTAACGGCCAAAACCACGCGGCGCGAACGTGAAACTGCTGGGATCGGTCTTAAATCCTGTTTATCCTGTCGATCCTGTCAAAATCTTCTGGCTATCTCCATCGCGCTTTGGGCCGGTCGTCCCGGCCCGAGCGGAACTCATTCCTCCCGGCGTGCTTAGCGACGAACGCCCGTGCGGCTACAATTGGCGCCATCCCCTGAGGAGCGCCGATGCGCAAGCCGTTCGCGATCTACCACGAACACCCCGACTGGTTCCGCCCGCTGTTCGCGGAACTCGCCCGCCGCGAGATCCCTTACGTTCAACTCGACCCGCGGGCGCACGTCTACGACCCGAGCGAGAAGCAGTCGCCGTACGCCCTGGTGTTCAACCGGATGAGCCCGTCGGCGTACCTGCGCGGCGGGGTGCAGGGGATGTTCTTCACGGTTGCGTACATGGCGCACCTGGAGCGCCTCGGCGTACCGGTGGTGAACGGCGTGAACGGGTTCTCCATCGAGCTTTCCAAGGCCCGGCAGCTCACGCTGCTCGAATCGCTCGGGCTGGGCTATCCGAAGGCGCGGGTCATCAATCACGCATCAAAGGCGGTGGACGCGGCGGACGGGTTGCGGTTTCCGGTGGTGGTGAAGGCGAACATCGGCGGCAGCGGCGCCGGGATCGTGAAGTACCTCGGCCGCGAATCGCTCGCCGAGTCCGTGGCCGCGAATCAGGTCGATTTGGGCGTGGACCACACCGCGCTGGTTCAGGAGTTCGTCCCGGCCCGCGGCGGGCACATCACGCGCGTCGAAACGCTCGGCGGGAAGTTCCTGTACGCGATCAAGGTCTACACCACCGGCGAGTCGTTCAACCTGTGCCCCGCGGACATCTGCCAGCGCGCCGACGGGGTGGAGTTGGTCCGCGCCGCGTGCCCGATCGACGCGCCCAAGACCGGCCTGAAGGTCGAGGGCTACATGCCGCCCCCGGAGGTTATTGCGGCCTGCGAGAAGATCATGCAGGTCGCCGAGATCGATGTCGGCGGCATCGAGTACATGATCGACGACCGCGACGGCCGGATCGTTTACTACGACATCAACGCGCTGTCGAACTTCGTCGCCGACGCGCCGAACGTGGTCGGGTTCGATCCGTTCGCGCGGCTGGTCGATTACCTCGTGAAGCGGGCCGGCTGACGT
>NZ_JAXBLV010000197.1:0-54655 GCF_034097035.1 Gemmata algarum
TAATGTCAGCGCGGTCGTCATCGTCCGCGTATGCCAGGGCGACGCGCGCCCCGCCGGTGGCTCCAGGACCGAACGGCTCAAAGTCGTATAATCCGGCTCCGGTTGCCCCACTGAACACCCGGACCCGCGTGATACTCCCGTCGGTGCCGATTACTAGGTCCGGAACTCCATCGCCGTCTACATCGCCCGCTAACTCATCACTCGCCGCGAACACCGGCCCGTCGTAGCCGGTCCCGAACGGGGTCAGGAACCGTTCGCCGAGGCCGCCGCCCGCCAGGGTTCCAGTGAGCGGGTCGTATACCCGCACCCGGCCCCCGGACCCGCCCACCGCCACCTCCGCCTTCCCGTCCCCGCTGAAGTCGGCCGCCGCCAGCGTGATGCCGCCCGCGAACGCAGCCCCCGGGACCGCGAAGTCGCTCAGCACCGACCCGTCCACTCCACTGAACGCCTTCACCCGCGGGCCGAAGTCCGTCAGCGTCGTCGCGATCACGTCCTGGCGCCCATCCCCGTTTACGTCCCCGGACGCCACGAACACCCCGCCATTGTTCTCGGTCCCGAACGCCAGGAAGCTGCCCAGCGGGCCGTCGAGCACCCCGCCGGTGGTGCCGTCGAGCACTTTCACCTGCGGCGCCAGCCCGGCCCCGGGCGCCACAATCGCGTCCGGGATGCCGTCACCGGTGATGTCCCCGGCCGCCACCCGCACCCCGCCCTCGAACCCGTCGCCGAACACGGTCTTCGACCAACGCAGGTTCCCGGTGTCAGCATCGTATGCCTTCACCACCGCGGCATGACTCTCGCCCGATCCGGCGAATATCACAGGAAAAGGAAGGGGCCGCCCGTCCGGCACGAGCCGCTCTTCCATCGCCTCTAACCCCAACCTGGTCGGCACGGGCGCCGTCGCGCGGCGCGTGCGAATCAGCCCGGCGAGGCGATCGCGGAGGGCGAGGAGCTGGGGGAACCGAGTGAACACGGACGGGATGTGGGCGGAGCGGTTCAAGCCAAAACTCCCGGGCAAGGAACGAGCACATTTATGCGCATCGTGTGAAGAGTATGTGAGCCTAAATACACCAGCGATTTCTAGACGTTTGAGTTCTGCGGATGGAATAATCTACAGCCGCAGGGAAGTTGTCAAGCTCGTAGTGGAAAACTTTTGCCGTTGCCCGACCGCATGGGCGCACCGGGGCTCGCGTCTCCGCAGGCTTTTCGCCGCGCGCCATCCACCGCGTGCCATCTGGTATTAGGGGGCGTTTGCTCGACCACGGGCTTGCGCCCCTGGCGGCTGGCTGGTCGCCCTTCCGGGGTATCAAGGCCCTCCCTCTTCATTTGCGCGCGGGGGAGTGCCGGTTGGTAGACAGGGGCAGCGAACCGAGTTGCGGAGTTGCCCTGGCCCGCGGCTCGCACGGCGCGCTGTAACGAGGGTTACACCCCGGCACCGGCGGCCCCCGAATGGGTCACCGACAGGACATTCGCTGCCAGCCAGCTACCCATTCGCTACCGGCCCGCTGGGGTGCAGCGACCACCGAATCACACGCTTCCGAGCCCGGATACGGCTCTCGAAGCCGATCAGAACGAAAGCCGACGACTCGATATGATGCCGTGTAACGTATTGCAGTGGAAACGTTTGTGCCCGAGCCGGCTCGCACCGTTCGTTTCGGCGCGGGGAACGAAAACCGGGGTCGGTCACCACGCCAGGCGCGTGGCGGACTTCCAGAACTACCAAACTGAGTCGAATTAGGGGTGGGTAATGCCTGATCTGCCGGCTAACAGCCCCGCGAGCGGGAACGGACCTACCCGCCCCGGCCCCGATGAGAAGGGTACGGACACCTCTCGGACGGACACGGGGCCGGGTGGCGGTCTTCGGTTCGTTCCCGCGGTGCTGCTCGGCGCGCTGGGCCTGTATTTGGCGCTCGCCACGAATAACTTCCCCGACCTGTTCATTTACCGCGCCGGGGCCGCGATCGGGCTGCGCGGCGAATCGCCCTACGATCTCTCCCGCATCCGAGAACTCGCCGCGGCGCAGTTCCCGGACGAGAACCCGGAAGCCCCGGGCGAGAACAGTTTCGTCCGGAACTGCGGGTACTTCCTCCCGCCGCTGGCGATCCTCACGTTCGCCCCGTTCGCGGTGGTGCCGTGGCCAGCGGCGAAAGTGGCGTGGGGCATCGCGCTCGGGTTCGCCGCGGCCGGTATCGTCACGATCCCGGACCTCTTCCGCCGATCCGACGCGCCGGTCCGTCCGGGCGCGCGCAGGCTGGTCGTCCCGTTCCTGCTCGTGCTCAACCCGTTCGTCCTGGCGATCACCTTCGTCGGGCAAGTGACCATCGTTTCGGTCGGGTGCGTGGCGGCCGGGCTGTGGTGCTTCGCGCGGAACCGCCCGGCGCTCGGGGTGCTGCTGTGGGCGGTTCCGTTCGTGAAGCCGCACGTGGCGCTGCCACTGATACCGCTCGCGTGGTACCTGGGCGGGTGGAAACGGGCGCTGGCGCTGGCCGCTCTGGTCGCGGGGCTGAACCTGATCGGGGCGACCGTCGCCGGCGGGTCGCCGCTGTTCCTGAAGGACTACCTCGATTACCTGCCGACCGGTCACAAGGCGGTTCGGTACAACCAGGCCGAACTCAACCCGCAGATCACGAGTTGGAACCGGCTGCTCGTGTCGCTCGGCGGCCCGGTGATCGAGCTGACCGCAGTGACGACGCTCGCGGGCTACCTGGTGTGGGGCGGGTTGGTGCTGGGGCGGTGCCGCGCCGCCGGGCAGTTGCCATCAGCCGGGTGGGCGTGCGCCGCGGCGGTCGCGGGCGCCACCGTCTGCGCGCAGGTGCTGGCCTATGAAATGCTCACGCTGGCGATCGCGGTGCCGTGGGTGCGTGACCTCTTCGCCGCGCGCCGGCGCGGGTGGGGATGTGCGGCGGTGCTGCTACTGGCGGTGCAAACGATTCCGTTCGACAGTACGAACCCGGTCTTCGATTACTACCGACCGGGTGGGGTTCTGGCGTTCGCGCTGCTGGTGCTGCTCGGGCCGCTCAACCCGGAACCGCGCCCGGCACCGCCGCCAGCGCCTTGACCTGGTTCTTCGGATCGACGAACACGACGCGGGGCTGGTGCTTGCGGGCCTCGGCGTCCTCGAACTCGGCGAACGTCGCGATGATGACGATGTCGCCGGTGCGGATCAGGTGCGCCCCGGCCCCGTTGACGCAGATCACGCCGCTGCCGCGCGGCCCCTCGAGGGCGTAGGTGACGAGCCGCGTGCCGTTGGTCACGTCCCAGACGTGGATCTGCTCGTGCGGCAGGATGTCCGCCGCCTCGAGGAGGTTGGTGTCGATGGTCAGGCTGCCCTCGTACTCGACGTTCGTCTCGGTCACGGTGGCGCGGTGCAGCTTCGACTTCATCATGAATCGGCGCATGTGTTCTCCAGGCGGCCCTCTCTCCGGCTCGCTTCCTCAGGGAGGGGTGGGTGGAGAGGTTCTTCGTGCCATTCTACGCCCGGCGGGTAAGATGTCGTCGGTCCCTCCCACCATCCGAGCCGCGCGCCCGTCCCTCCGCCGCGGCACTCAGGAGTTCCCACATGAAAACTGCGTTGCGGTTCGGCGTTCTGGCGGTCGCGGTGTGCGCCGCGGTCTTGCGCGCGGACGACAAGCCCAAGCCGGCCGAAAAACCGCCGGAAGGCTTCACCGCGCTGTTCGACGGCAAGAGCCTGAGCGGGTGGAAGCCCACCGGCAAGGCCGACGCGTGGGGCGTCGAGGACGGTCTCATCGTCTGCAAGGGCGGCGGCGGCGGGTACCTGCTGACCGAGAAGGAGTACGCCAACTTCGAGTTCCGGTGCGAGTACAAGTGGGCGAAGGCCGGCGGGAACAGCGGGGTGGGCCTGCGCACGCCCGAAAAGGGCGACCCGGCGTACCAGGGCATGGAGATCCAGCTCATCGACGACGAGGGCTGGGAAGGGGTCCACAAGTCCAAGCTGGCCGACTACCAGCACACCGGCTCCATCTACGACGTGCAGCCCGCCAAGGCGGCCAAGAACAAGAAGATCGGCGAGTGGAACACGGTCAAGATCGTGTGCGACGGCCGCAAGGTGACCGTGACGCAGAACGACGTCGAGCTGGTCAACGCGAACCTGGACGATTACAAGGCGAAGGCGGACAAGAACCACCCCGGCCTGAAGCGCGAGAAGGGGCACGTCGGGTTCCAGAGCTACAACGTCCGCGTGGACTTCCGCAACGTGTACATCAAAGAGCTGAAGTAGCCGCGCGCGACACGTCGTCCGGGCGTTCCGACCGGGGCGCCCGGCCCTTCCAGCGGCCCGAACCAAAACGCGCGAACGAGATCACACCGGGACGAGGTACGTCCCGGCGATGCGGTCCTGCGGGGGCCGGGTCGGGTATCGTAGGGCGATCACCCCGTAGACCGGTAGCAGCACCACCCCGGCGAGCCACAGCCCGGCGGCCAGGTACGGGCGGTGCGGAGCGTAGATCTGTGCCGCCGCACACCCGAGCAGCAGCGCCGACAGCGGCCCCCACACCACCGCCGCCCGCAGCGCGCACTGCCACCGGCGTGCGCGCCGGCCGTCGGCCCGCACGATCGCCATGCCAGCGAGCATCATGGACGCGCCCCCGCGCAGCACCGCCGCAACCGCGACCAACCCGAGCGGGACCACCCCGAACAGCACCAGCAGCGGTTCCAGCCTGCCCCACGGCAGGTCGTCGCCGCGGTCGGTGGCGCCCGCCCACGCGAGCAGCGCCCGCGCGGCCGCGTCGTGCTCCTCCGCCGCCACACCGTGGTCGGGCAGCGCCAGCTCGCCCTGTTCCAGCATGTTCCGCTGCGGAGCGAACAGCGCGGCCCGGCGCGTGTACGCGTCCGCCCGGGCGCGTTCCAGCACCTCCTCGACCCGCCCGCGCGCGCGGGGGTCGTTCAGCGCGGTCCGGGCGTCCCCGTCGCCGGCGGACAGCTTGGCCCGTGCGTCCGGATCGGTGAACCCGGCGGCGGCCCGCTCGGCGATCTCGACGGAACTCGTCGCGAGCCAAGTCGTCATCACCGACACGACGAACGCGAACCCGAACATGGAGCCGAGCGGCACCGCCAGCAGCGGGGCCTGAATGCCCAGGTGCGCGGCCCGCATGGCCGGCGTCACCTCCGGCTTGTGCGCGTGGGTATCGGCCAATTCCTTCTGGAACTCCGCGAGCGGCGGGTCCGTCGTGAACAGCCTGTCGAGCACCGGCGCCGCGTGCGGCGGGAGCGGGGCCGCGACGGGAACCCGCGTGTGCCGGGGGTTCCCTTCCAGGACGAGCGCCGCGGCTTCGCGGAGCACCTGCAACGGCGGCCCCGGGCGCGACCGGATCGTGCCCAGCGGGAAGTCGAGCACCTGCACCCGCCCCGCGGGTTCGACCCACACGTGGTCCAGCGCGAGGCGCGACGGCACGGAGCCGTCGGCCTCTGCGGCGCGGAACTCCTCGGCGAGCTGCTCGAGCAGGAGCCGCGCATCGGCCCACGGGAGTGGGGCGCCCGGGCGCACGGCCTCGATCAGCGGGCCGCCGAGCGGGGCCGCGTAAGCGGTCCAGTCGTACACCGCTTCGCCCCACCCGACGCTGCCGGCCCCCAGGCGCCGTAACCGTGTGGTGCGCGCCGGTTCTGCGCCCGATGCGAGTCCGCCCCACGGTCGCAACCACAGGAGCACCTTGCGCCCCAGCGCGCGGTCCTCCGCGATCCAAACCTGTTCGCCAGCGGGATCGGCCGAGAGGCGGCCGTTCACCACGTACCCGCCCACCGCCTCCGGAAGGGCCTCGGGCGTGGGCGGAAGGAGCGTTTCGATCGGCGTCGGCTGCGCGACCGGGAGCCGCAGCCGACGCGCGCGGAGCGGCACTTGCGTGACCCGGCACCCGCTCGCGAAATCGTGCAGGCCGCGAAACCCGAACCGCTTCCGGAGCTGGACCGAGAGGGCCAGCGCGCCGATCCCGAACATGATCCCGCGAACCGCCCCGCCGCCCCGCGTCCCGATGAATTCGCTCACCCAGTCGGGGACGAGGAAAAAGCACGCGAGCACGGCGTGCAACACGAACGTGCGCGCGAGCGCGCGGGGCACCCCGGGCGGGTCGGTCTCACCCGTCCGGCTCACCCGCAGCCCGAACAGCATCTTCCCGGGCGTCGCCCCGAGCAGCCCCTCGAACAGCCCGAAGTACAGGAGCGTGATGCTGACGGCGAGCCACCGCAGCTCGAGCACGTCGATCTTGCTGGCCCCGGCCTCGGTCACCCAGATGCGGGCAGCTTCCGCCGGGAACACGATGAACGCCAGCAGGATGCGGTCGAGCACGTACGCGCCGACCAGCGCGCGGGGCCGCCCCGCGCGCTGGCGCTCGGGCAGCAGGTTCGCGAGCGCCTCGCGCATGTCGTCGAGCGTCTGCCAGCGGCGCGCGCGGTCCCGCTCCAGCCCCCGCAGAATGATTCGCTCGAGTTGCTCGGACACGTCGGGGCGGGTGGCGCGGATCCGCGGGGCCGGGTCCGAGATGGCCCGGGCGAGGGCGGTCGCGGCGCTGTCGTGGTGGAACGGCGCCTGCCCGCTGAGGAGGAAGTACAGCGTGGCCGCGACCGAGTACACGTCGGAGCTGTAGTCGAGCGGCTCGCCGCGGATCTGCTCGGGCGCCGCGAACAGCACCGTTCCGAGGAACGCGCCGGTCTGGGTCAGGTGGTTCGCGCCGCTCCCGGCGAGCGACTTGGACAGCCCGAAGTCCCCCACCTTCACGCGGCCGTCTTCGGTGAGAAAGCAGTTCGAGGGCTTCACGTCGCGGTGGATCATGCCCACCCGGTGCGCCTCCATCAGCCCGTCGATCACGTCGAGGATGCGGCCGATCGCCTCGTGCGGCTTCAGCGGGCCGCCCTGATCGACCAGATCCTTGAGCGTGCGGCCCGGCATCAGCTCCATGACGATGTACGGGCGGCCGTGCTCGGTGTCGGCCGCGAGCACGAACACGCACCGCGGGTGCGCGAGCTGGCTGGCGAGCCGCCCCTCCTGCCGAAAGCGCTCGACCGACGACGGACTGGACGCGAGCCGGGACGACAGCAGCTTCACCGCGGCCCGGCGCCCGGTTCCGAGCGCCTCGGCCTCGTACACGGACCCCATGCCCCCGGCCCCGAGGAGCTTCCCGATCCGGTACCCGCCGATTTCCTTCAGCGCCGGCTCCGGGGCGCCCGGGAGGTCGTCTTCGTCGGGTGCATCCGAGAGCGCGTCCGCCCCGGGCGCGAACGTCTGGGTGCGGGCGGCCGGCGGGTGGGTGCTGCCGGTGAGTTTGTGCCCACAAAACATGCAAAACTGCGGCGGCCCGTCCGCGGACACGGAGGACAGCGAGCGGTGGCAGTGCGGGCAAGTGAGGACCATGATGGCGGCGCGTGGGGAAGTTGCGCACGGACATTATCCGGACCGCAGCCCAAACCTCAAGATGCGCGGCACGCGCCGCGCCCGGCGAAGTTGGAATCGGGTAGAACTGCCGCAACGAACGTGAGGCGACTCGCGCGCCGCGCGGTCGGAAAAATGTTCGCCGCGCTCCGGCGGGAGTGGCACGCGCGGACCGAGTCGCCAACGGCTTTGAGGTGTCCATACACGGCCGATGGCACCGACCGCAATTCCGTCGCCGGTGCCCGAGATCGGGTCGGCACCGCGGGCCGACAAGGGCGGGCCGCACAGAAGCGCCGGCGCGGCCCGGGCCGCGCCGCCCGCCGAGCGGAACTCACTTCCCTTCTTCGTACTTCGTCAGTTCGAGCTTCACGACCTCGTTGGTCTGGAGGACGAACTCTTCCTTCACGATGCCCTTCCCCTTGGCGAACCACAGCCGCACGGTGGTCTTCGCCCCGGCGATGTCCAGGTCCTTGCCCTCCACGAACACCGCCTCGTACTCGGTCTCGCCGACCTTGATCTTCTCTTTGTCGTTGAGCACCTTCATGGCGCCCTTGACGGTTTGCGTGCCGACCTTGCTGTTGATGTCCCAGGTCGCGTCCTTCTTGATCGGGAGGGGCAGCACCTTCACGGCCGGGTCGAGCTTGTCGTCCTTCACCCGAACGCGGTACACGCCGTCGCCCTTGACCGTGTACCACTCGCTCGTCTTCGGGTCCTTGCCGACGACCGTGTCCACCTGATACTGCTCCTCGCCGCCGACCTTGTCCACCTTGACCACCTTGACCTCAATGGTGTTGTCGCCGACCTTGTAGGTCCACTTGGCGTTCACCTTGAGCGGGAAGTACCCTTCGGCCTGGGGCGCGTCCTTGGGCGCCTGCGCGAGCAGCGTACCGCCGAACAGAACCAGCGCCGCACCGACGAACAGACGGATCGCACGCAACATCCGCAACACTCCAGTGGTTGTGATCGAAGGGAACCGGGTGGGGCTAGTATAGCGGCTCACACGATACCCGATCAGCCGCGGCGCGAACACCCGGCTTTCGGCCTCGCTTCAGATCCGAACCCGGCCCCTTCGGACCGGCTACCCCCGCCCGATCCGGGCGGCGGCCCGCACCTTCGGCAAATCTCCACCACTATTCCCTCGTACCGAGCTTCCGGAAGTTTGTCCCGCGTCGGGCAGGTGCGACGCGGGGCGACCCGGGCCGGTTGTCGCGTGAGCAGGCGAATTGCCCGCGCGGACCGAATTGCGTGCAAGTATCTGCGGGAAAAAGCCTTGCATCGCGCCTCTTTGGACATTACCACGACCGACTCGCGTTACGCCCGGGGCGTAGGCACTCGATTTCGGAGGGTGGTAGCCACCCAGCGAATGGGTAGCGAACCGCCAGTCGAGGGCCAGCAAATGTCCCGTTGGTGCCCCAGTTGCAATCAGCCGGGCCTGTAACGGCCGTTCCGGAGACACACGCGAATACAAGCACCACCGGAAGGGCGCAGTGCGATTGAACGGACCAGATCCCCAACCGGCAGTTGTCATCACTGGCCCTACCGGCCTGCACCGCGGCCGTGACGGCGCAACTCTCCGCGCGAAGCCGCGGCCGGCACATTAGGCACTGCGGAGACCTCACGACCGCAGACACGTCCCTCCCTAAACCTGATGGCACCGGTGGCGGTCCCGCTCTTCCGTTCTGCTCCGAGCCAGCGGCACGTTCGCCGGTGAACCGATCCCGCAGGAAGCCAAGCGGGCGAATTGCTGTGTGTGAGAGGTACGCGCTGAATTGGACCGCGGGGACCGCCGTTTCAGTAGCGACCGGACCGGTCAGCGCCCCGCTGACCGGCTGGTGGAGGGCGACCACATGAATTGCACGACGGCGGTCATTGTGGCTCTGGTGTGCGGCCTCGGCGGCAGCGCCGCACGGGCGGACGAAGTGACCCTCGGTTCCGTTCCCCCGGTGGTCGTGAAGACCGTTCCCGAGGCCGGGGCCGGAGAGGTCGATCCGAAGGTGACCGAAATTCGGGTCACGTTCAGCAAGGAC
Source organism: Gemmata algarum (assembly GCF_034097035.1). NCBI lineage: Bacteria > Pseudomonadati > Planctomycetota > Planctomycetia > Gemmatales > Gemmataceae > Gemmata > Gemmata algarum. The sequence goes on from NZ_JAXBLV010000197.1 coordinate 9,403, forward strand.
ATGCAGGACAAGTCCTGGTCGTGGAGCACCGTTTCCGAGGAGAGCTTCCCGGCGCTGGACGGCAAACCGAAGTACCTCGCGGACAAGCGAACCTGCGTGCTGCCGGTGAAACTGGAACCCGGCAAGACGTATGCGATCTGGGTGAACAGCGAGAAGTTCGGAAACTTCAAGGACGCCGACGGCCGCTCGGCGGTCCCGTACCTGTTGGTGTTCAAGACCAAGAAGTAAGTGCGGCGAGCTGCGCGTAACCGGTACAGTGTGGAGCGTGGCCCGCCACGCTCCGGGTACCGCACAACCCTCCGGCGCGTTTGAAACGACCGGCTGCGGATCACAGCGGGGCCGGCAGGTCGCGCCGGGTGAAGGCCCGCAGCGCCAGCGCGTACCCGGCCGCCCCGACCGCCAGCAGCACCCCGACCGCCGGCACCGGCACCGGGCGGCCGAGCTCCCACGTCTTGCCCAGGTCGACGCACCACGCCCCTTCGATCATCGCGCGCTGCGGCTGGTAGTAGTAGAACAGCGTGAACGGCCGCACCCAGCCCGCCGGCTCCCACAACTGGCCGATCGTGTTCGCCAGGAACATCACGACCAGCACCAGCACCGCGTATCCGATCACCCGCCACCGGCTGCGGCCCAGGGCGGAGAGCGCCAGCGTCATCCCGCTAATGGCGAACAGCAGCCCGAGCGTATTCACCAGCCCGAGAAGTTCGCCCTGCGCGTTCACGGCGAGCGGGGTGCGGTCGAGCGGGATCAGGTCGAGCAGCGACGCGAGCTTGGGCGACTCCTTGGCGGCCTCGTCGAGCAGTGCGTAATCGGGCACGAAGTCGCCCGCCGCCCACAGCCCGAACTGCGTGCCCGCGAAGAAGCTCAGGCACAGTAATGGCAGCACCACCGCATCGACCGCGAGGTGCGCGAGGACGAGCTGGTGTCGCGGCACCGGTTGCGAGAGCAGCAGTTCCATCGTCCCCCGGTCCAACTCGCCCGCGACCGCCCCGGCCGCCCGGCCCACTCCCCACACGAGGCACACGACCAGCACCACCGGGTGCAGCAGGCCGATGGCCAGGAAATCGACCGGCTGGTTGAAGTTCACCTCGCCCCAGCCGAGCGCCGCCTGCGACACCTTACTCGGCCCGCGGACGAACACCTTCTCCAGCGTCTTCTCGTTGCCGAACGGCTGCGACACCAGTCGGGCCACCGGAACGATCTGCGTCGTGACGCGCTGGGTGATCTTCACCCAGAAGGCGGCGAACACGAACAGCAGCAGGCACACCACGATCAGGGCGGCCCGCGCGTCGCGCAGCAGCTTACGAACCAGAATGAACGTCATAGCTCCTCGCGCGACCCACAGGGGCTGAAATCACCACTTCAAGACGGCGGATACCGGGCGGTGCTGCTTTTCGTCGGTTAGCACGATCCGCCCACGCGCGGTCGTGGTTCTCAGTGTGGCCCGCACCTCACCCGTGGTACTTCTTGTAGATCGGCGTCAGCCCTTGCGGCTCGACGACGAGGTCCGTGAGCGGCTGGTTCGCGAGCCACTCCAGCAGGACCGGCAGCGGGCCGCGGAACGTGAGCTGCAACCGCCCGTCGCCGGTCAGCTCGTCGGGGCCGAGTTCCGTACCGCCGGGGCCGCGCGCCGGGGCCGGGCCGGTGAGCCGCGCGCGGACCGCGCGCCCCTCGCGCAACTCGCTCATGTGCTGCACGTGGACCAGTTCGCCCCGGCGCAGCACCGCCACCCGGTCGCACACCGCTTCCACCTCTTGCAGCACGTGCGACGAGAACAGCACCGCCTGGCCGCGCGCCTTGGCCGACTGCAACTGGTCCAACAGCTCGTCCCGCATGGTGGGGTCGAGCGTGTTGGTCGGCTCGTCTAGGATGATGAGCGGCACCCGGGGCACGAGCACCGCGAGCAGCGCGACCTTGCGCTTCATCCCGCTCGACATCTGCGTCAGCGGCCGGTCGATGTCGATGTCCAGCTTCTTGGCCAGAGCCTCGACCTCCGGCCCGGCGGTGTCGCCGCGGAGCCGGGCGAGGAACGAGACGAGCCGGCGCCCGGTCATCGTCTCGTAGAGCCGCAGCTCGCCGGGCAGGTACGCGACCCGCTTGCGCGCCTCGACGCTCTGGGACCAGCAGTCGAACCCCGCCAGCGTGGCGCGGCCCGCGGTGGGCCGGATGAAGCCGAGCATGAGCCGCAGCGCCGTGGACTTGCCGGACCCGTTCGGGCCGAGCAGCCCCACCACCTCGCCGGGCTGCACCGACAGCGTGAGGGCGCGGAGCGCGCGGAACGAGCCGTAGTCTTTGGTCAGGTTCTCGGTCGCCAGTACCGGCTCGGTCATGCCGCGTCTCTGTGTGCGTCGTGCGGGAGGAGGCATTGTCGGGCGCGACCGCACCAAAGGCGAGCGGTGCCCGAACAGCCCGGGTGGTCCGGCGGTCGTCTTTCAACTGGGCTCAAGAACCAAAAAGTAACGGGTCGAACCGCTTGCGCCAGCAGGTGTGTCGCTTGCCGCAATCGCTGACTGGAACAATTCGTCGCCCCGGCGGGCGACCTCAGGCATAAGAGCCCCGAAACGAGAGCGCGTTACGAAACGCCGCCGCCCGGCCCCTTCACGGAAGGGGCCGGGCGGCGGCGTTTCGCAGCGCGGACCGATTACTCTTCGTCGGCGTCGGCGAACTCTTCGAGCCGGCACGAGCGGGTCGGCTGGCGAAGCTTCAACAGCCCGCGGGCCTCGATCTGGCGGATGCGCTCGCGGGTGATCCCGTACTGCTTCGCCACCTCGTCGAGCGTTTTCGGGGTACCGTCCTTCAGCCCGAACCGCATTTCGATCACCTCGCGCTCGCGGGGCGCCAGGCTCTTCAGCACCTCGCCGATGCGCTCCTTCAGCAGGTTAGCGTCCACGTGCTCGCCGGGAGGGGAGATGTGGGTGTCGCTCAGGAAGTCCTCCAGCGCGCGTTCCCCATCCCCGCCGACCGAGTCGTTCAGGCTGACCGGGTGCCGGCCTACGATACGCAGGCTCCGTGCCTCCTCGGGCTTCACCCCCAGCGCCTCCGCCAGTTCCTCGGAGGTGGGCTCGCGGCCGGTCGCCACCGTCAGCTCACCCCGCAACTTCTCCATGCGCGACAGCAGGCTGATCTGGTGACACGGCACCCGCACGGTGCGGGCGTTGTCGTGCAGCGCCCGTGTAATGCCCTGGCGCACCCACCACGTCGCGTAGGTGCCGAACTTGAACTCCAGGCGCCACTCGTACTTGTCAACCGCCCGCATCAGCCCGCGGTTGCCCTCCTGGATCAGGTCCGAGAACGGCAGCCCGCGGTTGCGGTAGTTCTTCGCGATCGACACCACCAGCCGCAAGTTCGCCTCGGCCAGTTCCTTGCGCACCGCCTGATAGGCCAGCCGGCGCTTGCGCAGCACCCGGACCAGCGCCGCCAGTTCGTCGGCGGTCATGCAGGCCCGGCACTCGGCATCGCGGAGCTGCCGGCCGAGCCGGGCGCGGTCCGCAGGGGACGCAGCCGCGTGCGCGATCGCCAAATGCTTCAGCTCGTCGGCCAAGTCGTTCAGCTCGTCAGTCCAGCGCTCCAGGATCTCCGTGCGCGGCGACAGCTCGTGGACCAGCCGGCGGCACTTCGCGAGCCGCAAAAACCGGTCCCGCTGCCAGTCGCTGCGGGAGCCGCGGTACTCGTCCCGGGCGCCAGCGGCAAACACTTCGGCGTCCTGCTGGAGGAGCACGCCGAGGGTCGGCAAATCGGTCGCGAGGCGGGCGTGAATCTGTGCCCGGGTGAGCCGCAGGTCCGCCGACGAGTAAGCATCGATGTTGGGATCGATCGGCGTCTGACCGGCGGCGATCTGCTCGAACTTCTCCCGCGCCCGGTCCAGCAGCCGCGGGCACAACAGGGCCGCGGCGCGGAACCGGTTGCGGTGGTGCTCGAGCCGCTTCGCGAGCGCGAGCTCCTTCTCGCGGTTCAGCAGCGGGATCGAGCCCATCTGGCGCAGGTACAGCCCGAGCGCGTCGTCCGGGCCGCTCGCGTATTCGTCCTCCGCGGCGCCCTCTTCGTCTCCGCGGACCGGTTCGAGGGCGGTGTCCTCGTCCTCGTCGGACTCGTCGGCCAGATCGTCGTCGTCCTCGTCGCGCGCTTGAGCTTTCTCGTCGAGATCCTCGCGGGTCTCGTCGTCCGGGCGGTCGGTGAAGCCGTCGTTGTGCGTCATCCGGTTCATGTTCCTGTTCGCTCTCCACCCTCGGGGCTCGAGACCGCCTTGTGGGTCGCCAGGGGTCGTTCGCGTCGCGGTACGGGCCGCCGGAGCGTCAGCTCCGGGTTGGCACCCGTGTCAGGGTCGTTTGTGTTGTGAGGGGGTGCCCCGGGTCGGAAATTCCTGGCCGACCCGCGCGAGAAAACAGTTCCGGTCGCAAGCGGCGGGTGTCCCCGCCCTTAATTCGACGCCCTCGACAAACGAAAGGTTCGCCGCGTGCGTGAAATCCCCTTAAATCAGGGGCTCTCTATTATACCCGACCATCCGCCCCCGGGCGCGGAATCGCACGGCAAACTTTTCCGCCCTTCACCAGTTGCACTTGGGCGCAAACGGCGCCCCTCATTTTTCCGCGCAACTGGTTTCAGCCGGCGCAACTTGGCACGCTTCCGAAGTCTGGCCGGTGAGCGAATCCCCGTCCGACTCAGACGGCACTCACTAAAACGCCTCCGTGGAACGAAATCAGTCAGAAATCGGCGGATTTTCTCGGGAATGGCTCATCTTCCCGAACCGCCCGGGCGCCCCTCTCGTGGTCTTCTTGACCGGCACCGGCGGCACGGCCGAATGGGCCGATCGGGAAACGGGCTGGTCCGAACTCGCCCGCCGTGAAGGTTTTGCGCTTGCGGTACCGGAGGCACTTCCGCCCGATCCGACAGTACCTCCCACGTTCCTTACGAACCCGCCGCGGTGGAACGACGGCTCCCCGCCGCTATTCCAACAGCCACAACAAAACGACGTTGAGTTTCTGACCGCTGTTATCGATAACGCCGTTGATCGTTACGAAGTCCATCCTCGTCACGTGTTCGTAACGGGGTTCTCGAACGGCGCCGGGATGGCGTTCCGCTTTGCCGCCGAGGCCGCCGACCGGGTTGCCGCGATCGCGCCGGTCGCCGGATACTGTTGGGTCGGTGAGCTGCAACTTTCGCGCCCGGTGCCCACGCTCTACACAGTTGGGACACAGGACTTACTGATCCCGCTCCGCGGCGGGGACGTGCGTTTGCCCTGGAACCAGCGTCTCGTGCGGCGCCCACCGGTCAACGACACGCTCGACCGCTGGGCGCGGGCGCTCGGGTGCGCCGCGGCGCCGGTTGTCCGGAGCGACGATGCGGCGGTCCGGGTGGACACGTACCCCGGCCCGGTCACGTTCGATGCGGTAACGATCGAAGGGCTCGGGCACCACTGGCCCGGCGGCCGGGCGCTACTGAACCCGCGCCTCGCCGGCCCGCCCTCGACCGCGATCCGCGCCACCGAAATGATTTGGGAGTTCTTCCGGCGTTCCATGTCTGGCGCGTGAACGTTTACAGCGAAATAAGCAGTCGCGCAGCCCCGCGCGCAAACGTGGCCCTTAACCGCTTTACTTCTCGCCGATCAGTTTGAGCACGGCGTCGGCGAACTCGGCGGCCTCGCGCGGGCCGCCGGCGGTCACGATCTTGTCGTCCACCACCACCCGCCCCTTTTCACCGGTTTCCCAGTTGATGTTCAGCTTGTCCCAGGGCACGTTGGGGTACGCGCGCACGAGGGGCCAACTGTGCGCCGCGCGTTTACCCTTGAGCGTCCCGTGGGTGGCGAGTACCGCCAGCCCCGAGGCGATGGCGCCCACTGGTTTGCCCGTGGCCAGCATCCGCTGAATCACCGCGCCCGCCGCCTGCGCCCCGCGCCCGCCGGACACGTACTCGTCCACCCGGTCGCCGCAGAAGAGCACCGCGGCGTAGTCGGAGAGGTCCATATCCGCCCGGAGCGCCTTATCGACGGGAACGGGGGGAAGGGGCGGCCCGGCCGGCCGCCGTCCCGGTCGGGCCAGATCGCCCGAGAGCGACGCGGTCACAACCGTGACGCCGTTCTTCACGAGGTGGTCGCGCACCTCACCGAACTCCTTCAGGCTAACCCCGTCGCTCGGGAGCACGTATAGGACCTGCGGCCTCTTTTGCGGAGCGATCACCAGTGGAGGGGTCGGTGGCGGGGGAGCCGGTGGCTTCTCGTCCCTGGGCTTGTCGGGCTTTTCGCCCTGGTCGGTTTTGTCTGTTTTTTCGTCGCGGACATCGGGCCGGGGCTGCGCGTCGGCCGCCCGGGGCGGCGCGTCGCCCGCTGACGGTTTCAGCGCAGCGGTTGCGTCGGGAGCCGGGTCCGCCAGTTTCTTCCGAACCGTGTTGGCAACCGCGCCACCGACGAGCAGCAGCACCGCCGCCACTGTGGCGGTGACCACTGTTCCTTTGCGCCGCTTCCACCAGGACGGCTTCTTCTTGCGGGGCCGCCGCGGGCGGGGCGCCGGGGTGTCGGCCAGGGTCCGTTGGTGGGCGGCCGGGGCCGTGTCGGACAGCGGCCCCGAGGGGGCGAAGTTCGCGGCCCGCGCGGGTGCCACCACGACCGCCTCGACCACCTCGAACACGGGCTCGCCGCGGGCCGCGTCGGCGCGGGTGAACGGGAGCAGCGCGGCGGCCACCTCGGCGGCCGTCTGGTACCGCTCCTCGGGGCGCTTCGCCATCATCCGGCTCAGGATCGAGTCCAGCCCGGCGGGCACCTCGGGCCGCACGTCGCACGGCGACGGGGCCGCCTCGTGGGTGTGGGCCAGCAGCTTGTCGAGCAGGGCCTCGGCGGCCCCGAACGGGGGAACCCCAGTGAGCAGGAAGTACAGCGTGCAGCCGAGCGAGTAGATGTCGCTGCGGTGGTCCACGTCGTGCGAGTTCTTGGCCTGCTCGGGCGACAGGTAGTCCGGGGTGCCCATCAGCATGTGCGGGTTCGTCAGCCCCTCGCCGCCCAGCGCCTTACCAGCCCCGAACGGCAGCCGCCCGCCCGCCCCGCCCTCGTCGGCCTCCGAGTGCGCGAACCGGGCCAGCCCGAAGTCCAGGATCTTGAGCTGCCCCTTGCGCGTGACCATCAGGTTCTGGGGCTTGATGTCCCGGTGGACCATCCCCTTTTCGGCCGCGTGCTGGAGCCCGAGGGCCGCGGACCGGGTGAGCGCGCACGCGGTGTGGACCGGGAGCGGCCCCTTCCTGGCGACCAGCCGGTCCAGGCTGAACCCGTCCACGTACTCCATCACGAGGAACTGGCACCCGCCGGCCTCGCCGGTGTCGTGGGCGATGACCATGCGCGGGTCGTTGAGCTGGGCCGCGACCCGGATCTCCTTCCGGAACCGCTCGATCGCCGACGCCTTGGCGGTCAGGTGGGGGGACACGATCTTGATCGCGATGACCCGCCCCATCCACAGGTCTTCGGCCTTGTACACGGTGCCCATGCCGCCGGCCCCGAGCCGGCCGACGATCCGGTACCGCGGGTGGTCCGCGAACCCCTCGGGCACGCTGGCCGTCACCCCCGGCGCGATGGCCGTCGCGCCCCCCGCCGACCGGGGGACCGTGTCCGCGGCGGCGGCGGCGCGGGCCAGCCCCGCGAGCGAGTCCTCCGGCACGAACTGGAGCGCCCGGCCGCACGCCGCGCACCCGTCCACGTGGTCGGCGACCGCGGCCAGATCGTCGGGGGGCAGGTCCCCCCGAACGAAGGCGGCCAGCGTTTCCGTCGTGGGGCAGGTGGGGGGCATCGGCTCGAACCTCATCGGTCAGGGGCGCGGGCGGCGGTGACGGGCGCGGGCGGAGCTCGGCCCGGCAACCTCGAACGGTCAGGCGTTCGACGTTCGACCAAAAGATGGCACGCGATTCGGGGCACCTGTCAGCATTTCGGGAAGTCGCCCGGCGGGCGGGGGCGAATTCCGTACCGTTCGTGCGGGGCGCGAGCGAGCGCTCAGGTTCGACGCGAAATGCTGCGGGCGGCCACGAACTCACCCGAGCAGGCCGCCGGCCTCTTGCCGGAGCCGGGCCAGGACGCGCGACTTGGCGATGTACACCGCGTTCGCGGTCACCCCGGCCTCGGCGGCCACCTCCTCGGCGGGCACCCCGTCCAGCACGAACCGCCCGAACAGCTCCCAGGTGCGGCTCTCGAAGTCCGGGCGGATGCGGTCGAGCAGCTTGCGCGTCACGTACAGGTCGTGCTCCCGCTCCCACGCGCGGGCGAAGTCGTCGGTCGGGTCCTCGAGCCGGTTCAGGTAGCTCCCGAAGTCCGACCCGCCCGGGACCGTGGGGCGCACCCGGCGCGCCTTCCACATCGAGCGGGCGCAGTTCGCCGCGATCGCCCGCAGCCAGCCGCGGAACGCCCCCGGCTTCTCCGGGTGTACGAACTCCGGGAACCGCCGCACCACCACAGCCATGACCTCCTGAACCAGGTCGTCGGCGTCGGCCCCGTGCACGTTGAGCCGCTCCGCCCACACCCGTATAAGGGGGGCGTACAAATCGACGAGCCGGCCCCACGCGTCCGCGTCGCGCGGGTCGCGGAGCCGTTCCAGGAGTGTGGCCGACGTGACCGACATGGGGGTCCCCCTCACCATCAGTCTATTCTATCGGGCGCGGGAAGGGTAACCGGCGCCGGCGTTTGGCGCGGGGAAATCCGCGCCGGGCGCGAAATCCGGGCCGCCGGAGCCGCCGCGCCGGAACCGACGGCCCTGCCCCGCCGGTCGGCGCGACGAACTCGGGGGTGTCTGCTTGTGGGCGCGCGCCGCGGATCGCTATAATTCGACACCACCCGCCCGCTCCCGGAGGTGTTGTGACCGAGCGCCCCCGCCTGCTGCTGATCGGCCCGTCCGCCGTGCCACTCGACGGCGCGCTCGCGGCGACCGCCGACGTCGACCCGGTGTCGCCCGACGCCGGCGAGGTCGCCCGGCGGCTCCGCGCCGGCGGGTACGCGGCCGTCGTCGCCGCGCCGGACGTGGTCGCCGGGCTGATCGACCGGGTGCGCCGCGACGAGCTCATCATCAGCCACATCGAGCGGGGGCTCGCGATCCTCGACCCGCAGGGCGTGGTGCAGTGGGCCAACCCGGTGTTCCGGGCCGCCGCCGCGGTCGAGCCGGTCGGCCGCCCGCTGCTCGACGCGCTGGGGAGCGAGAGCGTGTCGATCGAGAACCTCGAGAGCCCGGCCGGCTCGCGGACCGTCCCCCCGGGCGCCCCGGACGACCTGGCCGACCCGCTCAGCCCGGCCCGCCGCGGGGCCGCCACCGCCCTCCGGGTCCACCGGCCCGGCCGCGCCGACCAGCCGTTCCTGGAGATCGACGTGCGCCCGGTGTTCGGCCCCGACGGCGGGGTGTCCGGGCTGACCGCGGTGGTCCGCGACGTCACCGCGATGGTGGCCCAGCAGCAGAAGCTCGACGCGCTCCACACGGCCGGCCGCGAGCTCGCCGGGCTCGACGCCGACCAGCTCACCGAGATGAACGTCGAGGCCCGGGTCGAGCTGCTCAAGGCGAACCTGCGGCGCACCATCCGCGACCTGCTCCACTACGACACGATCGAGGTGCGGCTGCTGGACCGCTCGACGGGCGAGCTGAAGCCCCTGCTGGAGGACGGGATGCTGCCGGAGGCGGCCCAGCGGGTGCTGCACGCGCGGCCCACCGGCAACGGGGTGACCGGGTTCGTCGCGGCCACCGGGGTCAGCTACCTGTGCCGCGACACCGCCCACGACCCGCACTACATCGCCGGCGCCGCCGGCGCCCGCAGCTCGATGACCATCCCCCTCAAGTTCCAGGACGAGGTGATCGGCACGCTGAACGTCGAGAGCCCGCGGGCGGACGGGTTCGGCCCCGACGACCTCCAGTTCACGGAGCTGTTCAGCAAGGAGGTGGCGGCGGCGCTGCACACGCTGGACCTGCTCAGCGCGCAGCAGTTCTGCACCGCCGGGCAGTCGATCGAGTCGGTGAACAAGGAGGTCGCGCTGCCGCTCGACGAGATCCTGACCGGGGCGAGCGTGCTGCTGGAGCGGGCCGGGGCCGCCCCCGAAGACGCGGACCGGCTGCGGCGCATCCTGACCGCGGCGCGGCGGGTGAAGGACAGCATCGCGCAGGTGGGCCGCGACATGACCGACGCGCCGGCCCCCGGGAGCCAGCCGCTGCTCGGCAAGCGGGTGCTGGTGGTGGAGTCGGACGAGCGGGTCCGGCGGGCCGCGCACCTGATGCTCGGGCGGCTCGGCGCGACCGTGGAGACGGCCGCGACCGGGGCCGACGGGGTCGCGCTGGCGGCGGACGGGCGGTACGACGCCATCTTCCAGGAGGTGAAGCCGCCGGACCTGGGCGGGTACGACTGCTACCGGCGCCTGCGGGCCGCGTCCCCCGGGGCCACGATCGCGCTCACCACCGGCTTCGGGTACGACGTGGCGCACTCCATCGTGAAGGCCCGGGCCGACGGGATGCGGCACGTGCTGTTCAAGCCGTTCCGCCAGGACCAGGTGGTCCGCGCCGTGCTCGAGGGCGACGGCGCGGACCCGTCCGCCAGCACGTTTGAAGAGATCAAGCTCCGGGTGTGACCTCTTCCACCTTCTGCACATTGGCGGCGCGATGCGCATCGACCACCGCACACACCGCCAGGGCGCGTGGAACAACTGCTGGTTCCGCGCCGCCCTCGACGGACTGGCGTTCAAGCGCCCCGAAGCCCTCACCGGAATGGTGCGAGAAGGCCCGGGCCGCGCGTTCGTGGTGACGTTCCCGAGCCGCGCGCCGCACGCGGTCGCGGCGGACCGGGCGGACGACGCGCCGTACGCGGCGGCGCTGGAGGCCGCCGCGCACGCGGAACTGGGCGACGCCCAGACGCCGCGGATGCTGTCTTACGGTCTGGGCATCGGGCTGCTGACGGGCCACAACCGCGCGGGCTACACGAACGCCCTGGGCGCCGGCTTCGCCCCGCTCTACATCGTCGCAAAGCGGCGGTGGCTGCGGCGCCAGTTGGAGAACGCGACCGCGCAGCGGCGGCTGATGGTGCTGGGCGGGTCGGACGGAAAGTGGACGACCCCGAAGCTGAGCTGGGTGCCGCCGCAGCACTGCTTCGGGCTGCTGGAGTACGAACCCGCCGCCGGGACGGCGCGGGTCCGCAACCCGTACGGCCGCGACGACGGCATCCCCGCGGAGCGCCAGCGCGACGGGTACGGGCCGGGCGAGTTCTGGGTCACGCTCGACGAGCTGGAAGGTTCGTGGTGCGGCTTGACGATTGAAGACGAGTAACGGCCGCGCGTGTTGCGGCCCGCCCCTGGCACCCGACATGATCCCCACACTGATCCAGCGCCGGGGCGCACAGCACCTCGCGGAGCAAGAGGCCACCGGGGCGCCGGCCGAAGTACCGGCCCTCTCCCCGCCGCTCGCGGTCGTGCAACTGATCCCCGAATCGGTCGCACGCGCGCACACCGTCCTGGCCGTGCGCCTCGACGGCCGCACGGTCCACGTCGCCACGGCGGACCCGTCGGACGTTCTGCTCCGGGACAAGCTGTCGTTCCTCCTGAACAAGTACATCGCGTTCGCGCAGTACCCGCGGGACGAGATCCGGGACGCCATCGACCGGCTGTACGGCCGGCCGGAAACGGAATCGGTCGACTCGTACCTGACCGAGTTCGCCGACACCGCAGTCGAAGCCACTGCATCGGCGGGGACGCGTGCGGGCGCCCGGCTTCTGCACCGGGCTCTCGACGCACCCCGGCGACTCGCGCAATCGGTCGTTAACGTCAAAAAGGGCCTGAGAGGGTCCGAGGACAGTACCGACTTCGAACTGGCGGACGTCGCCGAGATGGCGATGTGTGAGGAAATCGACGACCTCGGCCCCCGGCAGCCGGGCGAGGAGCGGGCACCGAACTTCGGGAGAAGCGGCATGTTCTGGTACACCGTCGAAGAGGGCCAGCGCGCGCTGATGATCCACAAGGACGGGCGCATGGAGGTGATCGTCGGGCCGCGGCGGGTGTGGCGGCGGGGCCGGCGGTTCGAGCGGATGCGGCACTTCGTCGCGCACCCCGGCGACTTCCTGGTGGTGCGGTTCCGGGACGGCCGCCAGGAGCACACCGCCGGCCCCACCGAGCTGTGGTTCGACCCGCGCGTCCACGAGGGCGTCTCCCGGCAGGAGGCGCTCCAACTGGCCGCCAAAGAGGCGGTCGTGGTGTACGCGAAGGCCGCCGAGAACCAGCCGATCTCGCGGCGCCTGGTCCACGGCCCGACGCAGTTCGTCCCGGCCCCCGGCGAGTGGCTCCACACGTTCGCCTGGCACGGGGCCGAGGGCGGCTCGCAGGGCGCTAAGAAGGTCTCGAAGGGGCTGGTGTTCCAGAAGCTCTGGCTGATGCCGGACCAGATGTACCACGACGTGACGGACGTGCGCACCGCCGACGACGCGGTGCTGATCGTCAAGCTGATGGTGTTCTTCGAGCTGCTCGACATCGAGCGGATGCTGGAAACCACCCACGACCCGATCGGCGACTTCATCAACGCCGCCACCTCGGACGTGGTGGACTTCCTGGGGCACCGCACGTTCGAGGAGTTCAAGAAGGAAACGGGCCGGCTCAACGAGCTTGAGGCGTACCGGCAGCTCACGGCACGCGCCACGCAGAACGGGTACCGGGTCAACAAGGTGGTGTACCGCGGGTACGACGCGCCCCCGCGGCTCCAGACGATGCACGATCAGGCCATCGAGGCCCGCACCAAACTCCAACTGGAGCGCGCCACCGAGCAGCAGGCGCAGGATCTGGAGGACTTCAAGCTCACAGCGCAGATGAACCGCGCCGCCCGCCGGCGGACCGAGCAGGCGATCGAGGTGGACACGGAGATCGACCTGACGCGCAAGCGGCAGGAGGCCGAGCGGACCCAGAAGGAGGCGGAGCGCGCGTCCCAGCGCGAGCAGCGGCGGCGGGACGCGGAGGCCGAGCAGGAGGCGCGCGCCCGGGCCGACGAGCGGCAGCGGGCGCACCTGGAGCGGCTCAAGCAGATGGGCGTGGACCTCACCGCCCTGCTGACACAGGGGCGCGCCGACCGGGTGATCGAGCTGCGCGGCGGCCAGGGGGTGAGCCCGCACCTGCACCTCGACGGCACCGACGCGAACGCGTGACGGCGTGATACCGGGAGCGGTCGTTTCCGGCTGGCGGCCCGGGCCGACCGCGGCGATGTGCCCCGCGGCGCCGGGTCAATAAGCGGTGCGGGCACGGGACGTTCGGCAACGACCGCCCGCCGTGGCCGGGGCGATCGGGGCTCGGGACATGCGCGGCCGCGGGTCGTCAGGCACGCGAGCCAAGCGACGCTGGACGGGCTCGTGACGGGGCCGCGGTTGCGAACGCGGCGGCGAACACGGACGGGCGGAAGGGTACGGCGGGTTGCCCCAGGCCGATCGGACCCATGAGCCGGTTCGTTGCGCGACGGCCAACCGCGGGTGGGTCCGGGATGACGACGGGGACGGGGCTCGTGAGACGCGCACCAACATCACGGGAGGCGCCGGCACCGGGCTCCGTAACTTCTTGCGCTTGTTCCGCGGCGTGAGTAAGTGGTTCCTGTCCCAGTATGTCGCCCAGTTCCAATGGAGACATAACCTCAGGGTCGTTATCCCCACGCATTCACGAATGATCCGAGCCGGACGGTTGAGGATGAGGTACGAGCGCAAAAAGGGATGGCGGTAGACGTTTACTGGACTTCGCAGAGGACAAAACAATTATATGCTTGTTTTCCGTCGGCCCATGATCCTTCGACTTCGATCCGGAGACTTCCTCGAAACTCTGGTTTGCTGCATAAGTCCAAGCAAATCGAAAGCAAAACCGTTTGCTCTTCTCCTCCCTCTTGCACCTGTTGGGTGACCGCCAAACAGGCGCAACTTACGCTCGGCGGCGCCAGTCGCCCGGACTGGTTCTGTACGACCGGCACTCTCAGCACGCCTTGTGCGGTTCCGCCAGCCTTAACCACCCCGAGGTGAAGCTCCGCAGGGGGATGCGGTCCGCCGGCCGTGGAGGGGCTCGTCAGCCCGACGCCGGTCGCCAGGACCGCGGCCGACAGCGAGAATACCGCCGCGGCCGCGAGGAACCGGGGACTCGCGGGCCGGGGCCGGGGTTTCAGTGCGGCCAGGGCAACCAGAGCCAACCCGTCGAACGCGGCCATGGCCGCCGGTGCGATCCGGGCGGCCCCAAAGCAGGCGCACGTCGCCTCCCCGGCGGCCGCCTTCGCCGAGGCGACAACAAAGAAGACGGTGAACATGGCGGCCGCCGCCCCCCGGGCCGTGGCGGGGGCCGCTCCCGCGGCCAGCCAAGCCCCGACACAGAGTTCGGCCGCCACGGCCCCCGCCCAAACGGCCCGTCCGCCATACGGCCCGAACCCGGCGTGCCCTTGCCAGGCCGACACGAGCTTCAAGACGGCCGCTGTAACCAGGACGGCCCCAAGGACCACCGCGACGCACCGGTAGGCCCGCCCTGTCGTCCCGCCGCGGTCCAACATCGTAGTCATTCCAGTACGACGGTTTCCCCGCCGGCTCGGGTCGAAAGGGCGTTCATGATGGGGCGGCTGTTGTACGTTAGGAACCGGACCGACCCGTCCGCGAGCAGGAAGTTCGCCCCCCCCGGGTGGGTGCTCCAGTAGTGGAACATGGCACACGGGTCTGCGGGCACGGCCGGACCGAAGGCGTGCGGGCCGGTCGGACAGTACCAGGTCCCGCGGTCCTTCACGTTCACCTCGGCGACACCCAACACGGAGTTCAGGGAGCCGGTCCCCAGTTGCCCGTAGCCCGCATACCACCACCCGAACCAGAAGTCGAAACTGGGCGGCCGCTCGCCGGCGACGAGGGTGTTCGAGGTGCCGTCGGTCACGTCTGCCGGCCGAACATTCGACCCGAGGAAAAGGATCCCGTCGAACTCGCGCAAGTCCCGCCCGGAAACGCCGACGTAGCTGGTCAGCCCCACGAGGAGGTCCTTCCGGGTGGCCTGCGCCCGACCGGCCCGATCGTCCGACGGACAGGCGAACACGGCAACCGGTTTAGACATCGGTGGGTGGGGCGGGGTCCCGAACGGGGACGAATCGGCCTCGTACGCCTGCCCGGTCTCCCGCCACAACGGGTCGAGTTCCAGATACGGCAGGAGGCGGGCCAGCCAAGTCAGGTTGGGCATTCGGTCCGGAGATCCGGCCGGAGTCAACCCCTGGGGGAAGGCTCCCCGCGCGCCGGCGTGGTTGTGGAGGGCCAGCCCCAGTTGTCGGAGGTTGTTGGTGCATCGCGTCCGGGCTGCCGCTTCCCGGACCTTCATAACCGCCGGGACCAGCAGCCCCAGCAGGACGGCAATGATGGCGATCACCACCAGCAGTTCGATGAGGGTGAAGCCGGCGGAACGGAGGAAGTACGGTCGTCGTCTCGGTGGCCGGACCATCAGAGGGCTCCTGCGGTGCTACGGTCTTACGGCTGCGCCACGGGGGTCACTCGACGGTTCCGGTCAATCGCACGGTCGTCACCAAACAGCCTGGGATGTCGGTGTAGATCTCGAAATTGCACGAGTAGGGTCCGGGCTCCCACCGCGTACACAGCAGTGCCAGCTCCAGGTGCCCACCCGGGGGCACGACGGCCGGCAGCTCGGTGGACGTTTTGACGCACCCGCCCGGGGTGCAGGTCTCCAACACCCCGACGACCTGGACCGGCTGACCCGAGGTGTTCCCAATCTGGAGTCGGACCTGCCGGGGCTCGGCGCCGGGCCAGCGGCCGAGTTCGACGGCCGCCGGGACGTCGAGGACGGGGGGCGGGGCGGCCGTCGACCCCGTCGCCCCGGCGGTGTCCCGCGGGCCGGTGCGGAAGACGAAGGCACTCGCCAGGACGCCAGCAGCAAGTACAAGCAACGCCAGACATACCTTCGTTCGCACGCTAAACCTCCGTGGGTAGTTCGGTTCGAAGAGCGACGGCCGGGCGTTGAACCGCGGCTTGGCCCCAGAACAACGATCGTCCTTGGCGCCCCGCATCAGCAAGCACTCACTTCCGTCTCAAGAAGAAGAGGCCGACCGCCCCGATCCCCAGGCTGCCTGCCAGGAAATACACCCACGCCCCGAGTCGCCCCCCCCCGGAACTCGGTGACGGGGGCGGGGGACTCGGTTCCGGAAGGTTGTAATGACTCAAGCGAAACGGCGCCTCGCCGATGCCGTCCGCCGGCCGAGCTTCCACGAGCTCGTATGTGAGTAGGTCGAAGAATTTCCCATCGTCACTTCGCGATTCAGACTTGAACAATGAGACGACCGGGATGGCATAACCGGCGGGCCGGGTGTACTCAAAGGTGGTTACGTTCTTCAATCGGGGCTTGCCCGGCCCGGTGTCGGGACGGGACGCGATCTCCCGAATCATCCACCGGTTATTCCGGTCGAACACGACGCTGTACGTGTTCCGTACCCCCGGCCCGGCTGCCTCGACAGCCGGGGTCGTCAGAGTGACTTTGGTTAGCCCTTGAGACGGGGCGTCGTCCACAACGGAGACAATTTCTGTGCCGGCGGCTGCGATGGCCTCGGGTAGCCCGACGTCCAGGAAGACCCGCCAGGGCTCAATCACGTACACATATTGGTCCGCCAGCACGCGCTGCATCTCCCCGTCTGCGGTTTTCCCCAGCCCCTGGAGCGACCACGCCTTGCCGCTCCCCCCTCGGGCGACAACGAAGCTGTAGTCGGGGTTCATCCCGTAGACTTTCCGGGCGCCGCTCGCGGCCGGCATCGTCTTCTCGGCCTCGACGACAACCCGGGCGCCAGCCCCCCTGCGGTAGACGATGTCCTGGCGGCGGATGACTTTGCCCTTGAAGGTGTCGGTGGCCGCATACACCAGGTGAGCCGGGCCGGCGTCCTTTAGGTCACGCCAGCCCCCGGCCCGGTCGATCAGGGCGCCTTTGAGATCGCCGCTCTCGTTCGCGGCTGCCCGACCGGCAGGGGACGCCATGATCGATAAGGCGGAGAAGAACGCGAGTAGTCGCATGGGTATGGCCATCGGGGCATTCACTCCGGAACCGCTACGGTCCAACAGACGGGTTGGGTGTGAGCCACCGGGCGGCGCTCCCGGTGGCTACCAGAGTCAAATTACTGACATCCGTACTTATCTTTGCCCAATTTGTAGCATGTGCATGTGCCGGTGTATACCCCCCCGCACGCCTTTCCGACCTCGTAGTTGCCGTCCCCGTCAGTCTTGCAGCTCGCGAAGAGGCAGTTGATGCCGAAAACGGGCTCGTCAGTGCTGGGATCGGGAACGGGATCGTCCGCACGAACGACCGCGAAGGTCAACATGGCCAGCGCCAGGGTGCAGAGGGTCTTGGCCGCGATCCGGTTCAGCGTGCTGCTCATCTCAGACCTCCTCAACCCCGCCTGCGCACGATGTTTTCAGACGCCCTGGGAAGCGTGCGGCTGGAGCAGGGTTGTTCTCAAATAACCTCTTCCCAGGTGCGTTTCCGAGCGGTCAGCCGCGGGAAGTTGCGCCGGCCAACTTGACCCGCAGTTGCCGAATGTGTTGCTCATCGGTGAAGAACGCCAACTTGCTGACGAACGGCCCGGGGGGAGCCGGGAAGGCTACTTCCACCGGTATGGTGATCACCCCCCCGGCCGGGATCTCAACGGGAAAGGGGGCATCGACCATCAGGCAGGTGCAGTCCTTGTAAACGCCGAGTACCCGGGCCGGAGCTGGAGAGTCGTTGACAAGTTGCACGCTGACTTTTGCGACGTGCCCCGCTTTGTGCTCGCCGAGATCGAACTCGGGGGGTGTCACGGACAGGCCGGCCGGAGTGCGCTTACCCGCCACCTGCAACACGCCAGCGACGCCGGCGTATCCGCCCCCGGCCAACAGACCCGTCAAGAGTGCCCATTTGGCAACAACCGCCCATTTCGCGTGCGAAATCATCAAAACGACCCATGTTAATATAGAAAATAATAACACGTCAATCTAACAAAATAACTATCAATAAACACTTCTAGCCGCATCTCCTGCGACCTCGTCATCATCAACGCGATGGCGAATGTTAGTCCCATTCACCTGTGCCTGTCAACGATTTTTTTTCCCGTAATTTCCGACGCCGCACGCTCCACCCCCAACAACAGACAATTTACATATCAAAATACTATTAATGCATTTATTTAATATTCTATAACTAGCTAGCCTGCACCGCTTCGACAGCCGCTGCATGCGACGAACTGCGCGCCGGCGGACCGAGCAGGCGATCGAGGTGGACACCGAGATCGACCTGACGCGCAAGCGCCAGGAGGCCGAGCGGGCCCAGAAGGAGGCGGAGCGCGCGTCCCTGCGCGAGCAGCGGCGGCGGGACGCGGAGGCCGAGCAGGAGCTGCGCGCCCGGGCCGACGAGCGGCAGCGGGCGCACCTGGAGCGGCTCAAGCAGATGGGCGTGGACCTCACCGCCCTGCTGACCCAGGGGCGCGCCGACCGGGTGATCGAGCTGCGCGGCGGCCAGGGGGTGAGCCCGCACCTGCACCTCGACGGTACCGACGCGGGCGCGTGACGGCGGCGTGATACCGGGGGCGGTCGTTTGTTGACGAGGATGGGGCGACCGAAGAAGAGCTACGACCGCCCACGCGTTCCGTTGCCTGTTCTAATGCAGTCGGTCATCGCACCGGGGCCGCGGGCGGTACCCGAAAACGAGAGCGCCCGCGGGTTCCTCCCGCGGGCGCTCGTTGGGTTCCCCCTCCCCAATTCGGTCACGCGCTCTTCTTGCCGGGCTTCTTCTCGCTCAGCTTGCGCTCGCCGCGGACGATCTCGGCGGTGATCACGTGCTTGCCCTTGTGCTCCATTTCGGGCAGGTCGTACATCACGTCGAGCATCACGTCCTCCACGATCGCCCGCAGCCCGCGGGCGCCGGTGTCGCGGGCCTTCGCCAGCCGCGCGATCTCCTTCAGCGCGTTGACCTCGAACTCGACCTCCGCGCCCTCCATCTCGAACAGCTTCTGGTACTGCCGCACCAGCGCGTTCTTCGGCTCGGTGAGGATGCGGAGCATCGCCTCCTCGTCGAGCGGGTCGAGCGGGGCCAGCACCGGGAGGCGGCCGACGAACTCGGGGATCATCCCGAACTCGATCAGGTCGTCGGCGGTCACCTGGCTCAACAGCTCGCCGAGGGTCTTCTCGCGCTGCTCCTGGTCCACCGCTCCGAACCCGATGCTCTTGCGACCCAGCCGGCGCGAGATGATGTCCTCGAGCCCGACGAACGTGCCACCACAGATGAACAGGATGTTCGACGTGTCGACCTGGATGTACTGCTGCTCGGGGTGCTTCCGCCCGCCCTGCGGGGGCACGTTGCTCACCGTCCCCTCGAGCATCTTCAGGAGCGCCTGCTGGACCCCCTCGCCCGACACGTCGCGGGTGATCGAGACGTTCTGGCTGGTCTTCGCGATCTTGTCG
This sequence comes from Gemmata algarum, assembly GCF_034097035.1. Classification (NCBI taxonomy): domain Bacteria; kingdom Pseudomonadati; phylum Planctomycetota; class Planctomycetia; order Gemmatales; family Gemmataceae; genus Gemmata; species Gemmata algarum. The sequence goes on from NZ_JAXBLV010000197.1 coordinate 28,795, forward strand.
ATCTCGTCGATGTAGATGATGCCGCGCTGGGCCGCCTCAATGTCGAAGTCGGCGGCGTGGAGCAGCTTCAGGAGCAGGTTCTCGACGTCCTCGCCGACGTAGCCGGCCTCGGTGAGGGTGGTGGCGTCGCCGATCGCGAACGGCACGTCGAGGATCTTCGCCAGCGTGCGGGCCAGCAGCGTTTTGCCGCTGCCCGTGGGGCCGACGAACAGGATGTTGCTCTTCTCGATCTCCACCTCGTGCCGGCTGGCCGGGTCCAGCGAGAGGCGCTTGTAGTGGTTGTGGACCGCGACCGACAGCACCCGCTTGGCGCGCTGCTGGCCGATCACGTAGCCGTCGAGCTTCTCCTTGATCGTCCGCGGCGTCGGGGTGTTGGACGTGGCCGTCTTCGGGCCGCCGCGGCGCTTCTTCTCCTGGTCGATGATCGACTGGCAGAGCTCGATGCACTCGCCGCAGATGTACACGTCGCCGGGGCCTTCGACGAGCGGCCCGACGTCGCGGTGGCTGCGCCGGCAGAACGAGCAGTACGCGTTGCGGTTGCGGCCGGCGGTGCCGGGGGGACGGCGTCCGCCAGATTCACCACCGGTAGTGCGGTCCGAAGCCATTGGGCTCCCCGATCTAAAAATGTCGGTTGAGGTAACGTTCGCATTGTGCGGGCCGCTCGGGCTCCGCGCACCAGGCGTTTTCGGGTCGCGACGGCGGGTCGGCCGCGACTTCAGCCTAATCATACCGTCCGGTCAGAGTCGAGGCGCGCAGGAACCGGAGAACAGGCGCAATCGCGTCCACTGGCCGGCGAGCCGCGCCGGTTGCGCCAGCGACGCCGGTTAAGCGGTTCCGGCCGGCGGGGGCAGTTCGGTCGGCACGGTGGGGGCGTCCGGATCGAGCCGCCCGCCCGCGGCCGGGGGCGCCGGGGGCGCGAGTTTCGCCGGGTCGGGTCGGCCGCTCGGGTCCGGCGCCGGCGGCTTGGCGGGGACCGGCATGTTCTTCACCTTTTCCGCCACCCGGCGGCGCAGCTCCGCGTACTCGCCGTCGGTCAACTCGCCGTGCTCGTACATGTCGCGGTAGGTGGTCAGCATGTCCGTTTCATCGACCCCGACCGGCGCGGCGGAACGCTTGCGCCACCGGTCGGCGAGCGAGATGGCAATAGCGCCGCCGAGCAGCGCGAGCACGAGGCCGGCGATACCGTACAGCAGTTCGGGCCGGCTCAGCGGGTCATCGGCCGCGCCTTCGGCCGCGAGAAATGCAAGCGCCCACATGCGAATCGCCTCGTACCGACAACAACGGGCAATCTTTGCACAGTTTACCCCGAGCGCCAGAACCCGACAATCCAAAGATCAGGGAAGGTCGATGCGGCGGATGCCGCAAAACGAACGACTGGAAGAACCGGACCCAGGGTGCAAAGGCTGTCACGAAGGAGAACAGAGAAGACGTGAGGTGCGGCATTACAGGCAAGAGGCGAAAAGTACAAAACCCGCTTCAAGGAACGCTGGGGCTGTGTCTGAGCCTCCAGCGTTCGTGATCGCCCCCGCGCGCTGTTTTCCGGATGTCCTTCGTGCTTTTGCGGTAAGCACCGTTGGCCACAGTCTAATATCAACCTAAGCGATTAGCCGGAAGCGTTTAATCTTCTCGCGGTACTTCTTGCTCTGCTCCTCGTCCGCCTGAGCGTCGAATAGCTCGGTGAGCCGGGCGATCGCCTTGAACACCTCGTCCTTGTCCTGGTTCACCACCGTTTCCACCCACAGGAACATCCACATCGCGTCGCGGGGCTTGCCAGCAGCGAGGTACAGTTCGCCCATCATCGCGTACCCCGCCGCGTGGACCGTCGGGTCCTTCGTCTTGTCCATCGCGGCCTTGATCTTGTCCACCCCGTCGAGTTGCTTGCCCTCGCCCCCGGCCTTCGCGGCCAGTTCGTAAATGGCCAAGCGCTCCTTGCGCGAGCCGGTCGCCTTTTGCATTTCCGGGTCCGCCGCCGTCAGCGCCGCGTTCGAGTACGCCTTCGCCCGGATCTGGAAGTCGATCTCCTGGAGGCCGGCCTCCAGCCGCGCGTCCGCGGGCAACTCCTTGGACCGCCGCAGGCTCCCCCAGACCGACGCCGCTTCGTCGTACTTGCCGCGCTCGGTCTGGAGCCGGGTCGCGGCCCTCGCCGCCGCCCACACCTCCCACCCCACTTTACCCGCCGCGTTGTACGTGCTTATGAAGTCCTTCCAGTCCGCGGTGACCTTGTCCGCGGCTTTGCCCCAGGCCTCTTTGCCCGCCGGGTCGGCGGCGTCCATCTCGTCCACCGGGCGCTGGTTCAGGGACACCACCTTAAAGTCCAGGTACCGTTTGGTACGGTCCGGCAGGCCGGACGCTTTGCCGAGTTCCCGGTACGCGGTCACCGCGTCCGCGTACTCCTTCGTGGCCGACTTGTTCCCTTTAACCTTGAGCGCCGCGTCCTCCTTCTCCCGTGCCGCCGCCAGCACCTCGGTCTTGATGTTGGGCAGATCGCCGACGGTGACCTTAACGATGTCGTCCGGGGCGATGGGTTCGCTGGCCTTATCGAGCTTGTCGCCAGTGAGCACCTGGAACCCGGCCGGGCTGACCTTCAGGTACCCGCGGTAGTTTTTGGTGGTGCCGTCCTTGCGGTTCCGGATCTCGATCGTATCTGGGTTGGCGTTCTGGGCGCGGGCGGTGGCCGCCGCCGCAACGACCAGACCGAACAAAGCCAGACTGCGGATGATGTGCGGTTTCATTGGAATGCCTTCGGGAGAGGGGTGCGGTCAACTTACCTTGTGCCGGCGGGTACGGCCAGAAGCCGCGACGCCCGTTTGTTGGTCGCGGGAGCCGGTCCGGGCGCTCCCGAATCCGTCGGCGCCGAAACCGCTGGGTGCGTGAATCCAAGACCGAACGAGCCGCCCGCGGCTGTGCGACGGCCTACGCTCACATGAAAACGTGACGACCGGAACCCAAGGCACCCGTCGTTACATCCACCCGCCGGTGACCGGAAGCACCTGGCCGGTGATGTACCCGCTCTCCTCGGACGCCAGGAACAGCACGGCGTTGGCGATGTCGTCCGGCTTGCCGAGCCGCCCGACGGGGATCTGCTTCAGGTACTCGGCCATCACCTCGGGCTTGATCTCGCCCAGCATCGGCGTCTGGATCACCCCGGGGGCCACGGCGTTGGCCGTGATCTGGCGCCGGGCCAGTTCCTTCGCGAGCACACGGGTGAGGCCGATCACGCCGGCCTTCGCCGCCGCGTAGTTGGTCTGCCCGTGAAAACCGACCAACCCTGCAACGGACGCGACGCTCACCACGCGCCCGCCGTCGCGCATGATTTCGGTCCCGTATTTGCAACAGTGGAACACGCCATCAAGGTTCGTCTGGATCACCGCATGCCATTCGTCGAGCGTCATCTTCTTCAGTGTGCGGTCTTTGATGATGCCCGCGTTGTTGACGAGCACGTCCAGCCCGCCGAACTGCCCTTTCACGTGCGCCATGAGTGCCTCGACCTGCGCGGCATCGCGCACGTCGGCCGGGAAGGGGTGAACTGCCGGTTTGCTTTCGAGCCCGCGCAGCTCGGCGGCGAGCGCCTCGGCGTCTTTCTGGTTCGCGCCGTCCGGGTCGGCCCAGTAGTGGAGCACGCACGTCGCCCCGGCCCGGGCGAACGCCGACAGCACCCCCGCGCCGATCCCGCGCGAGCTGCCGGTGACCAGAACCACTTTCCCCGGGAAGCTGTAGGTAATCATGGGAGAAACGGGGCGTGCAGAATCGTGAATGCGGTATCGTAAGACAGCAGCACCACCGCCGCGCTCGCCGCATGTGGCGAATTTTATCCCCTATTCCCGAGTTCCGCACCCCGCAATGGTGAGACTGGCCCACTTCAGTGACATCCACCTGACCGCCCAACCGCTTGGGTGGCGGGTGAGGGACACGTTCAACAAGCGGAGCGTCGGCTGGGTGAACGTCCGGTTCCTGGGCCGGGGCGCCCGGTTCCGGTACGCCAGCGACGTGGCCACCGTGCTCCGCCGCGAGTTCGCGACCCGCGGGTTCGATCAGCTCGTGTTCTCCGGGGACGCGAGCACGATGGGCTTCGCCGCGGAGCTGCGTGAAGCCGCGACCCGGATCGGCGTCGGGGACGACTCGCTGCCGCCGGGGCTCGCCGTACCGGGGAACCACGACCTGTACACCGGCCGCGCCATCCGCGACCGGTACTTTGAGGACGCGTTCGCCCCGTGGCAGCACGGCCAGCGCGTCGGCAACGAGGTGTACCCCTTCGCGCGGAAGGTGGGGCACGTGTGGTTGATCGCCCTGAACTCCGCGAAGCCGAACTTCCTGTTCTGGGACGCGACCGGCCGGGTCGGGCACGCGCAGTTGGACCGGTTCCGCAGGCTGTGCAAGTCGCTCGACGACGGCCCACGCATTGTGGTCAGCCACTACCCACTTCTTAAGGAAGGGCACACGGTAGAACCGCGGTGGCACCGGCTGCACGACTGGCACGCCGCCCGCGACGCCGCAGCCGAGTGCGGGGTGAGCCTGTGGCTGCACGGGCACCGTCACCACTGGTACGTTCTGCCGGTCGCGCCGAACCTGCCGTTCCCGACCATTTGCACCGGCAGCTCGACGCAGACGAAGCGCTGGGGCTACCACGACTACACCATCGACGGCCGACGCCTGACGGGCGCACGCCGGGTGTACGACTTCGCAACCGGCGCGTTCCTGGACGCGGAACGGTTCGAGTTGGAGTTGCCGTAAGAACCCACCCCCAACCCCTCCCTGCAGGGAGGGGAGCAAGAGACAAGCGCGACATTCGAACGCGTCCGTCTTTTCCACGCCTTGCTCCCCTCCCTGCAGGGAGGGGTTGGGGGTGGGTTGCCTTTTCGCACCCGCGCGCCTTAAAACGCCAGCAACCGGTTCGGTCGGTTTAGCTCGCTCCTTTGGGGCAGGACGATGTTGCGTCGTCCGGGCTTTTTCCGATGCGTGCTCCGCGGGGAGCGCTGTTCCAGCACCGCTATCGTCGAGAAGTCGCCGTCGATATCGACGGTCTGGAACAACCCCGCCGGTCGTCGTTCCGTCGATATCGACGGCGACTTCTCGACGGCGGTGCCGTGAGCGCTCCGCGCCACAGGTTAAGAAGTAGACGGCCGACCGGTTACTACGAAAGCCCGCGAACGTGGTTCGCGGGCTTTCCGTTTCCCTCACAGGTAGGTGACGCGATGGCGAAGCAAATCGACTGGCTGTACGAGCGGCGCGGGTGAATGACGTGCCAGAAAGCCCAGGGGTTCCTTGGGTCCGAATCTGTGCCCGTTACCGAAGCCGTCAACGCCGCCAAGGTCCGCTACGGGGCCGACGCGGCCCTCGCGCTGCTCGACGGCGTTGAAACCCTCGTCGCCGCGAAGGGTAAGAAGGTGGAGACGTTCGACCTGACGACCGACCGCCCCGACGACGCGACGCTGCTCGCGCGGATGATGGGGCCGACCGGGAACCTCCGCGCCCCGACCGCCCGCGTCGGGCGGACGCTCGTGATCGGGTTCAACGAGGAGATGTACGCGCAGGTTCTGGGCGGGTGACCGCGAATCCACTCGCGGGGGGCGGGCTCTAACTCTCGTGCCCGTCTTCCCGCGAGGGTTTTGTGAATTACAATCGTTATCTCCGGCTCTTTTCCCAACTCGATCTCAACGACGACGAGGCCGCGATGAATCTGTTGTCGCTGCTGGTGGCGGTCGGTGTCGCCGCGCCGGCCGAGGGCAAGCCCGAGGCGCACGAGAAACACGCCGACATCGCGTACCGCACGGATAAGGACGCCGACAAGGAGCGACACGTCCTCGACGTGTACACGCCGAAGGGCAAGAAGGACTTCCCGACCGTGCTGTTCGTCCACGGCGGCTCGTGGAAGTCCGGCAACAAGAACCTGTACGAGGTGCTCGGGAAGTCGCTCGCGGCCGACGGCATCGGGTGCGTGATCTGCAACTACCGACTCTCGCCCAAGGTGCAGCACCCGGCGCACATCGAGGATGTCGCGAAGGCGTTCGCCTGGACCCGCGACAACATCGGCAAGTACGGCGGTAAGAAGGACCAGTTGTTCCTGTGCGGGCACTCGGCCGGCGGGCACCTCGTCTCGCTCCTGGCGACCGACCCGCAGTACCTGAAGGCCGAGCGGTGCAGCGCGGCGGACATCCGGGGCGTGGCGTCGCTGAGCGGCGTGTACAAGATCCTGCACACGGAGCGGGTGTTCGAGGTGCCGTTCGGCAAGGACGAGAAGGTCTGCACGCTGGCGTCCCCGCTGGCGCACGCGACCGGGAAGTGCCCGCCGTTCTTCATCGCCTATGCGGACGCCGATTTCCCGCTGCTCGACAAGATGGCCGAGGACATGGGCGCGGCGCTGAAGAAGGCCGGCAGCCCGTTCGAGCTGATGAAGTGCAAAGATCGCGACCACTACACCATCATCGTCCAGTTCGTAAGTAACGCGGACCCGCTGAACAAGTCATTCCGCGAGTTCGTGCAGAAGAACAGCAAGTAGCGCCCGAGCGCGGCCGCCACGGACTCACCGCGAACTCATTCGCTTCTCCCGCCGGGCGTGGTTATTCTGCGCGTGTTTGCTCACAAGGAGAACACCATGCGCGTATTTACCATCGTCGCCCTGGTCGCGGCTCATTGGCTCATCCTCCCTTCTCACACCGCCTTTGCACAAGAGAAGGCGGTCCCGAAGTGGGAGTACGCCGAGCTGTCGTTCCGGGGCTCCCCCGCACGCCCGGCCGGGAAAGACAAAGACGGCAACGAGGTTCCCGCGGTCGAGGGCACACTGAACCTTCGTTGGGCCGCGGGAACCGAAGAGTTCGCTGTCAAAGAGTGGAGCGAACTGGCCGAGAAGTTGAAGCTCACGATCAAGAAAGATTCGTCGCCGACGAGCCAAAGGATGCAGGTGCTCAACGGCCTCGGTGCGGCCGGGTGGGAACTGCTGGACCGACAGGTTCCGACACCCGGTGCGGCGGGACGTGCGGGTACGCCGGTTACCAACATGCTGTTCAAACGGCGCGTGCCGTGAGGCCAGCGCCACGGCACGCGCCGTCGCTTCACTTCAAGTCCTTCGGTTCAAGTTTCAGCAGCGTGAACGGGTAAATGACGGTCGCATAGAACGTGCCGTCCTTCGTCTGGATTAGCGCCATGTGCGCGTGAAGCGGCGTGTGCGTGCCGTCGGGCAGTTTGTGGAACCCGTGGGTCCAGGGCTTCGGCTTCCCGTCCGGTCCGGGGCCGAAGTCGAACCAGTCCGGGTTCTTCACCCCCAGCACCCCGCGGTCCGTCGGCGTCTTGGTCACCGGATCGTAAGTAACCAAATGGTGCAGATAACCGGTGCCGAACTTCGTGTCGTTATCGACGCGATAGAGCGCGTGGACCTTCCCGTCCGTGCCGACGATCAGTGACCCGCGCGAATCGAACCCTTTCCCCTCAATCAACCGCCCCAAGTCCGCGACCGGCACCGTTGCCCCCTCGGCCGCGAGGTCGAGCCGGAACAGCCGCGCGTCCGACATGCGCACCAGGTAGGCGCTCTTGGCGTCCGCGGTCAGCGCCCAGCACGCCGGGCCGAGCTTGTCATCGGCCGAGCCGACTGATTTCCCGTCCGACGCCAGTTCGAGCACCACGAGTTTGCTGGTCGCGGGGTCGAAGCGCGCCAGCTTGAAGTCGCGCGTAAGAACCACCGCGCGCCCTTTGCCGTCGATCAGCGTCTGGGCGTAAGGGGCGACGCGCAGGTTCGGGTCCGGCTCGCGGTACTTCTTGGTCTTCAGGTCGAGGACCATCCAGTGGTGGTCCTCACACGTCACCACGTATGCAAGGCCGGCGGCCTCGTCGACGGTCACGTCGTTGACGCCCTCGCCCTTGAGCGGCATTCCGAAGTTGTCGGTTTTGCCGGTTTCGGGATCGTAGGCCATGACGTAGCCGCCGGGGTAGTCCGCGGTGTCGTCCTTGCCACGCCGGTAGCCCTGCTTGCTGCCCACGTAGATCTTGCCCGACGGCGCGACGAAGTTCCGCGTATGGATCTTCGACTGTGCCGCATAGGTCGGGGTCTTCGGCGTCGGCAGCCCGCACACCTGGTTCACGTCAACGACGACGCGCTGCTTGCCGGTTTTCGGGTCGAACTCGACGAGGTATGCGTTGAGCCCGTAAGCTGCGGTGCCCACGTAGACCTTGCCGTTCTTCCCCTCGCACAGCGAGAAGTAGCCCGACTCGTCGGTGTGCGTGCCCGGGAGGATGTGGTACGCAGTCCCCATCGCGTAGCGGAACGGCGCCTTCGGCGCCTCCTTGGGCTGTGCCCGACACGTCGCGGCGAAGAGGACGAGCGCGACGAGCGGGAGAGCGGTTCGCATGGTCACAACCTCGAAGGGGGCGAGCGCGGTGTTTGGTGTGAAGGCGGCCCCTGGGACCGCGGCCGTCCCGGCCGCTGCTCTGCCCGCGAAACAGCCTGGCGGTCTGTCGCCGAGCGGCGCCAAACGCAGAGCAGCGGCCGGGACGGCCGCGGTCCCAGGGGGCAGACAACGACCGTTTCACCGGTCGATCAGCAGCATGTCCGCGACGTTCAGTGGCATCACAATTTGGATGCCGCCCTTCACCTGCGTGTACTTGATCTCGCCGCGCTCAACGCTGCGCACCCGGCTCACCTTGTCGAGCCCGCGGACCGTGATGGTGAGCGAACTCGCCTCCGCGCCGGCCCAGTTGATGAGCGGGATCGCCAGCCGCGCGGGTGCGTCGCCCTTCGCCGGGGTGTCGATGCAGGTGGTCTCGACCAGCCCGTCGGTGGTCACCACCGGTTTGGCGTCGCGGCCGGCGGCCCCGAGGAGGTCGTCGGTGAGCCGGGGCAGCAGGTGCAGGCGCATCCCGGTGGGCAGGAAGTGCGCGAAGCTGTCCGCGGTCGCGCCGCGGTCGACCGGCCGCACCGGCAGCGCGCTCTGGAGGTACGCCTGCCCGGGCAGGAACCCGAACAGTATCGAGCGGCCCCGGCCGTGCGCCTTCACCACCACCGCGGGCGAGCCGTCCTTGAACTTCCCGATCGTCGTGCCGTCGGTCACCGTGAGCGGCTGCTTCCACACGAGCACCGGCACGTTGAACACGTGGTTCGGGCTCGGGTTCGGGTCCGGGTCCTGCTTCGACAGCCCGCCGATGTGCCACTGCGCCATGTCGAGCGGCTCGCACTGCGGCAGATCGTGTTTCGTCAGAAGCGGCACGTTGTCCTTCAGAAGGTACTTGGACACGAGCTTCGGGTCGGCGTTGATCGTGCTTCCCGTGGCGCCGTAGAACTTCGGCGCCGCGGGGTTCTCCTTCTGGAACTCGTTCCAGTACCCGCCGCCGGCCATCGCCACGACCGTGCCGCCCGCCTCGCACCACTTCTGGAGCGCGTCCAGGCACTTCGAGTGGACGTACTGCTGGGTGAGGTAGATGAGCTTGTAGTCCTTCGCGCGGCCCTCGGTCACGTCGTCCTCGGAGAGGAAATCGACCGGCACCTGCGCGTGCCGCAGGGCGTAGTACAGGGCCTTGCGCTCGTTGTTGTGGACCGCCAGCGAGAAGTTGTTCACGCCGGTAATGAGTTCGTCCGTGCTCGAAAGCAGGAGCCCCACCTTCGCGGGCCGCACCTTCCCGTCGACGACGTAGTCCTCGAAGACGCCGGCCTCGTGCGTGCAGGTGTAGATCTCCTTCCACATCTTGAGGTCGTAGCTGTCCACGTAGTTCTCGGTGGCCCCCACCGCGGACGGGGTCGCGCAGAAGTAGTTGATCATCTTCGCGCCGTGGGCGATCGAGGCGTAGAAGCTCTGCCGGAACTCGGTGGGGATCTGCCCGGGCGAGTGCGGCATCACGTACATGTGGATCGGCAGGTCGTCGTACTTGGCGCCGGCCCGCAGCCCGCTCGCGAGGTACCCGACGACCTGGGGGCTGAACTCCGCGATCTGCCACGCGTAGTCCTCGGTCCACGGCATCGACATGGCCCTGAGCTTGAAGGGGCGGATGTAGTCGAGCTCGGTGACGAGGTAGTTCGCGTGCGGCGAGTAGTTGGCGCCGGTCAGCACGCCCTTCGACTTGTAGTAGGCGGTGCCCGGAGCGTACTTCGCGGCGCCCTTCTCCTTGGCCGCGATCTGCGAGTAGTAGTAGAGCGGGGCCTTCCGGTCGGTGGTGTACTTCACCGGCCCTTCGACCGCGACGCCCTTCTCCTTCAGCCACGCGGCCAGCTCGTCGTCCGTGAGCGGGACCGCGGGCAGGTGGATCTCGTCGCCGTAGCTCACGACGGCGAGGTCGTCGAACCCGCCCTTGCGCGAGGCCTCCTGCTTCTTGATCCACTCGACGGACGGGTCGCCCCAGTGGGCCACCAGCTCGCGCTTTTTGCCCGCGGCGTTCACGGCGGTGTTGTCGCCCAGCGCGAGCGCGAGCTGCTTCGCCTCGGGGAACGCGTCGAGCGCGCCGCCGAACCCCATGATGTTGTAAACCGGCAGCCGCTTCGGCACGCTTCCCACCTTCGGGAACTTCGCGACCTGGGCGTTGAGGTAGTCGAGCACCTCTTTCTGCGTGCGGATGTCCGGCTTCCAGTACCGCTTCAGCAGCGCGAGCAGGTGGTCCTGGTTGGGGTTCACGCACCCAGGGATGTCGAAGCACGCGGGCGAGAGGTTCTGGGCCGGCCCTTTTACGGTCACGTCTTTGACGACCTTGACGCCCCCTCGTCCGTCCGGAATCCCGAACTCGACGCGCAAATACACCCCGTCCGCCTTGGCCTTCGAGACGACCTTCGGGAACCACTGCGAGTAGTTGAGCGCGTCGAGCGACTGCCCGATCGGCACCCACCCCGACGTGTCACCGGGGCGGAGGAACTCGCCGTCGGGGATGTCGCCTTTAGGCAGGTCGACCACTTTCGCCAGTGATTCGGGCTTCACCTTCGTCGAGCGCGGCCCCGCGTTGACGAACGCCGTTTCGCTAACCGCGCGCCCGCTCTTGAGGACGTGCTGCGTGGGCCAGTCGCGGACGTGGACGTGGTACGGCGAGTGCTGCCCCTGATCGAACGGGGCGACGACGGGCACCACCGGGGCCGGCGCGTCCTTCGGGTTGGTGAAGCGGACGAACACGTCGCCGTCCTGCACCAGCCAGCCGTCGAACTCGAGGTAGCGGGTCTTCTCCTGGGCCTTCATCCCGGCCTTATCGTTCGTGAGGCACACCACGTCGATGTTGCGCTTCGCGGCGTTGACGCGGGGCTTGTCGCCGTCCTTCTGCTCGGCCGCGATGAGGCGCAACTTCGCCGGCCCGGCGTCGAGCTTCACGCTCCCGGGCTGTTGCCACACGATGTTGTCGGTGCCGCCCCACGGGTACCGCTCCATCGGCACCCGCTTGTGGTCGTTGAACGCCCAGACCTTCGGGTCGGTCAGGCGCCCGCACGGGAAGCTCGCCAGCACCTTGCCCCCCTGTTCCACCTCGACGGTGAACTCCGCGGCGAACTGGAACGGCTGCTCGTACCGCACCATCACCTCGAAGGCGTCGGCGTAGGGGATCGTGACGGTTTGTTCGGCGACCGCCTTCCGGTCCGGGCCGATCTCCTCGGGCGCGCTGAGGCACGCCATGCGCGAGAGGAAGGTGATCGCGAACGTGCCCGCGTAGTAGTTCTCGCGGAACGGCAGCACCTTCCAGCCGGACGAGGTGACGGTGAAGTCCTCGGCCTCGGCGAAGAGCCGCACCGGTTTCTTCTCTTGGGCGGTGAGTGACAGGGGCGCGGCAATGGCAAACAGTGCGACGAGCAAAAGGCGCGTCATGTTGGGTTTCCGCGGGGCCGAACGAAACCGGGGCGGGCTGCTGATGGTACCCCGGAGCGCCCGCGGGCGGTAGCGAAAACGGCGCGCGCGTGGGGCGCACAGGTCTCCCGCCCTGTGCGCCCCACGCGGGCACGAATGCGGATCGACCGCGGCCCCGACTTGACGCGGCCGGATTTGGTATCACGTGCGTCAGCGCTTCGACTCGTTCTGACCCCTGGGCGTAGCACCACCCGCCTCGAGCCGCGCGAGGGCGGCCCCCGCCGCCTCGGTTAGTTCCGCCCCGCGCGCCCCACCCGCCCACGCCCGCAGCGCCGCACGCGCGTCCGCCGTGCCCACGCGCTCCAGCACCTCCACCGCCCGTACCGCTTGGAGCCGTGGGCCGGCCCGGGGCGGCCCGCCCAGCGGGGCCAGCAGTTTCGTCAGCCGCTGACGCGACTCCGCATCGGTCGCCCGCGCCAGCTCAGCCCGCAGTGCGTCCGCCGCACCCTCGCCCAGCGCCACCAGTTCCTTCTCCGACTGCTCGCGCGTCACGAAGTCCTCGCTCCCCAGCTTCTCGACCAGACCCGCCACCACCTTCGGGTCCGCCGCCGGCACCGGGCGCACGCCCTTCGCGAGCGCCACCGCGTCCACCGGGCGGGCCGACAGGTACCGCACCGCCGCGAACCCGGCTGCCGCGTCCCGGTCCGCCAGCCGCACCCAGGCATCCGCCGCGTCCTTCGGCTGGTGCTTCGGGTCGATCGGCATCCCTGCGCCGGTCGCGTCCCACGTCACCACCGACCGGTCGTCGCTCCCGGACGCCAGCCGCGCACCGTCGGGGGAATACGCGAGCGCCCAAACGCCTCCGCGGTGCCCGGCTAACCGGAACCGCTCGCTCCCGGTCGCCAGTTCCCACACCCGCACGACACCGTCGGCCGCTCCTGTTGCGAGCAGCCGTCCGTCCGGGGAAAATGAAAGATCATACACGCGGTTACTTAAATAGGCACGTTCGTCGGCACAGCCGTTCATGTTCACCTCGTGCGTCGGCTTGCCGGTGCGCAGGTCGAACACCCGGATGTGCCCCTCGCTGTTGCCCACCGCCATCAGCCGCCCGTCGGTCGAGAACGCTTTTTGAGCGCACAAGCTCTGCTCACCGAAGTCCAACGTGAGCAACTGCTTGTCAGCGGCCCAGTCCCACACGACCAGAGTCGCATGATCGCCCGTTCGCTGAAACACGAGCCACCGCCCATCCTGTGAGAATTGGGTCAGATATGTGGTCTCGCCGACCGCGATCGTTCGACGGAGGCGGCCGGTGCCGGCGTCAAACACCTGGATACCGGGTTTGCCCCCGCCGACGACGAACTCCTTACCGTCGGGGTGTAACTGAACGGAGAACAAGGGCTCTCGGTCCGGAGCAACAACATGCAGTTCGTTGAGCTGGCCGGGGGACCACAGCCGGAGCTTTTGGTCCGTGCCGGTGGTGACGATCCGCTTTCCGTCTCGGGAGGTGTCCAGGTACGAGCTGCCGTTGTATTTCCGTTCGCCAAGTTTACGTCCGGTTCGCGGATCCCACTCGATCACGGCCTCCCCGCCGTAAGTCAGCAACCGGCCGTCCGGGGTGAATCGGACCCGCCACACGGTGCCGTTGTGTCCGCCGAAGTCGTGAACCGGCTTCCCGGTGACCACATCGAGTACGTTCACGCGGTCGTTCCGTCCGATAGCGATTCGCTTGCCGTCTGGTGTGAACGCGGCCCCCCAGGCGCGGTCCTCGTGGTAGTCGCGCACCTTCTGCCCGGTCATCACATCCCACACACGCAACACCGGTCCGTGAGGGCACGCAACGACGATTTGCTTACCGTCTGGCGAGAAACAATGAACCGTCATCCATTTGCCGAGCGGCTCCGCGGGGGCCGGACGTTGTTTCCGGGTCGCAGTGTCCCAAAGCTCCAACGTCTCATTCGGATGCACTACTGCCAACGTTTTCCCGTCAGGGGAGAGCGTCCCGCAAGGGCAATCGTCGTCCATTGGGGGTGCGTTCCGCTTGGCCGGCACCTTCAACTTCATTGTCCGTGTTCGCAGATCCACACCTGACAGGAGTCACTGAACGAGAATGAGGCGGCCCGCCCGTCGGCCGAGACGGTCGTGTATTGGCTACTATCATCGAACTCCAGCCGCTTCACCATTTGGGGGGAGGCCGCGGTCAGGTCTGCGGTCTCAACAATTTGTTTCCCCTTTCCCGGCCCGTTTGGGGCTTGAGACCAGTAAGTGCGGAACACCCACTTTCCGTCTGCCGTGACCGTCTGCCGCTCGCTCCCGTCGGCGTCGGTCGGGTGTTTGAGAACGCGGGCGACCTCCGCCCCGGTAATCGCGTCCCGCAGTTGTAGGTACGTTTGCTTCGCGGCCCGCACCTCAAACAGTGCCACAAGCCGGTCGCCGGCCGGGCCAATACCACCATCCCGGAGGACGTAGTCCTTTCCCACCCATTCGGAGCGACGGGTGGCGTTTGATAACCAGTCCGGAACGTGCTCCCGTCCGGTCGCCAAATCCCAAATGTGGCAATCTTGTATTCCTTCAGAAACAACCCACTTGCCGTCCGGTGATACCGTCAGTCGCTGAACGTTCGACCCGTGGTGGAACCGCGACGACCCCATCCGCACCAGCGCCCCGACCGGGAGCGGGTCGCCGGCCGCGTCGGTCTTCGCGCCCGGCTCGCCCTTCTCGGGCCGCGCGGCCCCTTTCACCGCGAGTGGGGACGGCTCGGGCGGCGCACCGGGCGCGCGGAACGCCGACAGCCCGGCCCCGGCCACCGCCCCGGCAACGAGCACCAGCGCGGCCCACTTCACCCATCCGCCAACGGTCCGGGTGGCACCCCGTACCGCCGCCAGGGTGGACGCCCGCAGACCCGCGCCCACGGCCGGAGCCGGCGCCCCAGCCGCCACCAGCGCCGCCGGCAGCCCCCACCGCCCGAGCCGCCCGCGCAACAGCTCGCGGCCACGCTCCAGCCGCCCCCGCAGCGCGCCCGCCGAGCACCCCAGCCGCCGCGCCGCGTCCGCGTAGCTGAGCCCCTGCACGTAGCACAGCAGCAGCGGCACCCGGTACGCCTCCGGGAGCCGCGCCAGCTCCGCGTCGATCCGCTCCCGCAGCTCCGCCCACAGCGTGTCATCGGCCGGTGAAGGGGCGGGCCGCTCGCGGTTCGCGCCCTCGCGCTTCTGGCGCCGGGCGGCCCCGCGCCGGATGTTCCGCGCCGACCGCACCGCGGCCGTGTGCAGCCACCCGGCCACGGACGCGGCCCGGGTCAGCCCGGCGGCGTGCCGGGCCAGCAGGATGAACGCCGACTGGAACGCGTCGTCGGCGTCGGCCGGGTTGTGGAGCACGTTGCGGCACGCGCGCAGCACCAGCGGGCCGTTGCGCCGCACCAGCTCGGCGAACGCCGACTCGTCGCGGCCCTCGGCGTACCGGCGCAGCAGTTCCCCGTCCGGCACCGGCGGGCCGGACACCGGCAGGTGACGGAACAGCAGTCGCGGAGCGGACATGGCGGACCTCGTGGCGGTTCGACTTCCCGCCAACATAACACCGCCCGCGCCGCCCCCGGCGCGCCAATCCCAACGGGCCGGGCACGCCGAACATCACCCACGCGCTTCGGACCGGAGGGCGTCACACGCGGTACTTGGCCGCGGACTCTTCGTTCAGCGTGAGCCCCAGACCCGGTACGGCGTGGGGCACCATCTTTCCGGCCTCGAAGCCGGGGCCGCCGGTGAACACGTCGCGGAACCACGACACGCAGTCCACGTGCGGCACCGACGCCAGCCCGCACGCGAGGTGAACGCCCACCTCGGTCATGCGCACCGGCGACACCGCGACGTGGTACGCCTCCGCCACCGCCGCCACCTTCAGCAGCGGGGTGACGCCGCCGAGCCGGCACACGTCGGGGCGAACCGTTCGCACGGTGCCCGCGCGGATCACCTGGAAGAACGCCTCGCGGGTGTCGAACGTCGCGCCGACCGCGATGGGCACCTCCGCGATCCGGGCGAGCTTCTCGTAGCCGGCCGCGTCGGCCGTCGGGATGGGGTCCTCGAACACGTCAACGCCCACGTCCTCGAAGAAGTGCGTGAGCGCCAGCGCGGTGCCCAGGTCGAACCGGCACTCGGCGGTCACGGCGACCCAGCCGTTTTCGCCCAGGCCGCCCTGGATCTCGCGCACCCGCTCGGCGTCGGCCTGCACGTCGCCGCCGCCGATCTCGATGCGCACGCCCATCGCGCCGTGCTTCAGGTGCGGCTTGAGCGCCTTCAGCGCCTCGGCCGAGTCGCGCCCGACCGTCGCGGCGTCGGACACCACGAACGCCGCCCCCGGCTTCGCGTTGCCGAGCAGCTTCGCCAGCGGGACGTTCGCGGCCTTCGCCTTCGCGTCCCAGAGGGCGGTGTCGATCGCGGAGTACGCCCGCGCCGCGAGCCCGCCGAACCCCGCGGCCCGGAACCGCGCTTCGGCGCGGGCGAAGAGGCGGTCCGTGTCGCGCGGGTCCTCGTTGAGGACGACCGGCGCCAGCTCGGTGTCGATCAGCGACCGCAGCGCCGCGGCGCCCGCGCCGAGCAGGTAGGTGAACCCCAGCCCGCTGACGCCGGCGTCGGTTTCGAGCTGAACGAGGACGAGTTCGACCGCGTCGGGCGCGGCCGGCTTCGGGTCGGTGAGCGAAACCCGGGAGGGCTTTCCGAGCGGAACGCGCAGGCGGTCGGTGGAGAGGCGGGTGATTTTCATGGGGCTCGTTTTACGAGCCGGCCCCGCGCGCGTGAGCGCGCAAGCGATTCGCGTAACAGCGCTCGCCGGCCGGGGAAGAACCTACCCCCCGGCCCCCTCCCTGAAGGGAGGGGGTGGCGCCGATAGAGACGAACGAGTGGCCCACCAACACGCCGGAGTGCTTCGGGAACGGCGTTGTCGGCCCCTCACTCCCTTCAGGGAGGGGGCCGGGGGTAGGTTCTTCCCGGCTACTCGCCCAGGTACGCTTCGCGGATGCGGGGGTCGTGGAGCAGCACGTCGGCGCGGTCGGTGCAGGTGATGCGGCCCGTCTCCAGCACGTACCCGCGGTGCGCCACCTTCAGCGCCATGCGGGCGTTCTGCTCCACCAGCAGCACCGACATCCCCTGCTCGCGGTTCAGGGTGCGGATCACGTCGAAGATCTGCACCACGATCTGCGGGGCCAGCCCGAGCGACGGCTCGTCCAGCAGCAGCAGCTTGGGCCGGGACATGAGCGCGCGGGCGATGGCCAGCATCTGCTGCTCGCCGCCGGAGAGCAGCCCGCCCGGCTGGGCCTGGCGCTTCTCCAGGATCGGGAACATCGCGTAGGCCTTCTTGATGTCGGCCCGGACCCCGTCGGCGTCGGCGCGGGTAAACGCGCCCATCTCGAGGTTCTCGCGCACCGTCAGCCGGGCGAAGATCTTGCGGCCCTCGGGCGACTGCGCGAGCCCCAGCCGCACGATGTTGTGCGCCGGCACCCCGGCGAGCGGCTTCCCGTCGAACGTGACGCTCCCGGCCCGCGTCTTCACGACGCCGGAGACGGCGTTGAGGGTGGTGGTCTTGCCGGCGCCGTTGGCGCCGATCATGGTCACGATCTCGCCGGGGTTCACCGTCAGCGAGAGCCGGTGCAGCACGTTGATCGGGCCGTACCCGGCTTCGAGGTCGCGCACTTCGAGCAGCGGGGCACTCACGACACTTCCTCCGACCCGAGGTACGCTTCGATGACTTTGGGGTCGCGGGCGATCTCGGCGGGCGTCCCCTCCGCGATCTTGACCCCGAAGTTGAGCACCGCGATGCGGTCCGAGATGCCCATGACGAGGTTCATGTGGTGCTCGATCAGGAGCACCGTCACCCCGGTGTCGCGGATGCGGCGGATGAGCCCCATGAGGTCGACGGTCTCGCTCGGGTTCATGCCCGCGGCGGGCTCGTCGAGCAGCAGGAGCCGCGGGGCGGTGGCCAGCGCGCGGGCGATCTCCAGCCGCCGCTGGTCGCCGTAGGGGAGGTTCTTGGCCAGCTCGTTGTGCTTGCCCGCCAGCCCGACGAACGCGAGCAGCTCGGCCGCCCGCCGCTCGGCCGCGGACTCCGCGCGCCGCGCCGCGCCGGCCCCGCACGCGGCCAGCACCGGGCTGCCGGGGATCGCGCGGGTCATGCCGACGAGGACGTTCTCCAGCACCGTCATCGAGTGGAACAGCCGGATGTTCTGGAACGTGCGGGCGATGCCGTTCTGCGAGATCACGTCCGGCGACCGCCGGGACCGGCGCCACGTGACGAGCACGCCGGCGGTCCCGATCAGCGTGCCGAGCCCGAAGGCCAGCCCCGCCGTGAGCGGCCGGTCGGCGACGTGCGCCCGCGCCGCCCGGACCGCGTCGCCCCAGGGGAACGGGAACGCCGCGACCGCCGCCTTCTTCCGGGCCTCCTCGACCTTTTGCAGTTCCGCGTCGGTGAGCCGGGCGTCGGCGTCGGCGTTCTTTTCGGTCTCCTCGACGACCCGCAGGCCGATCTTCTCCTGCCGGGCGGCCTCCACCGCCCGGACCGACCGCTTCCAGAGCGTGTCCGCGTTGACCGCGAACAGCGTCAGCACGAGCCCCACCGCCAGCCCGGTGAGCACGGCTCCGGTCGCGACCCGCCAGGTGAACGGCCGGACGAGCGATCGGCCCTCGAACTCGATCGCCCCCGCGGTCGGCTCGTAGATGCCGGTGACCGCGTTGAACACGGTCGTCTTCCCGGCGCCGTTCGGGCCGATCACGGAGAAGATGTGCCCCCGCTCGATGTCCAGATCGACGCCGTTGACGGCGGTGATCCCGCCGAACCGCATCATCAGCTTCGTAACCTTCAAGAGGGCCATAGGCTCAGGGGGCAGGAGGCAGGAATAATCGAGCGTCGGGAAGCCGGCCAGAGATCAGGTGAGGGGCGCGAAGGGGCGCCGCGCCCCGAAACGGTTCACGCGCGGGCGGCCCCGCCGGCCTCGTGCCCCGCGACCTCCGCCCGCGCGGCGGCCTCGCCGGCGGCCTCGTCCCGTTCGGGGTGCAGTTCGCGCTTCTGGCGCGCGGACGGGAGCAGCCCTTCGGGGCGCAGCCGCATCATCAGGATGAGCGCCAGCCCGAAGATGCACAGCCGCCACCCGCTCACCTTCAGGTACTCTTTGCCGTTCGGGTTCAGCTTCTGCGCTTGCAGCCAGTTGTCCAGCAGCGGGGTGAGGATCTGGTCGTAGCCCACCAGCAGCACTACGCCGAGGATCACCCCGGGCCGGTTGCCGAGCCCGCCGAGGATCACGCAGCACAGGGCGATCATGGACCGCTCGAACCCGTACGCCTTCGGCTCCGTGGTGCCGTTCTGCGACACCGCGAACAGCGCCCCGGCCAGCCCGGCCAGTCCGGCGCCCAGTGCGATCGCCGAGAGCTTCAGCCGGGCCGGGTTGAGCCCCATGCACGACGCCGCGAGTTCGTCCTCGCGCAGCGCGACCCACGCGCGGCCCAGGCGGCTCCGCTCCAGGTTCCGCAGGAAGACCACCACCACCGCCAGGAGGCCGAGGCACAGGTAGTACAGGTACGGGTACTTGCGCCAACTGTTGTTCCACCCGGGCCGCGACTTC
Organism: Gemmata algarum; assembly: GCF_034097035.1. Lineage (NCBI taxonomy): Bacteria > Pseudomonadati > Planctomycetota > Planctomycetia > Gemmatales > Gemmataceae > Gemmata > Gemmata algarum. The sequence goes on from NZ_JAXBLV010000197.1 coordinate 48,124, forward strand.
GGCAGCACCGGGTCGTCGATGCCCGGGAAGAAGTCCGGCGCCACGGGCGTGAGGCCCTGCGTCCCGTCGGTGATCGCGGCTAGGTTGCGGATCACGTAAATGGTGATGAGCCCGAACCCGAGGGTGACCAGCGCGAGGTAGTCGCCGCGCAGGCGCAGCGTGGGCGCGGTGGTGGCCACGCCCACCGCCGCCGCGGTCAGCGCGGACGCGACCGCGACCACCACGAAACTGGAGCCGAAGGGGAACGCGGTGGTGGTGAGCACGCCGGCGGTGTACGCGCCGATGCCGAAGAACGCCGCGATTCCGAGGTGCAGCAGGCCGGTGTACCCGACCACCACGTTCAGGCCCAGCGCCAGGATCACGAAGCACAGCACCGGGATGGCCTGGGTGCCGTAGATCGGGGCGTCCCGGTACGGCAAGAACGGCACCGCCGCCAGCAGCACGAACCCCGCGACCATCCAGTACCCGAGCGCGCCGCGCACCAGACTCATACCTTCTCCCGCGTGCGGGCCCCGAGGATGCCGTTGGGCCGGAAAATCAGGATCACGATCAGGATCGCGAAGATGAGCGCCTCGCTCCACTGCTCGCCGACGTAGGCGCTGCCGAGCGAGCGGACGAGGCCGATGATGATGCCGCCGAGCACCGCACCGGGGATGTTGCCGATCCCGCCGAGCACCGCCGCGGTGAACGCGTACAGCCCGGTCTGGAAACCCATCATGTATCCGACGGTGTTGTTGTACAGCCCGTACACCACCGCCGCGACCCCGCCGAGCCCGCCGCCGATCGCGAACGTCGCGGCGATCACGCGGTCCACGTTGATGCCCATGAGCTGGGCCGCGGTCGGGTTCTGGGCGGTCGCCCGCATCGCCTTCCCGAGGGACGTGTACCGCACGAACACGGTCAGCGCGACCATCACCGGGAGGGTCACCGCGAGCACCATGATGTGCTTGTAGTTCAGCGCGATCCGGGCGTCGGGGGTCAGGTTGTCCTGCGGGACCAGTTTGGGGAAGTTCAGGTCGTAGGTGCCCATCCAGAACACGCCGATGTTCATGAAAATGAAGCTGACCCCGATGGCGGACACCAGCGGGGCCAGCTTCGGCGCGTTCCGCAGCGGCTTGTAGACGACCCGGTCCACGGCCACGTTGAGCCCGGCGCAGAACAGCGGCGCCGCGACCAGCATCAGTATGATGGTGGGCAGCGCGGCGGCGCCGGTGGCCTCGCCGGTGGCGGTCGCGGCCCCGACCCAGATGGCGACCTGGAGCGCCAGGAACGAGCCCAGCATGAACAGGTCGCCGTGGGCGAAGTTGATCAGCTCGATGATGCCGTACACCATCGTGTAGCCGAGCGCGATGAGCGCGTACAGCAGGCCGGTCACCAGCCCGATGAGCAGGTACTGGTAGAACGCGGGGCCGAGGGCAGTGGCGAGCGAGTCGAGCATCGGAACTCGTGGCGGGCGTGGTCTCTGCGGGCGGGGGGCGCGCGCCCCCCGGCGCGTGGGTCCGTTCGGCCGCGGGGGTGCGCCCCGCGGGCCGGCTACTTGGTGACGGTCTTCTTGGGCACGAACTTGCCGTTCTCCACGACGCTGATCGTCACCTGCCGCAGGGTGGTGTCGCCGTTGTTGTCGAAGCCCCAGCCCTCGGCCCCGCCCACCGCCCCGGCGGTGAAGTTCTTGGTCGCGAGCACTTCCTTCAGGATCGCCTCGCGGTCCTTCTTGTTCACCTTCTTGATCGCCTCCAGCACCACCTTCGCGCACTCGTAGCCGTACAGCGCGAACGCCTCCGGGGCCGTCTTGTACTTCTCGTTGTACCGCTTGACGAACTCGGCCCCCTTGCCGGTCAGCTGCGACGGGTCGAGGCCCACGATGCTCACGTAGGCGCGGCCGTTCAGGTTCGCGGCCCCGGCGCTGTCGATGAACGCCTGCTCGTAGCACCCGTCCGGGGCGAGGATCGGGCACGTCAGCCCCGCGCCGACCATGTCCTTCGCGACCTGCCCGCCCTTGCTCTGGGTGGTGCCGCCGAAGTACACGAGGTCCGGGTTCAGCCCCTTGATCTTGGTCATCAGCCCGCCGAACTCGATGCTCGTGGTGTTGATGCCCTCGTCGCCGACGACCTCCAGCTTCAGCTCCTCGCACCGCTGGCGGAACAGCTTGGCGAGCCCCTCGCCGTACAGCTCCTTGTCGTTGAGGATGTAAACCCGCTTGGCCTTCAGCACCTCGGCGGCGAAGTCGGCCGCCAGCGGCCCTTGCAGGTCGTCGGTGGTACACACGCGGCAGAAGTTCTTCTTCTTGGCGGGCCGGTACTTCTCCGGCTCGTCCGGGGCGACGCCCTTGATCTTCTTGGTCAGCCCCGGCCAGGTGACGGCCGGCGAGACCTGCAACAGGCCGGCCTCGTTCAGCTCCGGCATGCTGACCTTGGCCGCGTTCGAGTTGTACGGGCCGATGTACGCCATCACGTCCGGGTCCGCGACCGCCTTCTGCGCGTTGGCCTTCTCGGTCGGGCCGTCCCACGACCCGGACGCGGCGGTGGCGTCGTCCCAGTCCGAGTACTCGATCTTGAAGTCGCCGATCTTCCCGCCGTAGTCCTCGATCGCCATCTGGATGCCGTTGACGATCGTGTTCGTTTGGCCCTTGGCGCTGCCGGTGCGTGGCAGGCTGGAGACGATGCGGATCACGCCCGGGGTGCCCGGGACGGCCCCGCCCCCTCCCCCGCCGCCCTTCCCGTCGTCGGTGGAGCCGCCCCCGCCGCACCCGGTGACCAGGGCGGGCACGGCCGCCGCGGCGGCCGCGCCGAGGAACTTGCGGCGGTTCATGTTCGGCCCGGCTGCGCGGTTTTCCATTTCGGTGAACCTGTGGTGGTGTTTCGGGGTCCGTATCAAGCCAGAATGTAGGCTCGCGGCCGGCCCGTGTCTAGCGCCTTCCCCGGGACCGCGGCCGCCCCGGCCCTGCGGCCCGCCTTCGCGACCGCTCGCACCGCGCCTCACGGGCGGGCCGCTCACTCCGTCCCGAGCACCTTCACGGCCCGGAACGTCCCCTTCTCGACCGTCGCAACGGTGAGCGGCTGGAGCGTCGTGTCGCCGTCGGCGTCGAAGCCCCACGTGCCCAGCACGCCCTTGTCGAAGTCCTTCGTGGCGGCGACGGCCTTGCGCACCGCCTCGCGGTCCTTTTTGCCGGCCGTCCGGAGCGCCTCCAGCACCACCGCCGCCGCCTCATACCCGTACACCGCGGCCGCCTCGGGCGCCTTGCCGTACTTCGCCGTGTACCGCTTGACGAACGCGGCGCCCGCCCCTTTCAGGTGCGCCGGCGCGATGCCGCCGATCGTGACGAACACCTTCATTTCGTCCAGCACGTCGGCCCCGACGGCTTCGACGAACGCCTGCTCGTAGCACCCGTCCGGGAGCAGGAGCGGGCAGTTCACCTTTTCCGCGTGCAGGGCGCGTGCGAGCCGCGGCGCGCCGGTCTGGCTGGTGCCGCCGAAGTACACGAGGTCCGGGTTCGCCGTCTTGATCCGCTCGGCCAGCGTCTGGAAACCGGTGCCCCGTGCGCCGGCGCCCTCGTCGCCCACCACCTTGACCTTCAGCGCCTCGCACCGCTTCTTGAACCCGCACGCCAAAGACGCCCCATACAGCTCCTTGTCATTCAGCACGTACACGCTCTTCGCCTTCAAATCGTTTGCGGCAAAGTCGGCCGACAGCGGCCCCTGGCTGGCGTCGTGCGGGCACACGCGGAAGAAGGTGACTTCCTTCCCGGGGCGGTACCGCCCCGGCTCGTCCGCGTCGGCCCCGGGGGCGCTCTTGGTCAACCCGGGCCACGACGCCGACGGCGTGACCTGCGCCAGCCCGGCGCGGTTCAGGATCGGGGCCGAGACCCGGGCGGCGCCGGAGCTGAACGGCCCGATGACCGCCATCACGTCCTTGTCCGCGACCGCCTTCTCCGCGTTCGCCTTTGCCTGCTCGGGGTCCAACGTCCCCTGCTGGGGTGTCGTGTCGTCCAGGTCCTCGTAGCCCACCGCGAACGGCACGACCTTCTCGAAGTCGGCGATCGCCATCTTGATGGCGTTCACGATGCCGTCCGTCTGGCCCTTCGCGCTGCCGATCCGCGGCAGGCTCGACACGAGCTTGACCTTATCCTTCGGCTGGACCGCGAGGAGCGGGGCGGCGCTCGATGCGACAGCGGCGGCGAGGAACGCGCGGCGGTTCATGGGAGAGGGTCCGTCAAACCGGGACATCGAGCACAAAGGTCACCGGGCCGTCGTTCGCCAGTTCCACCAGCATGTCAGCGCCGAACCGCCCGGTCGCGACCGGCACCCCGAGCATCTTCAGTGCCGTCGCGAACGCCTCGTACAGCGGCTCCGCGACCGCGGGCGGGGCCGCGCCCGTGAAGCTCGGCCGGCGCCCCTTCAGGCAGTCGCCGTACAGTGTGAACTGGCTGACGACCAGCACGCCGCCACTCACGTCCTGTACGGACAGGTTCATCTTGCCGGCGGCGTCCTCGAACGCACGCAGGTTGGCGACTTTATCGGCCAGCCAGTCGACCGACTTTTGCGTATCGCCGGGTCCGACCCCGAGGAGCACCAGCCACCCGCGGGATATTTCGCCGGTCGGTTCGTCGCCGACGGTCACCCGGGCGTGGCGGACACGTTGCAGGACGGCGCGCATCGCGGCGACCTGTGAGGTTGGTGTGGGAGAGGTGTGCAGTTGAAGTTAGCAACCGGGGGCGTCGGCGCCAGCGCCCCCGGGGCAGATTCCGGACGTTTTCCTGCGGGCTTCAGCCCGCCGCGTCGGCCGCGCCCGGCCGCTTGCCCGCCGCGCGGGCTTCCGACACCGGGTCGAGCTTCCATCGCTCTTCTTCTTTGCGAGCGGCTTCCGCGCTGGGGCGCCCGACCCAGTACCGGCGCGGGGCGAGGTCGTCTTCGCGCCGGACGATCCCCAGATCGACCGCGACGCAGTGCCCTTCGTCGGCGTGCTCGCGTGCGTCCGTGATCGTGGCACAGTAGTGAACGTCCTTGCCGCACTGCGCGCAGCGCCGGACGGTCGGCTCACCGGTCGGGGCCATGTCGTCCCAGCCCTGATCGCACACGAACTGGAACAGGCCGCCGAGATGGATGCCGAGACGGAGACCGCCTTGGACCAGGGGCGGGGGCGGCGCCGGGGCCTTCGCCGGGCACCCTTCGACCTTCAGGCTGCTCACCAACCCGAGCCACTCCGGCGGCAGCGCCGCGGCCAGCGGTTGTAGCTCGGCCTGCTGGTACTCGTCGGTGCGACCGCTCTGCCGGAACCGGACCGTGAGCCGCAGGAACCGGGCCTTGGCGGCGCTCTCCGGGTCGCCGCGCTCGGTGAGCCAGTCGGCGTACACGAGCCGCGTCGTGTCGTCGGCCGGGGTTTCAAGCAGCGCGCGCAGGAAGCCGGCTTCGTCGTTCATGGGTCGTCTCGCATTCAGGTCCGAGGAACAGGGACGCCCGTCGGGGCGCCCCTCGCCGGCGGTCATTCCAACTCCTCCCAGTTCTCGCGTTCGATGCGGCGGGGCCGCCGGGCCTGCCGGCGGGGCGGAGCCGCCCGGGGCGGCTCGCGGGTCTCGTCCGCGCCCGCGTTCGGCGGGTCCGGCCGCGGCACGTTCCCGGTTCGCGACAGCCGCTTGCGTTCGAGCAGGGCCGGCCGCTCCCAGCGCGCGTTCCAGAGCAGCCGGCTCGGCGGGATGTCGCCGGGCTCGCGCACCACCCCGAGCGAGACAACGACCGGGTTCCGGTCGCGCACGTGGGGCTGAGCGTCCGCGAGGGACCGAACGTAGTGAACCGTTTTCAGACAGGAGCCGCACGTCCGGGCGTTCAGCTCGCTCGGGACCAACCGGGACCAGGCGCCGGGGCACTCGTGGTCCAGGCGCCCCCGACAGTTCTCGACGGGCGGGCGGCTGACGACGGCCAGCCAGTCGGAGTTCAGTCCCGCGGCCAGTTGCCGGAGGTGCGCGGTCAGGGCGGGGTAATCGTCCACCGGTTCGGTGGTGAGTCGCGTTTCGAGGCGGATGAACTCCGCCTTCGCTCGGCAGTCCGGGTCGGACCGCTCGTCGAGCCAGTCGGCGTAGGCGAGGCGGGTCGTGTCCTCGGCGGGCGCAAGGCCGATCGCCGCGAGGAAGCCGGCTTCTTCGTCCATCAAGGCTCCGGGTCGCGAGAGAGCACGCCAAACGGACACGCGCCCCGCGAAACGGTTCGCTCCCGGGCACGCTTACAACCGACAACGCGGCTCGACAGTGGCTCGCTACCGTTTGGAGTTCGTACCGGGAAAGCACATACGTGCTGATATGGTTGGAACAGAACGTCGGGAGCTGGGGCGTTAAAGCCGCCCGGGCGGCGGTCGGCGTGCTTGCGGTTCTTTTCGGGTTGTGGTGGATCGTCGATGGCTGCGGCGTGCGGCGCGGTATTCCACCGGCGAAGATCGGAGGCGAGCGTAAGCGCCCTATCCAGCCGCCGGCGCGAGCAGTTCGTGCCCCCTCCGTCGCCCGATACACGAACCGACTGTTGGTGTCCGGCTTGGTTTTTGTCTT
>NZ_JAXBLV010000198.1:0-54395 GCF_034097035.1 Gemmata algarum
CGACTTCCTTGCCGGTCGCCTCCAACTTCAGCAGGAAGGCATACCGTTGTAGGCAGTGCGAACAGGTGACGACTTTCCAAACGGTTCCGTGGGCCGTCGCCACCCAGTGCGTAGCAATTGGTATCGGTATTATCATGCCTATACCTTTCCGCCTCTCTCGCCGAGCCCGATGCGGGCACTCTAGCCGGGCCGCAAGCGGCTACTTCTTCGCCGGCGCGGGCTTCAGGTACTTAGGCAATTCGGACGGGTCGAGATCGACCTTCGCGCCTTCCTTGGGCACGTCCACGCCCGCGGCCCAGAGGATGCCGTTCACCAGTAACCGCCGGTAGCCCTCCTCCGCGAAGCTCGCGTGCAGGTGCGCCCCGGTGAACGTAAACGAACGCCCGCCCTCGGGCCGCTCGTAGGTCCACGCGACCACGTCCTGCCCGCCGGTGGGCTTGGCGGTCGATTTCGGGTTCCACGTCCGCAGGATCGGCGTCACGCCCTTCATGCCGGCAACGAACGTGTTCTTGAACAGGTAACCGTCGTCGATCTTGAACGGCTTCACCCCGTTGCACACCGGGTGTTCCGGGAACTTGTCGAACGTCGTGACCCAGTGTGCCCGCTCGCCGGCGCCCTTCTCCCACGCGCCGCCGCTCCACTCGCGCGCCTTGGGGGCGAAGTCCTTCGGGTAATCGGCCGTCTGGTGGAGCTGAACGAGCCCGGCCTTCGCGTCCATCAGCTTTTGCACCTGCGTGAGCCGCTCGCCCTTGAGCGCCTGGTGCTTCTCGGCGCCGTCGAACAGGAACACGACCGCCTTGGCGTTGTCGAGCGTGTCGGCCTTCTTGGGCCAGTCGAGCGCGAGCACGGGCGCGACGTTTGGGGTTTGCTTCAGCAGGTCCGCCAGAACCGCGCAGTTCGCGACGTAGTCGTGCTCGCCGGCCTTGTAGTAGTTCGAGCCGGCGATCAGGACGATCTTCGTCGCCTTCGGGTCGGCGGGCCGTTCGATCGGCGGAGCGTTTTTGGGCGGGTCGGCGGTCGCCGCGAGCGCGGGCATGACGAGCGCGGCGGCGAGGAGAGCGGCGTGGCGCATGAGTGGGGTTCCGGGAGGTGAAACCGCCCGAGCGTAACACACGTGCCGCGGAAACGAAACCGGGAAGGCGATGGCTTTCCCGGTTCGCGTGTCGGCTGTCGTTTACTTCTCTTCCGGGGTCGGAACGCTTACTGCCCTACCGGTGCCTTTTGTTGGCCGTTTGGAGAACTACCAGCAACTGAACGAGGCCGGACACAACGGCCCCAGGTCCGCGCCGAACTGGACCGCGCGACGGCCCGGGGCGAGGAGCTTTTGGCCGCGGAGAAGGCAGCCCGGGAGTCGTAGTGGGTAGGCTTGCTGTGGTTCCAACCGGTGCGGGCGGAACTGCGGCTGTCCCCAGATTAAGAGGAACAGGTCTGGTAACCGTTCCGGGCCTGCGGCCTGGAGCCGGGCGAGCCTCGTGGTCACGAAAACAAGTTTTGACAGGATGAACCGGATTCACCGGATGAAGACCGATCGGTTCGAGATCCTGTTTATCCTGTCAAACTCTTCTTGGCCCCTCTACCGAGCATTGATGCGACCCGGCCGCGCTTCGGACCAGCCGCGCCCCGAGGGCGTTCACACCGCCATGCGTTTTTTAGCTGGAACCCGAAGTGCCAGCGCGGCGTTACGCGGGCCGGTCGCTCAACTGCTTGATTAGCACCTGCGACTTGCGGCGACTCTGTTCGTACCGCTCGCGCCGCACCGGCGGAAGGTCGTCGGGCGTGCCCAGCGCGTACCCGCCCTTCTGAACGAAGTAGTTGATGGCCTGGGTCGAGAGGCAGAACAGTTTCGCGATGCCGCGCCGCCGCGCCGCCCCCTCGGTGAACTGAATCAGCTTCGCCCCGATCCCCTGGTTCTCGTAGCGCTCCGCGACGAACACGCTCGCCAGCTCGGCCATGTTCTGCTCGGGGTACACGTGCAGCGCCGCGCACGCGACCGGGTTGCGGTCCACCTCGAACACGAAGTAGTCGCCGATGATCTTCTCCAGTTCGGCCCGCGACCGCTTCAACAGCTCGTCGTTCTGAACGCCCTGCTGGATCAGGCCGTACACCGCCCGGACGTCCTTCTTCTGCGCCTGCCGGATCGCCTGGTACTCGTTGGCGTGGATGAGCGTGCCGATGCCCTCGTTCGAGAACACCTCGCCGAGCAACCCCTCCTGCTCGCGACCGTCGATGATGTGAACCCGCTCCACGCCCTCCTTGCACGCGCGCACGGCCGCCGTCAGCTTCGTGACCGCTCCCGGGGGCAACTCGGCCCGGCTCTTCTTCAGAACCGCGTCGGCCTCTTGCGCGGTCATTTGCCGGATCACCGCGCCCCGGGCGTCCCGGACCCCGCCCTCCGTGTTGAGGTACACCAGCTTCACGGCCTTGAGCGATTTCGCCAGCTCCACCGCGACGGCGTCCGAGTTGAGCCGGTACGACGCGCCGGCGCCGTCGATGCCGATGGGCGGGATCACGGGTACAATGTCGCGCTCGAGGAGCAACTCGAGGAGCCCGGTATCGACCCGCTCGACGCGCCCCGTGAACAGGTGGTCGACGCCGCCCAGGATGCCCGCCGGGTGCGCGACCAGCGCGTTCGGGCACACGGCCCGGAGGTCGTTGGCGGTCAGCCCCTCTAGGATCTCGTGGGTGACGCGGTTGGCCGCGGTGATGGCGACGTTGAGCGTTTCGCGGTCGGTGATCCCGGTGCCGTCGATGTCCGACGGGGTCATCTGGATCAGCTCCGCGTACCGCTTGATCTGGAGCGCCGCGCCGTGCACCAGCACCACCCGGATGCTCAGGCTCCGCAGCAGCGCGATGTCGAGCAGCAGGTTCGGGAAGTTGTCGTCCTCGACCACGGCGCCGTCGAGGGCGATCACGAACACCCGGTCGCGGAACCGGGGGACGTAGCGCAGGATCTCGCGGAAGTGCGTCAGGCGTTCGTGCATTGGGGGGAGTTGTTCCTGTCGGTTTGCGGTACTCGACGGCTCGTCAGTGGTTCGGTCGGTTTTGCCGATGCCCCGCGATTGGAACGCCGATCAGGACAGCACCGGGTGAACATCTAGAATAGCACGACCGCCGGCGGCGACGACACCCGTTTGCCGCGCCGACCGAGAACCTGTAGCTGCGTACCGACCACTCTCGAGAACGCCATGCCCGAAAACGTGATCATCATCGGCTCCGGCCCCGCCGCATGGACCGCGGCCATCTACGCGGCCCGGGCCACACTGAACCCGCTCGTGTTCGAGGGCAACCCGAACGACGACAAGAACCGGCAGAACGGCACCCTCCCGCTCGGGCAGCTCGCGCTCACCACCGAGGTCGAGAACTTCCCGTCGTGGCCCGCCGGGGACACCCGGCAGTACCTGAAAACCGCTCTGAAGGCCGACGACCCCGACTTCCCGTACTGGGTGTCGGACGACAAGCCGCAGCCCACGCACGGGATCAACGGCCCGGAGCTGGTGGCGCTCATGCGCCAGCAGGCCAAGAACTTCAACACCCGGGTCGAGTCGAAGGACGTTGTGAAGGTGGACCTCAAGAGCCGCCCGTTCACGCTCACCACCCACGACGGCAAGACGTACCAGACGCACACGCTCATCATCGCCACCGGCGCGCGGGCCAACTACCTGGGGCTCCCGAGCGAGGACAAGTTCAAGAACAAGGGCGTGTCCGCGTGCGCCGTGTGCGACGGGTTCCTGCCGCGGTTCAAGAACCAGCCGATCGTGGTGGTGGGCGGCGGCGACACGGCCGTCGAAGAGGCCGGGTACCTCACGAAGTTTGGCAGCAAGGTCTACCTGCTGGTGCGCCGCGACGTGCTTCGCGCCAGCAAGATCATGGCCGAGCGCGCCGAGCAGAACCCGAAGATCGAGATCCGCTGGAACACCGAGGTCGACGAGGTGCTCGGCGAGGACAAGAAGGGCGTGACCGCGGTGCGGGTGAAGAACAACAAGACCGGCGCGACAGAAGAACTCGCGGCGAGTGGCCTGTTCCTGGCGATCGGCCACACGCCCAACGTGGGCTTCCTGGGCGGCCAGCTCGAGCTGAACCCGGGCGGGTACATCAAGTGGACCACGCTGGCCCGCACGTACACGAGTGTGGAAGGGGTGTTCGCCGCCGGTGACGTGGCCGACGACTACTACCGCCAAGCGGTCAGCGCGTCCGGCACCGGGTGCATGGCCGCGCTCGACGCCGAGCGCTACCTCGGCCACCACGGACTGATTTGAGGTCGGGTTTCACGCGGCGTTCGGCGCTCTCGGCGCCGAACGCCTCCGGCGCCGAGAGACGTCAGAACCGCGGCGGCTCCTTGCGGACCAACTCGTTCGCGTAGTCGAGGCTGTCGAGCGTGCCGGCGTCGGTCCAGTAGCCGTCGAGGTTGAAGCACCCCATCCGGCCCTGCTGGATGTAGTGGTTGTTGACGTCCGTGATTTCCAGCTCGCCGCGCCGGCTCGGCTTGAGCGTCTTGATGAGCCCGAACACGTCCGGCGGGTAGATGTAAATGCCGACCACCGCCATCGGGCTCTTGGGCTTCTCGGGCTTCTCCTCAATGCCCAGCACCTTGTCCCCGTCCAGTTCCGCGACCCCGTACCGCCCCGGGTCGTGAACCTCCTTCAGCCCGATCCAGGCCCAGTCCGGGCGGGTGTTGGCCTTCTCCAGCAGCCCGATGAGCGGGTCGCGGAAGATGTTGTCGCCGAGCAGCACCAGCGACCGGCTGCCCATGCAGAAGTGCTCGGCCAGTCCGAGCGCCTGGGCGATCCCGCCGGCCTCGTCCTGGACGCGGTACGTGAGCCGGCACCCGTGGTCCTTGCCCGAACCGAGCAACTCGACGAAATCGCCCATGTGCTCGGTGCCGGACACGAGCAAGATCTCTTGCAGCCCCACCCCGGTGAGCTTCTTGAGCGGGTGGTACACCATCGGCCACGCGCCGACCGGCAGCAGGTGCTTGTTGGTCACCCGTGTGAGTTCGCCCATGCGGGTGCCCTTGCCGCCCGCCAGAATCACGCCGCGAATGGACATCTTTTCTCCGGTCTCAAGTCAGAAGGCCTCAGGTCGCAGGTCCGCGATCGGCTTGCCGACCTGAGACTTGCCGACGTGAGACGTGGGACTATCCCCGTTTCCCGTATTGCTTCTCGTAGTAGCTCAGGTAGTCCTTGTTCTTGATCGTCGCGACCCAGTCCGCGTTCGCCCGGTACCAGTCGATCGTCTCAGCCAAGCCCTTGTCGAACTTCACCTGCGGCACCCAGCCCAGTTCGCGCTCGGCCTTCGTGCAGTCGATCGCGTACCGGCGGTCGTGCCCCAAGCGGTCGGCCACGTACTTGATGAGCGTCTCGGGCTTGCCGAGGAGCTTGAGCAGGAGCAGCGTGAGGTCCAGGTTCGCCATCTCGCACCGGCCGCCGAAGTTGTACACCTCACCGGGCGTCCCGCGGCGCCACGCGGCCTCGACACCGCGGCAGTGGTCCAGCACGTGAATCCAGTCGCGGACCTGTTGGCCGTCGCCGTACACCGGCACCTGCTGGTCGGCGAGCAGGTTGGTCACGAACAGCGGGATCAGCTTCTCGGGGAACTGGTACGGCCCGTAGTTGTTCGAGCACCGCGTGATCACCGCGTTCAGCCCGAACGTGTGCTGGTACGCCTGCACGAGTTGGTCGGCGCCCGCTTTACTTGCCGAGTACGGGCTGTTCGGGTGCAAGGGCGTCTCTTCGGTGAACAGCCCGGTCGCGCCCAGGCTCCCGTACACCTCGTCGGTCGAGACCTGAACGTATTTGTTCACCCGGAACTCGCGGGCCGCGTCGAGCAGCACCTGTGTGCCGAGCACGTTGGTTCGCACGAACGGGCCGCTGTCCTGGATGCTGCGGTCCACGTGGCTCTCGGCCGCGAAGTGGATGACATCCGTCACCCCGCGCTGCATCGCGCCGCGCACGTCGTCGCGGGAGGTGACATCGCCCCGCACGAACGTGTGCCGCGGGTGGCCGTCGAGGTCGCGGAGGTTCGCGAGGTTGCCCGCGTAGGTCAGCGCGTCGAAGTTGACGATCTGTACGGCGGGGTCGGTCGCCAGCAGGTGGCGGACGAAGTTGGACCCGATGAACCCGGCACCGCCGGTGATCAAAACTGTCGGCATGAACCACACCCTTCGCCGGGAGAGCTACGAAGGGTTTGTAAGTCGGAACTCGTGTGGCGTCAAACCGGTTCGGCTTCGATCAGGCCGTGCGGCCCCTCGGTCGGGACGATCCGGGTGAGCTTGAACCCGGCCCCCGCCAACAGCTCGCGGTACTCCTGTTCGGTACGCTCCTTGCCGTCGCACACCACCATCATCTCGAGATCGAGTACGTGGGCGAAGTGCGGTGCGAACCCGGGCGGCACCACCATTTCGACGAGGAGCAGCTTGCCGGTCGCCGGGATCGCGGCGCGAACGGACTTCAGGATCTGCGTGGCCTTCGCATCGTTCCAGTCGTGGATGATGTGTTTCAGGATGTAAAGGTCGCCGCCCGCGGGGACCGCCCGGAAGAAGTCGCCGCCTTCGGCCTTGCACCGGTCGGCCAGGCCCGCGGCGCGGATCGGCTCGTCCGCCCCGGCCGCGACCTGCGGGGCGTCGAACACGATGCCCCGCGCGTTCGGGGCCGCGCCCAGGACCGCGCGTAGGATCGCGCCGTGCCCGCCGCCCACATCAACGATTGTGCCGAACGGCGTGAAGTCGTAGGCCTTCAGCATCGCGGCAGCGGCCTGCTGTGAGAACCCAGTCATGCCCTCGTTGAACGTGGCGGCTTCGTCCGGGTGCTTCGCGAGGTAGTCGAACACCCCCTCACCGAACATGCGGTCGAAAACGGGCGCCCCGGCCTTCACGCTGCCCGCCAGGTCGCCCCACGGCTTCCAGCTCCACGGATCGCAGACGTAGGTGGCGATGGCACGCATGGAGCCCGGAACGTCGGACCGCAGGAACTCGCCCACCGGTGTGAGCGCGAACCGCTCTCCCTCGGCCCTCAACACGCCCAACCCGGCCAACGCGCGAAGGACGCGGTAGAGGTGGTTCGCGTTCAGCCCGGCGGCGGAAGCGAGTTCGGCCGCGGTTTTGGGGCCGGCGGCCATCTGGTCGGCGAGCTTGAACCGCGCGACAACGGATACGGCCTGCGTAACGAGCTTTCCGAACACCAGTTGCATCAGCACCGCGTGGGGCGGGAGCGGTTCGGGCGACTGCGGAGCGGGCATCGCGTAGCGTCCTTCTGCATTCGTAAGCGGGCGACGGCTTGCACTACGAGCGCAGAAGAGCGTCAAATTCGGAGAAATGCAAGGCGGACCCGCGGCGCGCTCACACCACCGGAAGGGCCGCCCCGGCGGGCGCGCCGGTCGCGGCCTTGGCCGGCTCGGCCGTTCCCAGCACGCCGTCCAGAATGCCAAGCGCGGTATCGACTTGCGCCGCGGACACGCACAGCGGCGGGATGAACCGCAGCGCGGTTTCGCCGCATCCCAGGAGGAGCAGGCCGCGGTGGAACGCGGTCTGAATCACCTGCTCGCGCACGGCCGGCGACGGCAGATCGGCGGCGGTCATGAGCCCGAGCCCGCGCACGTTGGTCAGGGCCGGGTGCTTCGCACCGAGTTCGCGCAGCCCGGCCCGGAGTTGCTCCCCGCGGGCGGCCGCGTTCGCCATCAGCTCGCGCTCGAGTAACTCAATCGTCGCCAGCGCCGCCCGGCACGCCACCGGGTTGCCGCCGAACGTGCTGGCGTGGCTGCCCGACGGCCAGTCCATCACGTCCGCCTTTGCGATGATCGCGCCGAGCGGCAACCCCGACGCGATCCCCTTCGCGGAGCAGATGATGTCCGGCTCGACGCCGTAATGTTCCACTGCGAACATCTTCCCGGTGCGCCCCATCCCGGACTGCACTTCATCGGCCACGAGCATGATCCCGTGTTTGTCGCACAGCGCGCGGAGGGCCGTCAGACAGGCGGGCGGCATCGGGTGGTAGCCGCCCTCACCCTGGATCGGCTCGACGAAGATCGCGGCCACCTCGTCCGGCGGGCAGGTGCGTTTGAAGATGGTGTCGTCAATGGTCGCGGCGAGCCCGCACCTCGTCGCACACCCGGGACACTCGCGCGGGAACGGCACGTGGTGAACATCTGGTACGAGCGGCGAGAACCCTTTGCGGTGGATGAGCTTCGACGCCGAAAGGGACATAGCCCCATAGGTGCGGCCGTGGAACGCGCCGAAGAACGCGACCACCCGGTTCCGCTTCGTGTGCCAGCGCGCCAGCTTCAGCGCGCCCTCGATCGCTTCCGCGCCGCTGTTGCAGAAAAACACCTTCTTGGGTGTCGGCCCCGGCGCCACCTGCGCCAGCTTCTCCGCAAGGTCGATTTGCGGCCGGTAGTAGAAGTCGGTGCCGCTCATGTGGAGCAGCTTCGTGGACTGGTCCTGAATCGCCGCCACAACTTCCGGGTGGCAGTGGCCGGTGTTGGTGACCGCGATACCGGCGGTGAAGTCGAGGAAGAGGTTCCCGTCCACATCCTGAACCACGCACCCGCTGGCGCGCTCGACGAACAGCGGGTACATCGGGGTGTACGATGGCGAGACGTACCGCCGGTCGCGCGCGAGCAACTCGGCCCCGTTCGGCCCCGGCAGTGGGGTGCGGATGTCGGGCACCACGGCGTTGTCGAACATCCACATTGTTTGGCCCTCGCCGAGTTAAATCATCCCAGCCGAACGAGCGCACTCGAGACGTGAAACGCGCCGATGGCCACACCGCCGACTACCAAGCCGAACGCGCTCAGATAGTGACCGGCGTTGACCTCACGGGTCGCGGCGAAGCGATTAGTGAACCCGAACCACTCGTACTGCGTCCACGCGGCGCGGCGGTAATCTTCCGCCACCGTGCGCAGGTGCGCGAGCGCGAACACCGCAGCGCCCCAAGCGACGATGCCGGCCACGAGCACGAACCAAAGAGGCCTTGCCCCACTGACAGGGGGCTGAAGCATGGGAAGACAGAGGGCCACCCCGAGTAAGGCGGTCGTACCCTTCATCCCTCGCCAACGTGTCCGGCGCAGCCTCTCGCGTTCGGCCCGCCTCGTTTCGCTGGTCACGCCGGACCTCCGTCAATTGCCGTCGTCAGCCCTTGTGCCATCTTGATGTCGGTGCCGTGGTTCACGGTCCACGCGGTCTTGTGTGTCACCGCCTCCACCAGCGCCGCGGCCGACGGGTGCCCGTTGCCGCTCGTCTTCACGCCCCCGAACGGCAGGTGGACCTCCGCGCCGATGCTCGGCAGGTTCACGTAGCCCATGCCGTTCAGTCGCACTGAAGAAAATCTGGAGCCCAAAGAGCATCGAAAAGATGCCCACAACGAGGGCCTGAATTATCGCTAGGTCGGGAGAAATTGACATCCCGCCCCATCGCCGAATCAAGCCGTCGAAGGCGACAAAATGCCGCCGCCAACGGAGCAACAGAACGCCGGCGAAAAAGAACCCCAGACCACCAAAGGACCGAGCGCGGGGATAGTAATCGTTCCAGGTCCCCACTGTCACGAGCCAGGAGGAGACGAGGCACGCGGCGACCAAGCCGCCTCGTCCCAGTGAAGCCGGGCGCTCTTCATTCGCGGGCTGATCGCTCACGCCGGACCTCCGTCAATTGCCGTCGTCAGCCCTTGTGCCATCTTGATGTCGGTGCCGTGGTTCACGGTCCACGCGGTCTTGTGTGTCACCGCCTCCACCAGCGCCGCGGCCGACGGGTGCCCGTTGCCGCTCTTCTTCACCCCGCCGAACGGCAGGTGGACCTCCGCGCCGATGCTCGGCAGGTTCACGTAGCCCATGCCGTACTCGCACTCGTCGCGGAAGAACCGCATCCGCCGGTAGCTCTCGGTGATGACCGCCATCGAGAGCCCGTACTCGGTGTCGTTGTAAATCGCGGCGGCTTCTTCATCCGTTTTGAACGGGATCAGTGCGACGTGCGGCCCGAACACCTCCTCGTGCGTCACGCGCAGGCTCGGTTTGGCCTCCGTGCGGTACACGAACGGCGTCAGGAAGCACCCCTTCGCGTCCGGCGGGCCGTCGGGCGCGAGCAGCACCTCCACGCCTTCCGACTTCGCAAGCGCGTTGTAGCTCAGGACCTTCTCGACGCCCTTCCGGTTCACGAGCGGCCCGGCGAAGTTCTTCGCATCAAGCGGGTCACCGAACTGGAGCCGCTTCGCCGTATCAACGAACGCCTTGGCGTACCGCTCGACCAGCGATTCGTGAACGATGATCCGGCTCGCGGAGACGCACCGCTGGCCCGTGGTCTTGAACGCGCTGAGGATGCCGGCGTTCACGGCCAGGTCGAACCGGGCGTCGTCGCACACGATGACCGCGTTCTTCCCGCCCATTTCCGCCGCAACGATGCGGTTCGGGATGGTCGCGGACACCTGCTGGATGCGCTCGCCGACCGCGTAGCTGCCGGTAAAGCACACCACGTTGACGCCGGGGTTCTTCACGAGCGCCTCGCCCACGTCGCCGCGGCCGTGAACGAGGTTGACAGTGCCGGCGGGGAAGCCGGCTTGGGCGAACAGCTCCACCAGTTTCAGCGCGATGGCGGGCGTCTCCTCGCTCGGCTTGAACACGCAGGTGTTTCCCTCGAGCAGGCTCGGCCCCAGCATCCAGAGCGGCACCGCGAACGGGAAGTTCCACGGGGTCACCACCGCCACGACGCCCCACGGCTTCCGCCGGGTGAACGCGTCCTTCTCGGCGATCTCCGACGCCACCACCTCCCCGTACACGCCGGTGCGCCCGGTGCCGAACACGTACTGCACCATGTGCAGCCCTTCGACCACCTCCGCGCGGCACTCGGTGACGTTCTTGCCGCACTCGCGAGCCATCAGCGTGGCGAGCGCGTCGGTGTCGCGCTTGATGAGTTGCGCGAGTCGGTCGAACGCTTCCGCCCGCAGGATGCGTGAGGTGCGGCGCCAGCCCGGGAACGCCGCCCGGGCGGCTTCGACCGCCGCGGACACTTCGGCCGGCGTGGCCGCGGGGAACGTGCCCACCACCTCGCTCAGGTTCGCGGGGTTCAGGCTGGTGAAGTCCTCGCGGGCGTGCCACTCGCCGCCGATGAACGAACGGCCCGGGATCGGGAGAGGATGGGCCATGCTGCGCCTCCGGATGTGTCGCTACCGCATTGTACGCCGGCCCGCTTGTGCCGAGCAAGCACGATGATCTTGGCGCGGCCCGACAGAACAGGGCCGTTCCGTGTCTCCGTTTGGGCACGTGTGGAATCGTTGGTCGGATGCGGCTCTCTCCCCACGGTGTCCGGTGCCCGCGTTCCTTGTGCGACCCGTTGGCGACGGGACCGGCCCCGCTCGGGATGGCAACGGTTGATCCGGCCGCTGCCGCCTTGTGGTAGTTCCGAACGCACGCCCGGCGCGTCTGGGGGGCGGTTTCCCGTGCGGCCGCCCGTGGGGTGGACGGCATTTTGCGCTTCAAATCGGCCGTATCATGTTCCCGTTCAGGATGTTGCGTTGCCCGTGGGGCCAGCCGGCTACGCTGAAACCCGGCGCCGAGGGTGTGGGATTCGTGGGTAGCGACCGGCCCGCGAATGGGTAGCGGACCGGCAGCGAATGTCCCGTCGGTGACCCGCTCGAGTACCACTGGCGTTGTGCTGTAACCCCCGTTACAGCGACTCGCGTGAACCGCAGACGGTGCCGCCCTTCGCATCACGATTTCCGCCTTCTGTTTGAGCCGTGCGCGAAGCAGAGACCAGGTCGCGCTGAAGCCGGTGGCCTGTTCCCTGGGACCGCGGACGTCCCGTCCGCCGCTGTGGGATTCGATCGCTCGGCGGGGCCGCGCGGTGTCGCCTATTCCACACGCATACCGTTGGACGGGAGGCCGCGGGTCGGTGAGCGACCCCGTCCCGCTCGACGCCGACGGGGTCCGCACGCATACCGGCGGACGGGACGTCCGCGGTCCCAGGGAGCGGGCCGCCGGCTGCGAGCCCTCAGCCCGTGCGAGCGCGACGGTCCCGCTAAATACCAGATGGCACGCCGGGCACCGGGGCCGAGCGCCGTCGAGTTTGCTGAATTTGTCGAGAGGTTCGCCGGTCGGTTCAAACAAAACCGACCGGGCCGGCACAACCCGCGAGGACGCGGAGCGCCGGTTCGAGCGGCAGAAACACCGCCTCAAATCGGAAGTGGGCAAACGGTTGAGCGGCTTGACCGACCGAGACCTGAGACACGTACCCACCTGCGCTGCCGCTTTTGTTGACCAGCCGCGACCGCCCGGGAGCGGTGCCACGTATCCTGCTCCCGGGCGGTGGCACCTCCGTTGCGACCCGTGCGGGCTGCACGCTTATGAAGGCCGCTTTTGACAGGATCGACAGGATGAACCGGATGAAGACCGACTGATTCTCAATCCTGTTTATCCCGTTCATCCTGTCAAAGACTGCTTTCATGTCCCGGTCGAGCGCTCGTGCCCTGCTCCCGGGCGGTCGCGGCTCGTCAAGAAAGCTATACCGCAAGTGGGTTCGTGTATGAGACCGCACTCTCCGACTACTGAGGCGAGTGCGTCAGCGTCCGGCTCTCTTCCAGTTCGACGTTGGCCGGGCCGTTCGGGGTCGTTTCGCTCCACGAGCCGGACACCGTTTGCTGGATCTTGGACTCGGCCTTCGCGCCGTCGATGGGGCCTTCGTAGCTCATTTTACCGGTGACGCGCTGGGGACCGGACTTCGCGCCCGCCATCACCAGTTCAATGTCCCACTCGATGACACCCCATTGCGTTCCCTCGCTCGCGTAGGTCTTCACAAGGCGGCCGGTGATGGTCGTCTTCTCGGCATCGATCGGCACGGTCGATCGGCGCGTGAGCTTGCGGAGGAAGTCGCGATCGACGGACCACCGCTCGTTCACTTTGACCGGCCCCTTCGGTAGCAACTCGGCCGTGTGCTGGGAGAGCCCGCCGCTGTTGAACTCGTCCTCAAGAATCTTCGCGTCCGAAATCGGCTTGCCGGCGACTGTAAAGGTCCAGATCTCGTTCTTCTTCTCGATGGTTACGGTCTTCCCGGAGTACGTTCGGGTGACGGTCTTGCCGCCGTCCTGGGTTTCCCGGCTCACTTGATAGGCGCGAACGAGCTTACTGCCGTCGGCGGACACGTTGGACTGCGTGTACCGGTTCTCGTCGGAAGACGTCTTGATGATTGTGTCGGGGCCGATCTTGGCATTGATCCGCGACTCTTTCAGAGACACCACGGACCACTTGTCGCCGCTGGCTTTTCGGTCCCGAAGCTTCAGCGAGTAGGCCGGCCCTGCCGGCTCGGGCGCTTCCTCTTCTGCGGCCCCAGGGCCGGCGGGGGCGCTGGGCTTTTTGCCGCACCCGAGTGAGGCCGCGAACACGAATACCGCCGCACACCACGCCACGCGCATGTCCGTTCCTCCCGCACCGCCCGATACATGAACCCACCTGCACTGCCGCTTTTATTGACGAGCCGCGGCCGCCCGGGAGCGGTGCCACGTATCCTGCTCCCGGGCGGCGGCACCTCCGTTGCGACCCGTGCGGGCTGCACGCTTATGAAGGCCGCTTTTGACAGGATCGACAGGATGAACCGGATGAAGACCGACTGATTCTCAATCCTGTTTATCCCGTTCATCCTGTCAAAGACTGCTTTCATGTCCCGGTCGAGCGTTCGTGCCCCGCTCCCGGGCGGTCGCGGCTCGTCAAGAAGCGGCAATATTACCGGGTACGTGTATCACGCCCGTCGGGCGCCGGCGGCAAGTATCGCTGATTGTAGCGGTTGTGCCAGGAGAGGGGCTTTGCATCTCCAGGGATGCACGCATCCGGGTGGGAAGGGGCATCATCACCGACCCACGGCCCGCACGCAGCGGCGTGTTGATGGGCGGGAAGGGCACCCGTCACTTCGGCTTACGGCCTGATTCGTCCAGCTTCTGCTCCAGCTCCGCGATCCGCCTCCGCAGTGCTTCGTTCTCGGCTTGCAGGACCGCGTACTCCTTCTTCATCACCACCGGCCGCCCGTTCGTGTTCACGAACACCTTTCGGTCCGCCTTCAGTTGCTTCACGTCTGCTGGAGTGGCCGTACCATCTTTGAACACCAGTTGCAGACCGAACCAGTACAGCCCGTCGTCCGGTGCATCGAACCGGATCAGTTTCGTGTCCGCCCCGTAGTCGCCCTCGTGCCGCCAGGTCCGGCCGCGGTCCTCCGACACCAACAGCCGGAAGTGGCTGATCCCCGCTCGCTGGTCCGCACCAAGTCCGATCGGGAACCCGAACGCCCGCTCCCGCCACTCGTACACGTCCGCCGCTAGTTCCACCGGAGCCGCAGCCATCAAGGCGAAAACGACCAGAGCGAGGGTGTGCATGACCGGTTTCCGTATGCGAGTCCATGTGCGTATTAGCGTGTGCAGTCTACCCGGGGCCTCTGTTGGAAGCGACTCGTACCGGCCTTCGGGAGAACCTTACGACGAGCCCGGATTCGGTACAGCAGCGCCAGCCCGCTTAACTCGCAACCGTCCTACAACTCGTTCAGCGACTCTCGGACGCCGGCGCCGCCGCGGAGCTGGAACCGCGTTCCGAACCGAAGGGCGCCGCGGCGCCCGCGCGCCCCGACCCGAGGCGTGGTACAATGCGCCCCTGCACTGCTACCCCGAACCAGGAGCAACCGATGTTCAGGACGTTGGCGTTCGCCGCGGTCGTTTCTGTCTTGTGCGTGTGCCCGCCGGCGCGTGCGGACGAGACCGAGGACAAGGCCGTGGCGTTCGTCGAGAAGCTCGGCGGGAGGGTGACTCGCGACACAAGCCCCGACGGCCGGCCCCTCACCAAGGTCTCCTTGAGCTTCACACGAGTGACGGACGCGGGGCTGAAGGAGTTGGCCGGGTTCAAGGGCCTGACCACCCTCGACTTGAGCTCCACGGAGGTGACGGACGCGGGCGTAAAGGATCTGGCCGGGCTCAAGGACCTCACCCAACTCGACCTGAGCTTCACGCGGGTGACGGACGCAGGCGTGAAGGCGCTGGCTGGACTCAAGGGCCTGATCGCCCTCGTCTTGAGCTACACGCGGGTGACGGACACGGGGCTGAAGGAGTTGGCCTCGCTCGAGGGCCTGACCACCCTCCACCTGAGCGGCACGAAGGTGGAGGACGCGGGTGTGAAGGCGCTGGCCGGGCTTAAGTGCCTCACCCAACTTGACCTGGACGGTACGAAGGTGACGGACGCGGGCGTGAAGGCGCTGGCCGGGCTCAAGGGTCTGACCGCCCTCGTCTTGAGCTACACGGAGGTGACGGACACGGGGCTGAAGGAGCTGGCCGGGCTCAATAACCTCACCCACCTGAACCTACGTTCCACGAAAGTGGCGGACGCGGGGGTGAAGGCGTTGGCCGGGCTCAACTTCCTGGTCACCCTCAACCTGGGCGGCACGAAGGTAACGGACGCGGGGGTGAAAGAACTGGCCGGCCTCAAGAACCTCGCCCACCTCTACCTGGGCGTCACGAAGGTGACGGACGCGGGGGTGAAGGCGTTGGCCGGGCTCAACTTCCTGGTCACCCTCAACCTGGGCGGCACGAAGGTGACGGACGCGGGTGTGAAGGAACTGGCCGGGCTCGAGGGTCTGACCGCCCTCGGCCTGTCTTTTACGGGGGTGACGGACGCGGGTGTGAAGGAGCTAGCCGGGTTCAAGGGCCTGGTCACCCTCGACCTGGGCTTCACGAAAGTGACGGACGCGGGGCTGAAAGAGTTGGCCGCGCTTAAGGGCCTGACCGCCCTCACCCTGGAGGGCACGGGGGTGACGGACGCGGGTGTGAAGGATCTAGCCGGGTTCAAGGGCCTCACCCGCCTCGAGCTGCGTTCCACGAAAGTGACGGACGCGGGTGTGAAGGAGTTGGCCGCGCTTAAGAACCTCAACCACCTCGACCTGAACAACACGAAAGTGACGGACGCGGGTGTGAAGGAACTGGCCGCGCTCAAGGGCCTGACCACACTCGACCTGCATGGTACGAGTGTAACGGACGCGGGGCTGAAGGAACTGAAATCGGCGCTACCGAAGTGCCAAGTCCGGAAGTGATGTAAGGCTGCAGGACGGCGCCAAGCCACGGGCGGGCGCGGGTGCGTCAACGTGGTGCGGCTCGATCGGGACCGGCACAAGAGCGTGCGGCCGATGCCGTTCGCGCTCCCAGACCCGGGCGCGGCCGGAACCGTCTGTGTACGAAGGGCGGGGGCCGCAAGCCGGGACCCGCGGCGCTGTAAGACCGTCCGGAACTGCCTCGGAACTGGAGACACCGATGCTCAGGGTGTGCGCTTCCGCCTTGGCCCTTGCGGTCCTGTGCGTGTGTCCGTCGGCCCGTGCGGACGAGGCTGAGGACAAGGCCGTGGCGTTCGTCGAGAAGCTCGGCGGGAGGGTGACTCGCGACACGAGGCCCGACGGCCGGTCCGTCACCGAGGTCGACCTGAGCTTCACGCGGGTGACGGACAAGGGGCTGAAAGAGCTGGCCGGGCTCAAGAACCTCGCCTACCTCAAACTGTTTAGCACGCAGGTGACGGATGCGGGGCTGAAGGCGGTGGTCGCGCTCGAGGGCCTGACTGCCCTCGACCTCGGTTCCACGGGGGTGACGGACGCGGGTGTGAAGGAACTGTCCGGGCTCACGGGCCTGACCGCCCTCGGCATGTCTTTTACGGGGGCGACGGACGCGGGGCTGAAGGAGTTGGCCGCGCTCAAGAACCTCACCTACCTCGACCTCGGTTCCACGGGGGTGACGGACGCGGGGCTGAAGGAGTTGGCTGCACTCAAGAGCCTGGCCACCCTCCGCTTGAGATCCACGCGGGTGACGGACGCGGGCATGAAGGCGTTGGCTGGTCTCAAAGGCCTGACCATTCTCGACTTGAGCCAAACGGAGGTGACGGACGCGGGTGTGAAGGCACTGGCCGCGCTGAATAAGGGCCTGACCACCCTCAAACTACGCCGCACGAAAGTGGCGGACGCGGGCGTGAAGGCGCTGGCCGCGCTCAAGGGCCTGACCGCCCTCGACCTGGGCAACACGGAAGTGACGGACGCGGTGGTGAAGGAGCTGGCCACGTTCAAAGCCCTGACCTCCCTCACCCTGGATGACACCGGGGTGACGGACGCGGGTGCGAAGGATCTGGCCGGTCTCAAGGGCCTGACCGCCCTCCACTTGGATGGCACGGGGGTGACGGACGTAGGTGTGAAGGAGCTAGCCGGTCTCAAGGGCCTGACCATCCTCCACCTGAGTTACAACCCTGGGGTAACGGATGCGGCTGTGAAGGATTTGGCCGGTCTCAAGGGCCTGACCGCCCTCGGCCTCTGCGACACGGGGGTGACAAACGCGGGCCTGAAGGGGTTGGCCGGGCTCAAGGGCCTCACCCACCTCTATCTGGGCGGCACGGGGGTAACGGACGCGGGCCTGAAGGGGTTGGCCGGGCTCAAGAACCTCACCCACCTTGGCCTGGGCGACGCGAGTGTGACGGACGCGGGCCTGAAGGATCTGATCGCGCTCAAGGGCCTGACCACACTCGACCTGCGTCGCACAAAAGTGACGGACGCGGGTGTGAAGGAGCTGAACTCGGCGCTACCGAAGTGCCAGGTCTGGAAGTGATGTAAGGCCGCAGGGCGGCACCAAGCCACGGGCGGCGCCCCGGAGCGGTCGGGCGTAGCGTCCGCGTTGGTGGGCCGCGCGCGGGCGGGCGGGTGCGTCAACGCGGTGCGGCTCGATCGGGATCGGTACAAGAGCGTGCGGCCGGCGAAGACGACGTCGGTGGGCCGCATTGGCGGGGCGGTCGCGCGGCCGATGCCGCTCGTGCTCCCAGGCCTGGGCGCGGTCGGAACCGTCCGTTGTGCGGGCGGCCCGGTGTCGAACCAGTTCAGTGCCTCGCCCACTGGCATTCGGGTGATGTCGCACCGGCCTCACGGCAGCCGGTGACAGAAGAAGGGGCCTCTTCGGCCGGAGCCGGCATCACGGGTCCGATCGGGTCGCTTGCGGGCGGGCCGGACCGGTGCGGGCCGCGGCGCGAGCGCCCAAGAGGCTGGCCGGTGACGCGGGCGCGGTACTTGCGTGCTGCGGGGTTTGGGGTGAGGCAAACAGGGAGCTCGCGCCCCCGTTCGCTTCGGCCACCGACCGCGGGCCGTCGGCCCGAAACGCTTACTTGCCTTCCTTCGCGCGGCGCAGGTACTTGCCGTCTTCGGTCTGCACCACGACCAGTTCGCCCTCGGCGATGAACGACGGCACCTGGATGACCAGGCCGGTCTCCAGGGTGGCGGCCTTCGTCTGCGCCGCGGCCGTCGCGCCCTTGATGCCGGGCTCCGTTTCGGTCACCTTCAGCGTGACCGTCTGCGGCAGTTCCATCGACAGCGCCCGGCCGTCGTAGAACGTGATCTTCACGTCGTCGTTCTCGCGCAGGTACTTCATCATGTCGCCGACCATGTCGCCCGACAGGGTGACCGGCTCGAACGACTCCTTGTCCACGAACACGAAGTCCTCGCCGTCCTTGTACGAGTACGTGTAGTCCTTGGTGTCGAGGAACACCACGTCGACCTTGTGGTCCGGGTGGACCCGCTCGTCGGTGATGGCCCCGGTGGTCATGTTCTTGAGCTTCAGGTACAGGATCGCGCGCCAGTTGCCCGGCGTGTTCAGGTCGCGGTCGAGGCAGTAGAAGAGGGTGCCGTCCATGTTCAGCACCATGCCCCGCCGGATGTCGATCATCTTCGTCGCCGCCACTGGAAGCCTCCTGTCGGGGGACCGCGCGGTCCGTGCGCGATGTCCCGGTGTGTGAGAACGGTCAACCGTCGTTCTAGCAGATGCCCGCGGGGCGGAGAAGGGAACCGGGCCGAAACGCCCGGTCCGGCCCCCGCCCGCGCCCTGGCACCTCGCGCCGCCGCGCGTACAGTGTGCCTATCCCACGACACCCCCGAGGTGCTCACATGTTCGCGCTGCCACGCGCCTTTTCCGCCCTCCTCTTTGCGGCGGCCGTCGCCGCGCTCGCGACGCTGCCCGCGAGCCCCACCCGCGCCGACGGCCCCAAGGACAACGTCCCCGACAAGGTGCGCCCGGTCCCGCCCGTCGGCAACGACATCCCGCCCGCCGACCGCGACGCGATCCGGGCCGGGCTCGCCGAGCTGCAACAGCTCATCAAGGACACCGGCCCGCACGAGCTGCTGCCGGACGTGCTCGTCTACGAAAAGGCCGTGCGGTGGGCGCTCGACTACAAGGAGATCTTCGACCCGGCGCCGGGCAAGGACAAGAAGCCGCCGGTGCCCGCGAACAACGTGAAGAAGGTGCTGGCCGCGGGCCTGGAACGCGCGAAGGCGCTGAAGGGCGGCAAGGCGCCCTGGGCCACGCAAACCGGCGCGGTGCTGCGCGGGTATCGATCCAAGATCGACGGGAGCGTGCAGCCGTACTGGCTCATCGTTCCGAAGGAGTACGACTTCAACGGGCAGACCAAGCACCGGCTCGACCTGTGGTGGCACGGCCGGTACGAGAACACCGTCGAGGCCGGGTTCATGGCGAACGCGCCCGGCACCGGCGGGGGCATCATCCCGGCCCCCGGCGCGCTGATCCTGCACCCGTTCGGGCGGTTCAGTAACGCGAACAAGTTCGCCGGCGAGGTCGACACCTTCGAGTGCCTCGATCACGTGTCCCGGCACTACCGCATCGACGGGCGGCGGCTGGTCGCGCGGGGGTTCAGCATGGGCGGGGCCGCGTGCTGGCAGTACGGCGTCCACTTCCCGCACCTGTGGGCCGCGTGCGCCCCGGGCGCCGGGTTCAGCGAGACCCCCGAGTTCCTCAAAGTGTTCCAGAACGAGACGCTCGAGCCGACGTGGTACGAGCAGAAGCTGTGGCACATGTACAACGCCACCGACTACTGCGAGAACCTGTTCAACCTGCCCACCGTCGCGTACAGCGGCGAGATCGACTCGCAGAAGCAGGCCGCCGACGTGATGGCCCGCGAGATGAAGAAGGTGGGCCTCGAGCTGAAGCACGTCATCGGCCCGAAGACCGGTCACAGCTACGAGAAGGGCGCGAAGGAGGAGGTCAACCGGCTCATCGACGCGGCCGTGGCCCAGGACCGCGAGGAGCTGCCCGCGCGGTTCAAGTTCGTCACCTACACGCTCCGCTACTCGCGCGGCCCCGGCGTCGAAATCCACGGCATGGAGAAGCACTGGTCGCGCGCCCGCGTGGAGGGCGAGCGCAAGGGCCAAGCGGTCACGCTGAAGACGGAGAACGTGACGGCGCTGCTGCTCCGGTTCGCCGGCAGCGCGGTCGATGTCACCATCGACGGGACCGCGATCGCGCACCGCACCGAGGCGAAGCAGCCCGGCGTTGACGCGGTGCTCCTCCGCAAAACCGGCGGCGCGTGGGAGAAGGCGTCCGCCCCGGCCGGCGGACTCGTCAAGCGGCCCCGGCTGCAAGGGCCGATCGACGACGCGCTCATGTCCGCGTTCCTGATGGTGAAGCCCACCGGCAAGGCGGCGAACGAGAAGGTCGGCGCGTGGGTCGAACAGGAACTCAAACACGCGACCGAGCACTGGCGGAAGCAGTTCCGCGGCGACGCGCCGGTGAAGGCCGACGCCGAGGTCACGGACGCCGACATCGCGAACAACAACCTGATCCTCTGGGGCGACCCGCGCAGCAACGCGGTGCTGGCGAAGATCGCGGACAAGCTGCCGGTGAAGTGGACCGACACGGGCGTCGTCGTGGGCAAGCACACCTACGACGCGGGCACGCACGTTCCGGTGCTGATCTACCCGAACCCGCTGAACCCGCAGAAATACGTCGTCCTGAACAGCGGGTTCACGTTCCGCGAATACGATTACCTGAACAACGCCCGGCAGGTCTCCAAGCTGCCGGACTACGCGGTGATCGACGTGACCACCCCGCCCAACGCGCGGTACCCCGGAAAGGTGGTCCGCGCGGGCTTCTTCGGCGAGAAGTGGGAACTGCTCGACAACGACGGGAAGTAGATCGACCCATCCCCGGCCCCTCCCTTCAAATTGAGGGGAGAAGGAGCCGACAACCCGCGCCGGCTCGTTCTTCTCTACCTAAAAGGGGGAGGAAGGGGGCCGGGGCGGGTTCTTTCAGGAGTGCGTATGTCCCGGTTCTGGCTCGCCATCGCGGCCGTGTTCCTCCTGTTCGTCGCTGCGGGCGTCGGCGGGTACTTCCTGATCCGCCCGGCGCCGCCGGACGGCCCCCCGCGGCAGCGCGAGCAGCCGCCGGGGGCGGCGCAGCCCGTGCCGCCCGCGCCGTCCGGGGCGGCGGCCGAGTCGCCCAAGCTGGTCGTACTGTTCGTGTTCGACCAGATGCGCGGCGACTACCTCGAGCGCTGGGCGCCGCTCTTCGGCCCCGACGGGTTCGAGCGCATCAAGAAGGACGGCGTCTGGTTCTCGGAGTGCCACATCCCCTACGCCTGCACCTCCACCGCGCCGGGGCACGCGTCGCTCTCGACCGGCGCGGCGCCGCGCGACCACGGCATCATCGAGAACGAGTGGTTCGACCGCGAGAAGGGCGTGAAGGTGTACTGCTGCGAGCCGGTGGGGCGGGCGTACGAGCTGGTGCCGCCGCTGGCGTCGGCGAGCAAGGACCTGAACCGCGGGGCCGCCACCGGGTACTCGCCCGAGCGCCTGCTCGTGCCCACCGTCGCCGACGCGCTGCGCGAGCAGACCGGCCGGAAGGGGCGGGTGTTCTCGCTCTCGATCAAGGACCGCACGGCGGTGCTGATGGGCGGCCAGGACCCGTCCGGGGCGTACTGCTTCGACACCCGCGACGGCCGGTTCCACACCGGCGCCTGGTACGGGCGCAAGAGCGAGAACTTCCGCGAGCACGCCTGGGTCAAGGAGCTCAACGACTCCAAGCTGGTGGACTCGTGGTTCAACACGAGCTGGGACCGGCTCCGCCCCAAGGCCGAGGCCGACTATCTGAAGTTCGCCGGCCCGGACGACGCGCTGGGCGAGGCGGACGGGTTCAACGGGCAGGGGCGCACGTTCCCGCACGCGCTGAAGGGCAAGCTGACCGCGCCCGCGAAAAAGTACTACGACGCGGTCGAGGGCTCGCCCTACGGCAACGAGCTGCTCGCGGCCCTGGCGAGGAAGGCCGTTACCGCCGAGAACCTCGGGCGCGGCGACGCCCCGGACCTGCTGTGCGTGAGCTTCTCCTCGAACGACCTCCTCGGCCACCGGTGGGGGCCGGACTCTCAAGAGATGCTCGATGTCACCCTCCGCTCGGACCAGTTGGTCGGTGAGTTCCTGTCGTTCCTGGACGAGAAGGTCGGCAAGGGGCGGTACACGCTCGTCGTCTCGGCCGACCACGGCGTGTGCCCGCTGCCGGAGCTGAAGAAGTACCCGGCCGCCCAGCGGGTCATGATCGGCGAACTCACGACCGGGCTGCCCAAGGCGCTCGACGCGATGTTCGGCGCCGACCCGGCCGCCCCGTGGGTCGCGGCGTTCGACGAGGACACGTGGCCCTGGGTTTACCTGAACCAGAAGTCGATCAAGGCGCGGAACCTCGACCCCGACAAGGTCACCGAGGCCGCGGCGGCGTGGCTCGCCGGGCGCGGCTACATCGACACGACCTTTACACGCAAGCAGATCGAAGACGGGCAGTTCCCGGCCGACCAGCCGTTCAAGAAGTCGGTCGCGCTGGCGTACCGCCCGGACCGGTGCGGGGACGTGATCGTGATCCCCAAGGCGGGCGTGCAGGTCACGCCGTACAAGGGCGGGACCGGGCACGGCAGCCCGCACCCGTACGACACGCACATCCCGTTCCTGGCTTACGGGGCCGGCGTCCCGGCGCTCGGCAAGCGGACCGAAAAGGTGTCGTCGCTCGCGGTCGCCCCGACCCTCGCCCAGGCGCTGGGCATCAAGCCGCCGCGGGCCGCCGCGCTGCCGGCGCCCGACGCGCTCACGAAGACGAAATAACCGCAGACCGAAGAGAGTTGGCCACAAAAAAGCACAACGGGAAACCAAGGCAGAAGACCGAGGAGAGTTGGCCACAAAAAAGCACAAAGGGCACAAAAGAAAACCAAAACCGAAGACAAGAGAAGTGCTTTTAAGCTCACTCTTCTGTCTTCGGTTTTGGTTTTCTTTTGTGCCCTTTGTGCTTTTTTGTGGCCAACTCTCCTCGGTCTTGGTTTTCTTTTGTGGCCGGCCGGTGGTCGAAATTACACCGGGGGCTGCTGGACGCGGAGCCGGCGGTTCGGGTCCACTTCCACCACGCCGAACATCTGCTCGTGCTGGGACACCGCCCGGCGGAGCAGATCGGCCAATCGCTTGGCGGTTACGAAGTTCATGATGACCCGGTGGCTCAGGACGATCGGGTCCGGGCCGGTCGGGGTCACCACTTGGGAGAACTGGCCCAGTTCCAGGTACACTTCGTCGGCGTTCAGGTGCGCCTGCACAAAGTTGGCGTATACCGTCTCCCGGTTCGACACGTCCACCGGGATCTGAACCTGTTGTTGCGCCGCGGGCTTAATTTCGTCGGCCATTGGGTGGCTCCTGAGCGAGGGTTGCACGCGCCGCAAGTGTCAGGACTCGCGGACGCACACAGTATATCGTCATCGAAACCGCCGCCCACCACCTTCACCTGCCCACGAATTTCAACTCGCGGCGGTCGGCGCGGCCGGCTGGGGCACCGCCGCCGGGGCCGGGAAGAGCCGGCCCGCCAGCCACCCTCGCACCCCCGGGACCCACAGCACGAACGACAGGGGCGCGAGCAGCCGCAAGGACCGGAACAGCGCCCCGACCCCGTGCGGGCCGGTGGTCCGTGTCCCTTGCGCGTCGGTCAGCACCGGCGCGGTCGCGCCCGGGTCGGGGACGAGGGCCACCTGATTTTCGGCGTCCACCGCGACCGCCAGCGCTGCGGCGCGGGTGGCGGCGGCGGAGCCCGGGGCGAACGCGAGCTTCAGCCGGGGCAGGGCCGGGCCGCCGCGGAGCCGGTCGCGGATCACCTGATCGGGCAGGAACGCGATGAGCATGATGATCATCAGCAGCTCGAACAGGTTCAGCCCCATCAGCACCGCGATGAACGCGTGCATGGCGGTCGCGAGCAGGATGATGAGCCACCGGAGCCGGGTCCACAGGAGGAACGGGCCGGCGATCTCGATGAACAGCGTGCCCCAGACCCCTAGCACGGTGACCGCGTAGTACAGCGGCTTGATGGTCGCGCCGGCCCGCAGCGCCTTCTCGTACCACTCGTACTGCATCAGGGTGAACTCGGGGTTCACCACCACGTCCCACAGCGCCCGCCCGTCCCACCACGCCCCGCCCTTCAGCTTCGACAGCCCGGCGGCCACGTAAATGAAGCAAAAGTGGACCTGGATCAGCCGCAGTGCTAGCCCCGCCGAGCGGGACGGCGGGGGCGCGTCGAGGAACGCCTGCGTGGCGGGCGGGAGCGCGCCCCCCGCCCGCGCGAAGCCCGCCCGCGCGAAGCCCGCCCGCGCGGCGCGGTACCGGGCGACGAGCCGGTCCACCGAGAGCGCCGCCCCGCTGTTCCCCACCATCAGGTAGAACAGCAGGATGTTCATCATCGTGTCCATCCCGAACAGGATCTGCTGGGACCGGTGGATGTAGCACACGACCGCGATCCAGGTGAGGACCGAGGTGACGCGGGTGAACAGCCCGATCGTGAACAGCAGGATGGCGATCAGGACGCACGCGTGGACCAGGGCCATCTGGGTCGGGTCGGTGACGTGGAACCAGACGGAGAACACCTTGTGCCCCGTGCGGAGCGCCTTGTCCGCCTCGTTGTTCCAGTAGTCGAGGTACTCGATCTTCTTCTCGCGCTCGGCCGGGTCGTCGGGGAGCGTGTACAGGAAATGGACCAGCGCGCGGCGCAGCTCCGGTCCGAGCTCGACGAAGTGGTTGAGCACGTACGCCCGGGCGCCGGTGTCGCGGGCCGGGAGCACGTCCCAGAACGCGCGGACGTCGTTGGCGACCCGCTCGCGCTCGGCGACCGGGAGCGCGGCGAAGAACGCGGGCGGGGCCGGGGTGGGCGGCTGGTCCGCCTGCACCGCGGGCACCTGGCCGCTGACCAGCGCCGCCAGGTACCGGTCCCGGCGCTCCGGGAACGTGCGCATGTCCTGGAACCAGTTCAGCGCCACCACCGGGGCCTCCGGGTTGTCGCTGTCGCTGACGCGCCGCAGGAACTCCAGCGACGCCTTGCGCTTCGCCCCGTCGGCGGGCAGGGCGCGGATGAAGTCCACGACCGCCTTGCGGCGGTGCGGGAACTCGGGCACCTTCGCGGGCACCACCGACTCCGGGTCCCACGACCAGAACGGCGACACCTGCCACGGGTACTCGTGCCGCTCGCGCTCGATGTACGCGGCGGCGTACCACCCGTGCTTGCCGAAGAACTGCTGCAAATCGATGCTGTACGCGATGTGGATGTACAGCACCAGGAGGCCGGTGGTGACGCGGATGAACCCGAGGGTGGTCGGGTCCGCGGCCGGGAACCAGAACCCGACCCACCGCTGCCACGGGGTCCGGTACACGGGCTCGGGGGCGGTGATGGACGGCGCTTCAGAGGCCATGTGAGTGTTGTGTTAAGTGTGGGTGCGGGGGAGTGGGGGGCGCGGGGCGTCCGGGGCGGGATGCGTGCGCCCGCGGCCCCGGCCCGCCGCCCGCGCTCGCGCCCGGGGCGTCAGCGCAGTTGGTTCCAGTCGAACACCTTGTTGCGGTGCTTGGGGTCGTCCACGTCGCCCGCGTTCAGGTCGAGCGTGTCGAGCGCGTGGATGGACATGAAGTCGATGAACGGCCGCTTGTGCGGGTCGCCCGGCGGCACCCCGCCCGGGCGCGGCACGATCGGCACCAGCCAGTACAGCAGCGGCTCCTGCGGGTTGAGCAGCTCGATGCGCGCCGCGCCCGGCTTCTCGGGGTCCGCGACGTACCCGAACTCGCCCAGGAAGTACGGCCGGTAGGTGGTCGGGTCGTAGGGGCTGGTGCTGCCCGGGCGGTGCCGCGGGTTGGCGAACTCCTCCACGTTCATGGTCCGGTGCTCCACGCGGTAGATCTTGACCGTCGTCTTGCCGGCCAGCCCCGGCGGCGCGTGCTCCAGGATGACGTGCGAGGCGTACGACGGCAGCACGTACCGCGCCACCTCCGGCTGCGGCAGCCGGTACTGCGACAGCGGCTCCTCGCTCGGGTTCATCGGGATCAGGTGCGCCACCGCCTGGCGGCGGGGGAGCATCTCGCTCCGCTCGGCCACGTTGGAGAGCAGGCCCGGGGTCACGCGGGCGAGCTGCTCGGTGATCGACAGCCGGCGGTAGTAGGTCAGCCCGAGCGGGTCCTTCACGTCGTCGGGGCGCTTCGGCAGCACCACCCACTGCGTGTCGTACTGCGGGCGCCCCTGCGCGTCGGTGCCGGTCTCGGTCTTGAGCACGAACACCAGCACGCTCGCCGGCCCGGGCTCGGGCGAGTAGAAGTGGTACGCGTTCCGCATGTAAATGAATTGCAGGTACGGGTTGTACACGCGGATGAACATCTGCTCGGTGAGCCACGGGGTCGAGGGCGGCGTGGTGGTCGCGAAGAAGATGCCGGTGAAGTGGAACAGCAGCCACCCGCTGACGACCGGGAGCCGGTACCGGGCCGGGGCGGCCAGCGTCGCGGCCCCGGCCAGCCCCACCGCCGCCAGCACGCCGAACAGCAGCCGGAACGAGTCCCAGTGCTCGGGCACCCCGGCCACCGCCAGGGCCGCCGCGCCGCCGCCCACCGCCCACGCCCGCCACAGGTCCGGGCGCATCGACAGCGCCGCCCCCGCGGTCAGCGTGCCGGCGAACGCCAGCAGCAGCCGGGCCGTGGAAAGCGCCGCGGGGGGCGGGGCGGCGGCGGTCGCGACGAGCCCCAGCACGGCCGCCGCGGCGGTCAGCCCGAGGCCCGCCAAGCCCGCGCGGCGCACGAGCCTCCATTCAAAAGACGGCACCACCTCTTCGGCGCCGGGGGCTGCGTCCCTGTCCATAACTGTCCTCAGTGCGGTCCCGGGTGTGTGGTGAATACATCGGCGGGCGCTTTCTGGAGGCATAACTCCATTTTGACCCCGACGTTGGCGGCCGGAAACCGCCGGGCGCGGCACCCGAATTTTAGCTCCGTCCCGGGCAACCGATAGGCGGCCCTACAACCGGCGTTGGTGGACTTTGTCTCCGGGTCAAACAGCCTAATTTACCGTTGACTCCCAAAACCCCTCAATCTACCATCCTCACTACGCGGGTTCGACTGCCCGACTGGTTCAAGTTTCCCCACTTGCGGCAACGACCAGAGCGACAACTTGGCACCCGTTCTGTTACGGACATGGAGCCGTGACCGGGAGCCGTTCGCGCCGGGCGGTCTCATTGAGGGCATCGAGATGTACAGCGTTGTTCTGATGGTTGCGGCGACCTCCGGCGGCGACATGGCGGCGTTCGGCGGTAAGGACAAGGGCGGCTGCCACGGCGAGGTGATCAGCGCCGGCTGCACCGGGTCGAGCTGCCACGGGTCGAGCTGCCACGGCGGCGGGTTCCTCGGCCTGCGGAACGGCGGCGGGCTGTTCGGCAAGCACAAGAGCGGCTGCCACGGCAGCGAGTACGCCGGCTGCACCGGCTGCACCGGGTACACCCCGGCCCCGGCGCCGGTGGTGGTCGCCGCCCCGGCCGGCTGCACCGGCTGCACCGGGTACACCCCGGCCGGCTGCCACGGGTCGAGCTGCCACGGCGGCGGGTTCCTCGGCCTGCGCGACGGCGGCGGGCTGTTCGGCAAGAAGAAGGGCGGCTGCCACGGCGGCTGCCACGGCTGGTAAGTGATCGTCCGAACAACGCGGGGCGGGGCCGTCCGGTGCGTCCGGGCGGCCCCGCTCGCGTTTGTACGGTCTGTCGGACCGAGCTATAATCCCCCGTCGGCTCCCGGCTGAGGGCGTTTCGAATTATGGGCGGCGCGTTGATCCGGCCGCCGGTCGCGGAACTGCTGTTCCGGCTCTACGACCGGCCGCTGCACCCCGAGCTGTTCGACGCGGTGGCCGCCCGGGCCGTCGCCCGCGACGGCGCGCAGCTCACCGTTCGCCTCACGCGCACCGGCCACGCGCTGAGCTGGTCGCGGGGCCGCACGCACGTCGAAGAGGTCATCACGACGGCCGCGGCCGAGCTGCCCGGGGCCGGGCTGTGGCTGACCAAGCGGTTCGACGGCTCCCAGAGCCGCCGGGTCGAGCTCCCCGGCGCCCGGTACCAGGTGTCGGCACAGGTGGAGGTGCTGGCGCCCGAGCAGTTCGTTCACGTCCACGCCGAACTGCTGGCGGACGGCGCGCGGAAGGGGCTGGTGTTCCACTGCCGGGAGAACAACCGGGTGGGGCTGTCGCCGCTCGGCGCGGTGATCGCCGAGGCGCTGCCGCGGGCGCTGAGCGTTCACGCCTTCCACACATTCCCGGACGAGTTCGCGGTGGTGAAGACGCAGTCGCTCATCGAGTACGCGGATTAGACGCGGCGGCGGCGGGCCGCGATCAGGAAGCGGTTCGCGCGGTCCGTGTCCGGCCGCTCCGGGAGCGTCGTGGCCGCGAACGCCTCCTGGAACACGCGGTCCAGCTCCAGCGCCCGCGCTTCCACGGCCTCGAATGGCACGTCCCCCTTCCGGATCGTGAGCAGCTCGTCGCGGTGCTCGGCCACGTCGACCCGGATGTCCCCGTTCCGCAGCGCGTGGATGCCGCTGTGCAGCAGCCGGATCAGGTGCATCGCGTGCTTCGGCTTGTACCGCCGGTCGGCCGCGAACCCCTTCTTCATGAGCCGGAACTGCGACAGCACGTACCCGGAGTACGTGCGGTACAGGTGCTTCGAGAGGAACGCGGTGCGGACGCGGCGCAGCTCCTCGCCGGTCTCGTCGGCGTGCAGCACCACCGGCGACCAGAGCGTTTCCAAGATGTTCGGGTTCGCCTGGAGCGCTAGCCGCACGAACTTCTCGATCTCCCAGTCGGTCTCCTCGACGCCGTCGCCGAAGAACTCGACCTGCTCCGGCGGCTTGGTCAGCGACCAGTGCCAGTCCGCGGGCGGGAGGAACACGCCGCGGCGGTCCTCGTCGGACGACTCGGTGGCGAGCCCGAAGGCCCGTGACCCGAGCACCACGCGGTACACCACGAACGCCGACACGTCCGGCCCGGCGGTCGCCGTCGCCTCGACGCTGTGGTCCTTCCGGCGCACGAGCAACTCGCCGAACTTCAGGCGGAAGGCCGCGCCGTCGAGGAACCGCACGAGGTACGGGCGGTCGTTGGACTCGGGCGCCTCGGCCACCTCGCCCACCGTGCCGGCGAGCTTGGTCTGTTCTGTGCCCGGCACCCGGCGCTCGTAGCGCAGCACCACCTGCGTCCCGACCGGGATGAGGAAGTTCGGCGGCAGGTTGTCGGCCCGGTCGGACGCAAGCATGGGGCACCACGGCGGGTTACGGGAGCGAGGACGGACACGGAGCGTCCCGGCGAAGTTCGCCCGACGCACCAGCTACCGCGGCTGCTCCCTCTTGCCCTCGATTTCGAGCAGCTTCTTTTTGCGGTGCAGGCCGCCGGCGTAGCCGGTCAGCGTGCCGTTCGTGCCGATCACTCGGTGACACGGGACGATCACCGCGACCGGGTTGGTCGCGCACGCCCGCGCCACCGCCCGGCACGCGTCCGGGGCGCCGATCGCTTCGGCCACCTGCTTGTAGCTCCGGGTTTCGCCGTAGGGGATCGCGAGCAGCGCGTCCCACACCCGGCGCTGGAACGCCGTAGCCCGCACGTCCAGCGGCAGGTCCAGGTGCGGTTGCGCCCCCGCCAGGTGCTTTTGAAGCTCGCCGACCCACGGGGCGAGCGAGTCGTCGGCACGCGCCAGCGCGGCCTTCGGGAACTCCGCGCGGAGCGCCGCCTCGCCCTTCGCGTCGGTGTCGGCGAACCCGAGCCAGCAGATCCCCTTGTCCGTCGCCGCGAGGAGCACCCGGCCGAGTTCGCATTCCGCGGTTGTGAAGCGGATCACCAGGGCGGCGCCCTTCTGGTACTGGCCGGGCGTCATGCCGAGTTGGCCCGCGGCACGCTCGTACAGCCGGCTGCTGGAGCCGTACCCGGCGGCGGTCATCGCGGTCGTCACGGTCTCACCTTCTTTGAGCTTCGATTTGAGGAGCCGGAGCCGGCACGCGTCCGCGAACCGGCGCGGGCTCAGCCCGACCACCCGCGTGAACACGCGCTGGAGGTGTGCGGGACTCAGCCCGACCTGCCGGCCGAGCTGCGCGAGCGTGAGCGGCGAATCGAGGTTCGCCCGGATGTAGTCGCACAGCTCGCCGATCAGCGACACCGTTTCCGCGGTCGTTGGCATGGGGCCTCCGCGCTCACAATACGCGGGCGGGGGGCGGGGCCGCTATCCGGTTCTTGCGCGGCCAGCGGAAAAGTGCTTATCGCCGCGTGGGGCGTGGGGGCACGATCTCTGATACACGTGCCCGGTGATCGTGCCGCTGTTCTAGACGCGCCGCGACCGCCCGGGAGCGGGGCACGAACGCGCGAGGGGGATACGAAGGCTGTTTTTGACAAGATCGACAGGATGAACAGGATCTAAAATCGATCGGTCTTTATCCTGTTTATCCTGTCGATCCTGTCAAAAACGGCCTTCCGGAGCGTGCGCCCCGCGCGGGCCGCAAAGAGCCACCCGTTCTCGTCCACGTACCCGGTACTACTGCCACTTTGTTGATGCGCCGCGGCCGCCCGGGAGCGGGGCCATGTACCCCGCTCCCGGGCGGCCGCGGCATCAAGAACAGCGACACCGCCGGTAAGTTCATGTATCAGACCGTTGTGCCGATGGGGCCGATGCGCCCTCGCTTTCTGTTCCCGCCTTCTTCGCCGGGGTCGTGCGGCCGAGGTTGAGCAGCCGGTGCCAGACCCACTCGACCGGCCCGCTCTTGAAGAACCGCAGGTACAGGTTGGCCGTTAGCAGTTGGACGAGTGCCACGATAGCCGCCGTGGCCACCAGATGATCGTCCCCGGTGCCAGCCGTCCGAGTGAGCCCCGGGAGCGAGGCGAGCACCCACAGGCCCACGATGCTCTGCATGACGTAGAGCGACAGGGCGGTGCGGCCGGCGGCGATGAACGGGTGCAGGAGCCATCGGCCGACCGCCGTCTGCCACGCCAGGTTGACCGCCGCGATGTGCCCTACCGCGAGGGAGAGCCGGCCCACCTCGCCGAAGTCCCACCCTGTCGGCGCCCCGTGCTCCCCGGGCGCCTGCGCCATCAGGCGAGCCGTACACCCGACGGCGTAGGCGGCCGCGGCGAGCGCCAAGTAGAAGGGCCGCGACCGGAGGCCCTGCAGGACGCCCCACTTGAACAGGGCGACGCCGACGAGCATCGTGCAGAGCGACTCGAGGAGGACCGACCAGAAGCCGAAGCCGTCGAACGTCGCGAGCCACATCTCGACGGCCCGGTCCCGGGCCAGCCCCCCGGCGGCGACGCCCGGCCCCGATTCCGGCCCGGGCGCGCCGCCGAAGCCGGGGACGGCCCCGACCAGCGTGAGGGCCGCGAAGGTCAGACCCAGGAGCAGGGCCGTGGTGGGCCGGACGAGCCGGAACGGGAAGAGGAACAGGGCGGCCAAGGCGTAGACGTGGACGATGTCGTAAGCCCACCGGACCAGGAAGACGTGGACGAGCCCGATGCCGAGTAGCCACTGGTTGCGCCGGAAGTAGTCGTCGGCGACCGCGACGGGGCCGTCCGGCCGGGCCGCCCTCGCCGTCAACAGGAGCATGCCCGCGCCGAACAACATTTGTAGTAAGCCGCGCTGCGTCCCGTCCGCCAGCAGCCCGATCGCCCCTCCGGCGTGTTCGGGGCTGGGGGCCGTGGACTTCGCGTCCGTCTTCCCCAGCGGCCCCACCATGATCGGGAGGTTGATGAAGAAGATGCCCAGGATGGCGATGCCGCGGAGGGCATCGAGCACCTGCACGCGCGGCCGCTCGGATCGCGGGCCGGCAGGAGCCTCGTCAACGTTCGTGCTCATGACTCATCTCGTGTCGCTGGTCGGCGGTGCCGCCGGCCGGCCGGTCTCTCGCGCCGGGATAAGGCCCGGGCGTGGGTCTGGAGCCGCGGCGCACCTCGACCGCAGCTCGATGCCGGCTGCGGCGGAAGAGGGCGCCGGGCCGCAGCCGGTCTTTGAAAAGTAGTTGGCGCAAATGACGGCAACGTGACGCGGGGATGACGCTTTCGTAATCGGGATCGTCGGCGCCCTCGGCCGGGACGGCGCCCGGGCGGAAATGTGCGGGGATCGCGGCGGCGACGCCCGGCGACGAACCGATCTATAATTGGTACCGCGGTTGGTACGCCCCCCCAGGGCTGTCGCCATGCACTTCCGAACGGGCGTGCGAATGAAATTGCTCATCGTTGAGGACGATACCCGGACGGCCGAATACCTCCGCAAGGGGCTGAGGGAGGCGGGCTTCACGGTCGCCATCGCGTCGCGGGGCGACGACGGGCTGCACCTGGCCGCGACCGGCGGGTACGAGTTGGTCGTGCTCGATGTCATGTTGCCGGGCCGCGACGGCTGGTCGGTCCTGACCGAGCTGAGGGCGACCGGGCGGCAGACGCCGGTCCTGTTCCTGACCGCCGCGGACGCCGTAACGGACCGCGTCCGCGGGCTGGAACTGGGCGCCGACGACTACCTGGTCAAGCCGTTCGCCTTCTCCGAGTTCCTGGCCCGCGTGCGGTCGGTGCTGCGGCGGGGGGCGGCCCGGCAGAAGGACGTCCTGCGGGTCGCCGACCTGGAGGTCGACACGGTCCGCCTCGTGGCGAGCCGGGCGGGTTGCAAGCTCGACCTGACCCCGAAGGAGTTCGGCCTGATCGCCCTGCTGGCCCGGCGGGCCGGCGACGTGCTCTCGCGGACGGTCATCGCCGAGCAGGTCTGGGACATGAACTTCGACAGCGACTCCAACGTCGTTGATGTCCACGTCCGGCGGCTGCGGGCCAAGGTCGATGACCCGTTCCCGACGAAGCTGATCCACACGGTGCGCGGGGTGGGCTATGCCCTCGAAGACCGCGGCTAGCTGGTCGATGGGGCGGCGGATGGCCGTCTGGTACGCGGCCTCGGCCACCGCCCTGCTCCTGGTGGCGACGACGACGCTGTACCTCGGCGTCGCGTCCTCCCTTGAGGCAGAGGGCGACGAGGTGCTCGAATACGCGGCCGCGAGTTTAGAAAAGTCGGGGGTCGGCCCCGGCGGCCGGCCGGCGCACGACGACTGGCCGGGCGACGGCTACCGCGTCCGCGACGCCGCGGGCGCGGTGATCGCCTCGTCCCCGGAGGCGGACGAGCGGTTGCCGCCGGGGCTGGTTGCCGGGGCGGGCGGCGTCGACCACCGGACCCCCGCCGGCCGCTGGGTGAGAGCCGTGTCGCGGGAGATCGGCGGGCGGACCTACGAGGTGTGCTACGACCGGACCCGAGAGATGGAACTTCTCCGGCGATACCGCCGCTGGATGGCTCTCATCCTCGCGCCGGCCGTCCTGGCCTCGTCCGTCCTGGGTGCCGTGGTCGCCCGCAGGGGCCTGCGGCCGGTCGCGGAGATCGCGGCGACGGCGGCCCGGATCGGGCCGGACCGGCTGGGCGAGCGGATCGCGGCGGACCGGCTGCCGGCCGAGCTGAGCGACCTCGCCGCGACGTTCAACGTGATGCTCGACCGGCTCCAAGAGTCGTTCCGCCGGCTGGAGCGCTTCTCGGCGGACATCGCCCACGAGTTGCGGACGCCGGTGCACGCGCTCCGCAACGTCGCCGAGGTCGCCTTGACCACCTCGCAGACCCGGGCCGACGACCAGGAGGCGCTGGCGGTCTGCCTGGAGTCGGCCGGCG
Organism: Gemmata algarum; assembly: GCF_034097035.1. Taxonomy (NCBI): domain Bacteria; kingdom Pseudomonadati; phylum Planctomycetota; class Planctomycetia; order Gemmatales; family Gemmataceae; genus Gemmata; species Gemmata algarum. The sequence continues at coordinate 33,757 of NZ_JAXBLV010000198.1, forward strand.
GCCTCGCCCGGCTCATCGACCGCCTGCTCTTCATCGCCCGCGCCGACTCCCCCCGGACCGTGCTCGAACTGGAGACGGTCGACCTGGCGGCCGAGCTGGAGTCGGTGCGGGAGTTCTACGAGCCCGCCGCATCGCAGGCGGGCATCGAGCTGGTCCGGCTCCCCTCCCCGCCGCTGCCGTGTCGGGTGGACCGCACCCTGATGCAGCAGGCCGTCGGCAACCTGCTCACCAACGCGTTCGCCCACACGCCCCGCGGCGGGCGCGTGTCCGTTGCTGCGGCGGTCGAAGGGGCGGACGTGGTGATCTGCGTTTCCGACACCGGCTCCGGGATCGCTCCGGAGCACCTGCCCCGCATCTTCGACCGGTTCTACCGGCCGGACCCGGCCCGCCCCTCCGGCGCGGGCTGCGGTCTCGGGCTGGCGATCGTCAAGAGCTTTGCCGAGTTGCACGGCGGCCGTGCCGAGATCGCCAGCCGGCCCGGACAGGGGACGCAGGTGACGCTCCGGCTGCCGGTGGCAGGGCCGGGCCGGATTGGGCCGGCGGCGCCATCCCCGGACCGGTAGCGTTCACACCGGGCCGAAGGGCACCGCCCAGGAATGACACCCCGCCGAGCGGATCTCGAGAGCACAAACCACGGCGAACGCTTGACCGTCGCGCCCGGCTCGATCGCGGCCGATGTGCGAGGCCCGACCCTCGGTGATCGCGCCACCCGCCTCTTTCTCACCGCCGTAATACAAACGCGAGCGGGGGCGCACGGATGTCCGTGCGCCCCCGCTCGCGTTGACCGCCCGATCAGTTCTTCTCGGGCTCTTTCTTCGGCTCCGGCTCCTTCTTCGGGTCGGCCTCGCTCTTCGGCTCGCCGTCCTTGTTCAAGCCCTCCACCCCGCGGACCCGCAGGCGGTTCACTTCCGGCGCCGGCCACAGGTTCCGCATCGGCTTGGCGTACTTCGCGTTGGCGTCCCGGAGGCACACGATCAGCCCGTTGTTGGCCGCCAGGTAGACCCGGTCCGACGCCGTGTTCACGACGGGGACGTTGAAGTCGCCGAAGTCGGCCGAGCCGAGGGGCGCGGACCGCTGGCTCGCCGTATCCGTCGGGCGCTTGGCGTCGTACACCAGGAACCGGCCCTGGCGGTCGCGGACGTACACGAACTCCTCGTTCGCACCGATCACGCGGTCGGCGCCGGCGGCGGACCGCCAGACGGTGTCGCCGGTGTCGCGGTTGAAGCACACCACCCCGCCGTTGTCGCCGGCGGCGTACACGCGGTCCTTCGAGACGAACGGGGTGTGGTTGTTCAGCCCGCCGGTGGCGGCCCGCCACTTGACGTTGATGCCCCCCGCCAAGTTCCCGGTGGTGCCCGAGATGGCGACCAGGATGCCGTTGTCCAGGGGCACGTAGAGCGTCGTTCCCGCGGCGGCCGGCGTGGCCGGGATCGCGCTGCTGAACCGCTCTTTCACCTCGGTCACCACCTTTTCCTTGCTCAGCTCCTTGCCGAACGCCATCACCGTGTTGTCGTCGGCGATGGCCCACGCCCGGGTCGGGGTGAGGAGGAGCGGGTACAAGATCCGGCTGGTGAGCCCGAACTCCCACCGGAGCGGCGGCGGCGGCGCCTTGGGCCGCAGATCGGCCAGCGCGAGCGACGCGGCCACCGACGGGGGGATCACGCCGATCGACGGGGTCTGTTGCACGTACTGGCCCGATTCGAGCCGCAGGGTGTACGGCTGGCGCAGGGACGGGATCACGTTGATCGCCGGGGTCGGCGAGCGGTTGTCGAGGTTGTACGGCGGGACGACGCTCGGGAGCACGCCGATCGCCGGGGTCCGGGAGCCGGTGACCCCGCCGACCGGGGCCGCGGCGGCGGCCGGGCGGGCGGTGATCTCGGGGTACCGGCCGGCCGCGTGCGCGGTCCCGGACGTGGGGTACCGCTTCACCAGCTCGCCGAGCGGGCTGGGGGCGTCCTTTTTAGCCCCTTGCGCGAGCGCGTCGGCCGGTGCCTTGGTGGGGTCGTTCACCGGGATCGGGCGGAGCATGTCGTACACCGCGATCCGGTGCGCCCCGGCCGCGCCGGGGCGCATCCCCAGGACGCAGTACACCGCCTCGTCGTCGGCCGCCAGGCCCGTCGTGGTCGGGGTGCCGAGCTCGTGAACGAACTCGGTGACCCCGGTGTACCGGTAGAACGCGTACAGCCGGGTGAGGTGCGCGCAGAACACGTACTGCGAGTTCACCGCCACCGGGTACGCGTTCCCGTGCAACCCGTTCCCCAGCTTGGCGGCCCACTGGATGCGGCCCGTCAGCGCGTCCACCGCGACCAGCATCCCGCTGCGGGTCTGGACGAACATCTGGTCGTCAAAGGTCTGCGCCTGGGTGATGCCGTCCTTCGTGCCCTCGACCGGGAGCACGAGGGACCACTCGGTGCGCAGATTAAGCCGCTCGAGCGCCGCCTTGTCCGGCGGCACGGCCTGCGGGGACGTGTTGTTCTGCTGTGCCGGGGCCAAGGCCGCGAGCGCCAGAACGAGGCCGGCGACCGCGCCGGAACGATGCCACATGGGTGCGACTCCAGAGCGAAGCCGGGCGCGAAACGTTCCGTTCACTTTACCACGGCCGCGCGGGCCGTGCGAGGTGCGAACCGCGTGGCGAACGTGCGAAGGCGGCGGGGGCCGTGTCGGTGGCGCCGGTTGTGCGGCCGGCGCGACTACTTCTTGCCCATCTCCCGCTTGCGGCGGAAAAAATCGGTGAGCGCCGCGGCGCACCGGTCCGCGAGCACCCCCCCGACGACCTGCGCGCGGTGGTTGAGGCGCGGGTCGCTCGCGATCTGGAACAGCGTGTGGCACGCCCCGGCCTTCGGATCGGTACAACCGTAAACGACCATCGGCACGCGCGCCTGGACGATCCCCCCGGCGCACATCGGGCACGGCTCGAGGGTGGCGTACAGGATGCACTTCTCCAGCCGCCAGGACTTGAGGGCGGTCGCGGCCTGGGTGATGGCGATCATCTCGGCGTGCGCGGTCGGGTCGTTGAGCCGCTCGCGCATGTTGTGCGCCTGCCCGATCACGCCCAGCTCCGGGTGGACGATCAGCGCCCCGACCGGCACCTCGTCCTCGCTCGCCGCGACCGCAGCCTCGCCGAGCGCCGTCTCCATGTGGTGAACGTGGAACGGGTGCGCCGGGTCGGTGAACGCGAGGTCGAACGGGTTCATGCCGTTAGTGTAGCCGCGCACGCGGGAAGAGGATTGGCCACAAAAGGGAACCGAAGGCAGAAGAGGATTGGCCGCAAAAAAGCACAAAAAGCACAAAAGGAATCCGAAGACCAAAGCAGAAGAGTTGGCTTGAAATCACTCTGCTGCCTTCGTCCTCGGTTTCCTTTTGTGCTTTTTGTGCTTTTTTGCGGCCAATCCTCTTCTGTCTTCCTCTTCGGTTTTCTTTTGTGCCCTTTGTGCTTTTTTGTGGCCAATACTCTTCTGCCTTGGCAGCCCGCCTACTTCACCAGCTCGTTGAGCGTGTAGTACGCCTCGGCGTGGAGCAGCGGTCGGCCGTCGCGGCTCTTGATGTCGTCGGCCCGGATCGCGAATACGCGGCCCTTCTTCAGCCCCGACACCGGCACCGTCAGCGTCTTCCCGTCCTTTGAGAGCGTCGCGGCGCCGACCGTTTCGGCGCGGAGATCGACCTCGGGGCCGCCGTAGTTGCTCAGGTACTGGTACGTGTACGAACTCACCGTGACGGACTTCTCAAGCGTCGCCGGGTCAACGGGTTTCGTGAAGGTCAGTGCGAAGCCGTTCCGGGTCAGGCCGATGTGGTGGATCTCGAACGGCTCGGCCCCGGTGTACACCACACGTTGCAGCCCGTAGGGCTTGCCGCCGAGCGACCCCCACCCGCGGTTCGTCTGGCCCGCGAACAGGCTGCCCCCGTCCGGGCTGAACGCGATCCGGTTCACCCCGCACTGCAACCCGGCGCGGAACGGGAAGCACGCGCCCTGGTACACGCCGTTCACCTGCTCCAGCGCCACCCGCATCACGACCGCGTTGGTCTGGTCGCCGACGAAGCACTGGCCCGCGAACGGGCCGAACTTGCCGCCGGTGGTGTCCCACACCGGTTCCGTCACCGACTTGCCCATGCGGCCGTAGGGGAACCAGATGCACGGCGGGTCGAGGGCCGGGTACACCGGGGCCGGCTGCACCCAGGGGAGCGTGCGCCCCAAGTCGTTCCACTTCTTGAGCGCCGGCTGCGTGCCGTCGTACCACATCCCGCTCGCCACCGTCTGGGGCACCTTCCCGGCGAACGGCGAGTCCTTCACCCACCGCAGCCCCGCCTGGTGGCCGTAGAACTGCCCCTGTTTCAGGTGGTGCATCTTGTTCGTGACCACCCACTCGCCCTGGTTGTCGCAGTAGAAGAGCTCGCCGTCCGGCGCGAAGTTGATGCCGTTCGGCGAGCGCAGCCCGTAGGCGAACGGCTCCATCTTGCCGTCCGGCGACACCTTGACGCACCACCCGCGCCACGGGGCCTTCGCCTGGTGCCCGCCGCCGAACCCGACGTTCAGGGTGATGAAGAAGTTGCCCTGCTTGTCGCGCGCCGGGCCGAACGCGTACTCGTGGTAGTCGCCGCTCACGCCCCACTTGTCGCACACCGTCTGGAACTGGTCGGCCCTGTCGTCGCCGTCGGTGTCGGTGAGCTTGGTGAGTTCCGGCCGCTGGATCACGTACACCGCGTTGTTCGACTCGACGTACAGCCCGAGCGCCTCGTGCAGCCCCGAGGCGTATTTGGTCATCTTCACGTCGGCGGGGTTGTCGGCGGTCGGGTTGTGGATCAGCCAGATTTCGCCGCGGCGCGTGCAGGCGAGCAGCTTGCCGTCCGGCCGGAACGCCAGCCCGCCAACTTCAAGAACGCAGTCGGCCGGGAGGGGGATCGTAACGACCCGGTAGTGCAGCTCCTCGCCCTTTGAGGCGGCCACCGCGGCTTCGCCCTTCGGCGGGAAGTCGCGGTCCAGCCGTTTGCGGACGGTCGCGGGAACGATCTCGGGCAGCTCCGGGTTCGCGTACACGGCCCACTCGCCGGCTTCCTGGCACACCTTGATGAGGATCTCGTTGGCGCCCTCTTTGATGTCGGCGACCGCACTGTCCTGGTCCGCCGCGGCGGCGCGGGTGTGCTGCTCGTGCAGGATTCGTTTCCCGTTCACGAACACGCTGATGTAGTCGTCGCTGCCGAACGAGAGGGGGAGCTTGAAGGCCCGGGGCGACTCGAACGTGTGGTAGAGGTACACGACCGCGTTGGTGCGCACGTCCGGGAAGAGCCGTTGCAGGTTCACGACCCGCCCGGGCCGGAAACCGGTGTACTCCTTCCAGGTCACCTTCGCCCCGCTCTTGCCGGCGTAGGTGGCCTTCAGATCGACCGTTTTCTCGGGCGGGTAGGCGAAGTCGAACCCGGCCTTATCGGTGTTGTCGAACGGCCCCGCGTAATACCACTTGCCTTCGAGGTCGGGCAGCCCGTGCGACTTGAGCGTGGCTCGCGCGCTGTCGGCGCGGTTGCCCTTGTTGACGTACTCCCCGTCCAGTGGCTTTTCCTTCGGCGGCTGCGCGCCCGTGAGCGGTACGACGGCGAGACCGGCGGCCAGCGCCACCGTGAGGAGCGCGGACAGGGAGTTCATCGGCGACTCCGGGAGGCGGGGTTGGAAGCGGTTAACGGGATGAAAACGAGTGTACCCGCTCAGAACCGGGCCCACAACCGCGCGAACTCGGCCGCGAACGCGGCGACCAGCGCGGCGTCGGTCGTGTCCACGATGTTCTCGTAGTTGAGGTCCGCGGCGCCGCGGGTCCAGTTGTAGCTGCCGTTGATGAGCCGCGCGCCGTCGAAGACGGCGAACTTGTGGTGCATGTGCCCGTTGAGCCCGGCGTCCGCGGGGCCGTGCATGTCGTCGGTCTTCACCGGGATGCCGGCCTCACGGAACTTCTGGACGTCCGACCCGGCGTCGTGCTGCTTCTCGTTGTCGGTGACGATCCGCACGGCCACCTTGCGCCGGTGCGCGTCGAGGATCGCGCGGGAGATGCGGTCGTCGGTGATGGTGAACACGCACACGTCGGCGGTGCGGCGGCACTGGTTGAACCGCGCGACGATTTGCTGAAGGCACCGCTCGCCGGGCGCAAAATACGCCTCGTCGCTCGCGGCTGCGGCGGGCGCGGCGCCCCCCGGCGGTTGCACCGGGGCGACCACCTTCATGACGTCTTCGAGCCACTCGATCAGTTCGCTCGCCGCCGGGTCCGCGACGGCCGCACGCGCCACCTCGAACGCGGTGTGCCGGACCAGCCCGCGGTGCTGGTCGGACTTCACGTTCTTGGCGAGCCAGTCGGCGAGCGCGGACTTCTCGCCGCCGGAGAGCTTGCGGTCCGCAAGGGATTGCGTGAGGAAGCGGGTGAGGTCGTCGGGGTTCATGCGGGGTGTTGTAGGGAACGGCGCACGCGAATCAGTTGCACGAGGTCATCCGCTCGCCCCCAGGTGCGCTTGCACGACCGGCACACCCACAGCGGTTCATCCGGGGCATAGTCACAACCGCCGAGTACAATCAGACCGTCATCGAGCAGCGCGTTCAGTTCGGGCGTAAAGTGTGGAAGCCCGTAGAAGTACTGTGCGACCGCGCGACGCCCGCATGTCGGGCACGTCTGCGCGAGGATTTCAGCCCGCCAAGTCGCAAAATAGCTCGCATTCTGCTCGGCAATGCGAGCCGCTTCGGCTTCTTCGGCCGCGCGACGCTCCGCTTTGCGCTGCTCGCGTTTGGCGCGCCTGCCCACAGGTGAATGCCTCGGAAAGGGCTCACTTCTCGCGGCGGATGCTCCAGTCGGTCACGGCTTCCAGGATCGTGCGGGCTTCGCCGCGGGGCAAGCACTCCAGCTCCTGCCGCGCGGAGCGGGACAGCTCCTCGGCGCGGCGCTTCGCGTAGGTCACCGACTGCGTCTTCTCCAGGGCTTGCAGCACCCGGGCGCCCATCCCGTCCCCGCCGGCCCGGATCAGGTCGCGGAGCTTGGCCGCCTCCCCCGCGGGGAGCCGGTTCAGGCAGTGGATCACGGGCAGCGTCAGCTTCTGCTGTTCGAGGTCGGTGCCGAGCGTCTTGCCCGCCGCCTCCTCGGTGCCGGTGAGGTCCAGCAGGTCGTCGGCGATCTGGAACGCCAGCCCGATCGAGCGCCCGCAGTTCGCCATCCGCGCGGCCACCTCCTCCGACGCGCCGGCGTAGAGGGCGCCCAGCCGGCCGCAGCACTCGGTGAGGGCCGCCGTCTTGCCGTCGATGATCGCGAAGTAGTCGGCCTCGCTCAGCTCCAGGTTGCCGCGCTCGGTCACCTGCCGCAGCTCGCCGGCGCACACGCGGTTGGTCACCTCGCCGGTGATCTGGCACGCCCGGCCGTCCACGGTGCTGGTGAGGTGGAACGCGTGCGTGAACAGCATGTCCCCGAGCAGGATGCTGACCTTGTTGCCCCAGCCGGCGCGGAACGTGCGGGCGTGGCGGCGCACGTCCGCCTCGTCCAGCACGTCGTCGTGAACGAGCGTGGCCGTGTGGATCATCTCCATCGCGGCGGCCAGCGTGTGGTGGGCGGGGGTCACCCCGCCGCACGCCTTCGCGGTGAGCAGCAGCAGGGCGGGGCGGAGCCGCTTGCCGCGGTAGTGCCGGAGGTGCTCGACGAGGGGGCCGAACGGACCTTTGTGCGGGGCCAGGGTGCGGTCGAAAATGTGTTCCGCTTCGGCGACGTCGCTCGCGATCGGGCCGAACATCAGGGCCGCCTTCAGACCGTTACGGGAGGCGGGGTCGAGCCCCGCGGCGGGTCCGCCGGTCACGGCGGGCGAAACAGTTGCCATTGCGGTCCCCATCACGCGGCCCTCCCGCATTCCGGTGCGTGCCGCAACCCGGAAAGCATACGCCCGCGGTGCCGACCGTCAATTGCGGGGGAGTTACGACGGGTCGCGGGCGAAGTGCCCGCTGCGTCCCCCGTCCTTCTCCTCCAGCCGGACCGCCTCGATCGTCATGCCGCGGTCCGCGGACTTGCACATGTCGTACACCGTCAGGGCTGACACCGTAACCGCAGTGAGGGCCTCCATTTCAACACCCGTGCGCGCGAAAACGGACACAACCGCTTCGATCCGCAGCACATCCGCCGCCGGGAAGCGGAAATCGAGCGTCACCGACGTGAGCGGCAGCGGGTGGCACAGCGGGATGAGATCGGCCGTTTTCTTGGCCGCCATGATCCCGGCGAGCCGGGCCACCTCAAGCACATCGCCCTTTGCCAGCTCCTTATTGCGAATCAGGGCGAGCGTGGCGGGCTGCATGCGCACCAGGGCCGACGCTCGCGCGACGCGATGCGTTTCGGCCTTCGCGCCGACATCCACCATCCGCGAAGCGCCCGAATCGTCGAAGTGCGAGAGGGTGGTCATGGGTGGGTCAACACCGAATCACGGTTGGTTATGGTGTCACCGGCCGCCCTGTGCGATCATGGTCTGACCGGCGGGAGGAGCCGGGCGCCGCGTTCCCCGCTCGAAGGCATCGGCGGCGGCAACTCTTCCGTGCCCGCGGGCACGGCGGGCGGCACGCCCGGCGGCGGTGACTCGGGGAGGAGCGGCGCCCGGCTGCCGCCCGGGGGGACGGCCATTCGGGGCACGGCGGGGCCGCCTGGCGCCGGTTGCGGGTACGGGAGCACGGCTCCGCCGGGGCCGCGCGGCGGAACCGTGACCCGCACCGTTATGTCGCGATCGGCCTCGAACGCCCGCCCGTCGGCGGTGGTGAGCCGGACCGCCACGCGCACGCGGTCCGAAGACGGGAGCGTTTGCCACGGCACCGCGACGAAGTATCCGGTGCTGATGAGCCCGCTCTTCCAGGTGCCGCGGAGCTTCTCGGCCGAAATTTCCCACGACCCGATCGGGCTCTTGAGGCCCGCGGGCGAAATCTCCCACGCCGCGACCAGCACGCGGGCGGGCACCTTGATCGCGGAGCCGTCCTCGTCGCGCGGGACGATCACCACCATCAGCCCCTCGTCGCCGGGGGCGCCGTCCTCGTCGATGCCCCCGGTGCCGCGGGCGATGTCGATTTGTTTGACCGGATAGAACGGGCCGCCCCGGCTGTTGACTGGTGTTCCGGGCGGCGGTTCCGGGCGCTGAGCGGTTTCGTAGGCCCGGAGCAGGTTGCGCGACTGCTCCAGCGCCGCGCGGGTGTCGGCCAGCTCGCGCTCGCGGGTGCGCAGCTCTGCCTCGATCAGGTCGTACCGGTTGTTGGTCGATCGGCAACCGGCACCGATCGCACAGTGGGCGGCGAGGAGCGTGCAGGCGAACCACCGGACGCCCGCCCGCCGGCGGTGCCGCAACGACTGCCCCGGCGGTGGTGTGTGGTTCGTCTGCATCCTGCCCACTGCCCACTGTTTGCGGCCCGCTACTCCGGCGGGCGGGCCGCCGCAAACGCTTCCGCCGGCATCCGCTCCAGCACCTTGTCGATCAGGCCGAACTCGCGGGCCTCCTGCGCGGACATGAAGTTGTCGCGGTCGGTGCCCTTGAGGATCTTCTCGACCGGCTGGCCGCAGTGATCGGCCATCAGCTTGTTGAGCGTCTCCTTCGTGCGGAGGAACTCCTTCGCGTGGATCAGGATCTCCTCCGCGGTGCCCTCGCTGCCGGCGCTGGGCTGGTGGATCATCACCCGGGCGTGGGGCAGCGCGTACCGCTTCCCCTTGGTGCCCGCGGTCAGCAGCATCGCGCCCATGCTGGCCGCCTGGCCGATGCAGTAGGTCGCCACGTCGCAGGTAATGAACTGCATCGTGTCGTAGATCGCCATGCCCGCGGTGACGCTCCCGCCGGGGCTGTTGATGTACAGGCTGATGTCGCGCTTCGGGTCCTCGAACTGGAGGTACAGCATCTGCGCGACGATCAGGTTCGCCATGTCGTCCTGAACGACGCCCTGCATGAAGATGATCCGGTCCTTCAGCAGCCGGCTGTAGATGTCGTAGGCGCGTTCTTCGCGGCCCCGGCTCTCAACCACGATCGGTACGAGCGGCATGTCAGGCTCTCCGGGCGGGCCGCCGCGGCTCTTATATCGGGCCGGCGGCGCGCGGGTGATTGGGGGTGTATGCGGAATGCGGGGCGCGGGACGCGGGGCGCGGGCTCAGAACCCGAAGTGCCGCACCGGTCGGTACGGTTTGCCCGCCTTCACGCCCGCGCCGCGGGTCACTTCTTGGGCTCGGGGCGGACCAGCACCTCGTCCACCAGCCCGAACGACTTGGCCTCGTCGGCGTGGTAGTACTTGTCGCGGTCCGTCTCCCGCGCGATGATGTCGACCGGCTGGCCGGTGTGCTTCGCCAGGATCTCGTTCAGCCGGGCCCGCTCGCGCAGGATCTCGTTGGCCTGGATCTCGATGTCCGACACCTGCCCGCCGACCTGCCCGTAGGGCTGGTGGATCATCACCTTCGAGTTGGGCATCGCGTACCGCTTCTTCGGGCTGCCGGCGGCCAGGAGCACCGCCGCGCCGCTGGCCGCGAGGCCCATGCAGAACGTGTTGATCGGCGACTGCATGAACTGCATGGTGTCGTAGATCGCCAGCGTCGCCGACACCGACCCGCCCGGGCTGTTGATGTACAGGCTGATGTCCTCGCTCTTCTTCTCGTACTCGAGGTACAGGAGCTGCTTGATGACGAGGGTGGCGACGTCGTTGTTGATCGGCCAGTTGAGGAAGATGATGCGCTGCTCGAGCAGCAGGTCGTCGAGCGTCAGCGTCCGCTGGCGCGCGTACTGGCCGCGCTGGAGGAGCGGCTCGAACGGGCCGGCCGCGGCCGTCGGGTCGAACGGTGGGAACATGGTTGGCCTTCCGGGCTTACGCCACTTCGCCGCGACCCGGGGCCAGAGAGCGCGGGCACTCCGTCCTGAGTCGCGGCGAACGAGAAAGAGGGTCAGTTACACTGTACGCGTGCGGTCAACTGGCGCTGTCGCCCTTGGCCTCGCCCTCGGCGGGCGCCGGGGCCGGGGCGTCGGGCAGCACCGCCTGCTCCACGGTCGCCACCTCGCCCTGCTGCGCCTCGGAGTTGAGCTCGTAGTCCTCGTAGGTGGCGCTGCCGAGGATCAGGTCGAGCGCCTTCCGCTCGAGCAGGTCGGCCGCGACCGCCTCCATCAGGTCTTCCTTCTCGAGCCGGGCGCGGACCTTGCGCGGGCTCTCGCCCGACTGGTCCGCGATCCGGTCGATCTCGGCGTCGATGTCGTCCTCTTCGATCTCGATCTTCTCGACCTCGGCGATCTTCTGGAGCACGAAGTGCTCCTTGAGCGCCTCGGCGGTGCTCTTCAGCACGTCCTGCTCGAGGATGCGGCTGCGGCCGCGGATCTGCTCGTCGCTCATGCCCGCGTTCCGCATCTCCATGACCTTGCGGGCCAGGGTCTTGCGGGCCTGCTTGCGGAGCATGTCCTGCGGCAGCTCCCACGCGGCGGCGGCGGCGATCTGCTGGAGCACCTGCTCGCGGGCCACGCGGCGCTGGGTGTACTCGAGCCGGCGGTTGAGCACCGCCTCGACCAGCTCGGTGAACGCCTCCGGGGTGCTCACCCCGAACGCCGACTCGAGCAGGCCCGGCGTGAGCTCGGGCTGCCGGGTGGTCTTCACGTCCTTGATGGTGAACTGGGCCTGCACGGTCTGGCCGCGGAGCTGCTCGGTCGCGGTCTCCTGCGACAGCGTGATGTCGACCGCCCGCACGTCGCCGGCCTTGGCGCCGGCCATCGTCTTGCCGAAGTCGGCCGCGACGCCGTCCGACAGCGCGAGCTGCGGCTCGACCTTGACCTGCACCTCGTCGAGCTTGTTGATCTCCTTGCCCTGGAAGGAGATGGCCACGTCCGCGGAGATGACGTCGTACAGCTCGGCGACCCCCGAGTCCTTCGGCACGATCTGGCCGTACGGGTCGAGCAGCCGCTTCTTCTCGTTCGCGACCTCATCGGCCGTGTACGTGTGGGTGGGGCGGCGGAGCTTCAGCCCCTTGTACTCGGGCAGGTCGAACTCGGGCCGGACCTCGATGTCGAACTCGTAAACGAACGGCCCCTCCTTGGGGATGTTCACGAGGCTCGGGTCGAACTCGGGCGGGCTGAGCGGCGAGATGGCCTGCTCGTCGGCGAGCTGCTCGAGGCTCGCCATGAGCACCTGCGACTTGATCTCGTCGGCGACGGTGGTGTAGTACCGCTTCTCGATCATCTTGCGCGGGGCCTTGCCCGGGCGGAACCCGCGGACCTGCGGCTCCTCGCTGAGCGTCAGCTCCGTGAACTTCTCGTTGAACCGCTCGTCGATGGCCTTGCGGTCCACGGTCACCTTGACGTGCTTCTTGCACGGCCCGATGTCCTTGATCTCGACCGTCTGGACCAGCTTGCCGTTTTCCTCACCGGCTTCTGTGCCGGGGGCTTCCGCGACGGCGGTGGCTTCGGCCGGCGGGGTGGTCTCGTCGTCGTTCGCCATGGGTGTTTCCTCCCTTGATGAAGCCGGGCCGTTCCGTCCGATTACGTCGCCCGTATGTGGAAGTATGTGGAAAAACGATAAGCCGGGAAGTAGTGGGCTGGCGGGATTGTATACCCGCCGTCGGCCCGCGACTTCCCGGCTTCGTCTTACGCCAAAGTGTACTGGGCGTTACATCGACCAGAGCGGGTGATGGGACTTGAACCCACGACAACCTCGTTGGCAACGAGGTACTCTACCACTGAGTTACACCCGCACGTCTTTCATCCCGGCACAACCATTTTTAGGGCTCGCGGTCGCGGTTTCAAGGGAGAATATTTGGATCGCGTGAGGCGGACAGTCGCGGCCGCAGAAATCGCCCAACCCGATTATCCGGACCACGCGCCGGGGCGATGCAATGACCGAACACGAATGGCTCGCGAGCGCCTCGCCGGTGGCGATGCTGCACCACCTCAACGCCGACGGAAACGCTCGCAAGCCGTTGCTGTACGCGGCAGCACTGCTCGCTTCCCGCCCCGCGTTGCTTACCCCCGCACTGAAGCTCTGGGAGCGGGCCATTGAAAGTGTCTTGACCGGTCGTCGGGCGACCAAGGCGCTCGACTGCATCCAAACAGCGACAGAGTACGAATCACAACACCTTTTTGGCCCCTTCCCTCCATCTGCCCGCGCCCATTACGCGGCGATTGCTGATGCCGTGTTCTGGGCTTGGCAACACGCTGACACCGATTACGAGTTCGGCATCTACCACTCGCCTGTTTTACCGGAAAAACTCGAACCGGTACGCCGGGCCAACGCCGACCTCGTGCGCGACATCTTCGGGAACCCGTTCCGGCCGGTGAGTTTCGCTCCGGAGTGGCGCACCGATACCGCAACCGCGATCGCGCGGCAGATGTACGACTCCCGAGACTTCAGCGCGATGCCGGTTCTGGCCGACGCACTTCAGGATGCCGGTTGCGACAACGAAGACGTGCTCGCGCACTGCCGCGACCCGCAGCAGGTTCACGTGCGCGGGTGCTGGGTTGCTGATCTCGTGCTCGGTTACGAATGAGGGTAGGCTGTTCGGTGGAGGTGAAGCATGTCCGCACTTTTATCCCCGCCGCCGTGGAAGCCGTCGAGCGTGGTGCCACAGCCGCGCAAGTGGACCGTTCACGAGTTCGACCGGCTCGGGTCGCTCGGGTGCTTCGAGGGCCGGCGGGCGTTCCTCCTCGACGGCGTCATCCTGGAGCAAGGACCGATGGACCCGCCGCACGCAACCGGCCTGGCCCTCGTCGATGCTGCCCTTCGGGCAATTTTCGGCGTCGGCTGGCTGCTTTGCGTTCAAACGCCACTGCACCTCGATCCGTTCAACAACCCGATGCCCGACCTCGCGGTCGTGCCCGGCGGACCGCGTGACTATGCGACCGTTCACCCAACGGTGGCCGCGCTGGTGGTCGAGGTGTCGGACTCGACGCTGCACACGGACCTGACGGCCAAGGCGGAGCGGTACGCGACCGCCGGGATCGCCGATTACTGGGTGCTGGACCTGAACGGGCGTGTGCTGCACGTGCTCCGCGACCCGCAGCCGCTGCCCGCCGGGCTCGGGGCGACGGCGTACCGCACGCACCTGATCCTCGGGCCGGGCGACTCAGTCGCGCCGCTGGCGGCGCCGGCGGCCGCGCTGCTCGTCGCCGACCTGCTGCCCTGACCTGCGGCCCGGTAGGAAGAAAAATGTTTGACAGGATAAACAGGACCGACCGGATTCAAGACTCAGACCAGAATGTGGCCCGCTCGCTCCCCGGGTGCTTCGAGCCTCTGATCCGCTTTCCGCAGCAAACTTGAGCGGCGGCGCGACCGCTCGCGGAGCGAGCGGGCCACACTCCGAGCCAGAGTCACACTGGCCTCAGAAAGCGCATTGGTGTCTTCAATCTCCAATCCTGTTTATCCTGTCAAAAACTCTTCGGCCCACGGCGCAAGAATGCCGTCCGAGCTGTGACAATATCCGTGTAACCGCGTGCGTAAACGCCGAACCGCCGACCTTGCGGCCGGCGGTTCGTGAATGTGCGGGTGTTCGCAGGTCACTTGTCCAGGCAGTCTTCGGCGTAGGTGCTCTCGTACACGAACTTGGTGCCCTCGCCCTGGTGGTTGGCGAGTTCGGCCTTCGCGCTGAGGCGCGACGCCTGATACTTGCCAGCACCCGTGTTGAAGTACACGTCACCGGTCCAGAGCATCGGGACGAGCGGCACTTGCTCGCCGGTGGTCTTCGGCGGGGCCTTCAGCGCCGTTTCCACGCCCACGATCAGGTAGCCGTCCTTCGCACCCTTGTTGGTGTACTTCTGGGTGAAGTCGTAGCTCTCGCCGGTGCCGGCGGGCGGGTCGAGCTTGAACGCGAACGGGCGGTCCCAGGTTTTGCCCGCCTCGGGGGCGGCGTCGGGCAGCACCAAGCGGAACGGCAGCTCCGCTTGCAGCCGCGCCGCGGCCCCGCCCTTCGCCTCCTTCACTTCGACCAGCTTGCCCTGAGTATCAATGCGGATCGTGACGATCGGCTTGTTGAGGTACTCGGCCATCGCCTTCGCGTCCTCGGGCTTCGCGGAGTCGGTGGTCGTGGTGGTCCCGTCCGGCTGGCGGAACTCCTGCTTCATCTCCGCGATGCTCATTTCGAGCGTCGCAACGCCCTGCTTGTCCACGTCTTTCACGGCCCACTTGCGCACGAGAACGAGGCTCGTCTTGGCCTCCGTCGCCACCGGCTTTTCGCTCTTCTCGTCCAGCACCGTTTCCTTCACGACCGTCTGCTGGATGACGCGGTACGTGTGAACCTTCCCGGCCTCCCACTTGAACCGCGGCGCGGCGGGGGCGGGCGGCTGCGCCAGCACCGGCACCGCGCCCAAGAACGCAAGAGCGAACACCGTGAACCGCGTCATGCTGAAGCCTCCCGGGCCGGAAACGGGCCATGAGTGACGGGCACATAACGCCAGCGCCAGCCGGCGCGAAGGGCAATCCGGGGCGTCGCTCCTGGTCCCGGGCACCTGTGAACGTGGCGCCCCGGCACGGGTGTCCGGGACTTACGGGTGATGCCGCGAGCCACGGCCGGCCCCGCCAAGGACCGGCTCAGAGCCCTCGAACGGCTTCGGACGCGCGCCGCGCACGCCCGGAGGTTTATCGGGGTTGCCCGCGTGAATAACGGATTGGCCCCGGCCCGTAGAATGCACGGATGCGCCTGCACCGAGGAACGCTCATGTCCGAAACGAACGCGCTCGTCGTCGGTTCCGAACCGTGGCCCCTGACCGTACCCGCGGACCGCGCGGTTCACGTGCGCCGCGCCCTCATTACCGCCCCCCCCGCGGGCGCCGCGGAACTGGTGCGCACGGCGCTCGAGAAGCCGTTCCGGTTCGAGCCGCTCCGCCGGGCGCTCACCCCCGACGATCACGTGGCCGTCGTGATCGACCCGCGCCTGCCGCACCTCACGGAAATGCTGGCGGAAGTGCTCACGCACATCGGCTCCGCCGGCGTACCGCCCGCCGCGGTCACGGTCGTGTCGCCGCCCGGGGCGCCGCAGGCGTGGATCGACGACCTGCCCGAGGCGTTCGAGGACATCACCGCGGAGACGCACGACCCCGCCGACGTGCAGAAACTCATGTACGTGGCGACCACGAAGGGCGGCCGGCGGGTGTACCTCAACCGGCGCGTCGCGGAGGCGGATTTCGTGGTCGTGCTGGCCGGCCGCCGGTACGACCCGCACGCCGGGTACGCGGGCGCCGAAGCGGCACTGTTCCCGGCGCTTTCGAACGCCGAAACGCTCGCCGCGCTCGCGGACCGGTTCTCGTCCGCCGCGCCCGACGGGGGCCGCGAGACCGAGGCCGCGGAGGTCGCGTGGCTGCTCGGCGCGCCGTTCTTCGTTCAGGTGATCGAAGGCGAAGCCGGAACCGTTCACGCCGTGGTCGGGGGGCTGTTCGAGAGCGGGGCCGAGGGCATCCGCCAGCAGGACGCCCGCTGGCGCGGCGCCGTTTCGGAAGAGGTGGACACGGTGATCGCGGCCGTGGGCGGCGAGCCCGACACGATCACGTTTCTGGATCTGGCCCAGGCGGCCGCGACCGCGGCCCGGGCGGTCAAGAAGGGCGGGCGGATTGCGCTGCTAACGACCGCCGCTCCCGAACTCGGCCCCGGGGCCGAGCTGCTCCGCACGCTGGAAGGGCCGGCCGGGGCCAAGAAGCTGCTCGCCCACGAGAAGCCGAGCGACTGGGCCGCGGCGAGCTTGTGGGCGTACGCCGCGAGGTCGGCGAGCCTGTTCCTCGCGAGCGGCTACCCCGACGACGTTGCGGAAGAGCTGTTCTGCACGCCGATTTACACGCGGTCCGAGGCGCAGCGGCTGATCGACACCGGCAGCGGCACCGTACTGCTGATCCCGGACGCGCACCGGGCGATGATTACTGTGGGGTAACGGCCCTGGAGCGCGGGCCTCTGGCCCGCCGGTTCGCATTGCGTGCCGCTTTGCGATCGCTCGCGAAACAACAACAGGTGGCTCGCGTCAGCGGGCCAGAGGCCCGCGCTCCAGCACCACCGGTTCGGCCCCTTCGGTGCTCACCGGCGCGTCGAGTTGCACCCACGTCTTGCACCCCGCGTACTCGGGGCTCTCGAACACTTCCGCCGGCTGCGCGAGTTTGAACGCGCGAACGCTCAGCACGTACAGCCCCGGCGTGCGGTAGTTGAACCGCTGCTTCACCACGTCGGGCGTCCAGGCGTGCTGAGCATCGAGCGCGAGGGCCGACTCCAGATCGGCGACGTGCGCAACGGACTCGACCTTTACGAAGTGGGTGAAGCGAACCGTGCCGGCCTTGGGCCTGGCGGCCTCGGCGCGTTCGAGGAGCGGCAGGAACGCCGGCTTGATGCCGGTGCGGTGCTCGTGGAAGTACGTGGGGTAGAGCAGGAACTCGGCGTGCTCCGGGCGGAACTCGCCGTTCTCTTCGGAAATGCCCCCCTTCCGCAGGATCACCGCCTGGCGCCCCGCCGCGAGCGCTTCGCAGATCACCGCCCACTCCTTGAACGCGATCGATAGCATCTCGAACGTCCCCGTAGTTTGGCCGGCTCCGTGGAGCGGGCCGGTCACCCGCGCTCGTGCTTCAGGCTCCGCGACAGGAGGTCTTGCACCGCCGCCAGCGGCGGCTTGCCGTTGTGCAGCACCTCGTACACCCCGGTCATGATCGGGGCCTCGATGCCGCTCCGCGTGGCCCGCTCGTGAACGCTTTTCGCGGTGAGCACCCCCTCCGCGACCTGCGGGCCGGCCAGCACCTCGGCGAGCGCCTCGCCCTGACCGAGCCGGTACCCCACCCGCCGGTTCCGCCCGTGGGGGCTGAAGCACGTCGTCATCAGGTCGCCGATCCCGGTCAGGCCCGAGAAGGTCGCGGGCTCGGCGCCGTGGGCCACCCCGAACCGCGTCATCTCGACCAGCCCGCGGGTGAGCATCGCGGCCTTCGCGTTGTCCCCGAACCCGAGCCCGTCGCACACGCCGGCCGCGATCCCGATCACGTTCTTCAGGGCGCCGGCCAGTTCGACGCCGATCAGGTCGTTGTTCGTGTACACCCGGAACCGGTCCGTGCCGAACCGCTGCTGGACCCACATCGCGAACCCGCCGTCGGGCGCGGCGACCGCCAGCGACGTGGGCATCCCCCGCGCCACCTCTTCCGCGTGGCTCGGGCCGCTCAGCACCGCCACCTTCTCGGTGCCCAGCACCTCGGAGATGATCTCCGACGGGCGGCGAAAGGTTGCGACCTCGAGCCCCTTGGTCAGGCTCACCACCGGAACGTCGGGGCCGCACAGCCCCGAGAACCGGTGCAGCGTGGCCCGTAAGTAGGCCGTCGGGATCGCGCTGACCCAGCAGTCCGCACCCGCGACGGCGGACGCCACATCGAACTCGACGCGGAGCGCGTCGGGGAACTTCACACCGGGCAGGAGCCGCGCGTTCTCGCGGGCCGCGTTCAGCAGCGCCGCGCGCTCCGGGTGCGCGCTCCACAGCCTCACCCGGTGGTCCGGGTGCTGGGCCAGCAGGCACGCGACGGCCGTCCCCCACCCACCGCTACCGAGGACCGCGAACGTGATCGGCATGGTACATATTTCCACCTACGGAGATGGCGCGGGCGCGCGCCCCGGTACATCTTATCTACTCGGGCACTCAATCCGCCGCCCTTCGCAGGTCGCGCTGAAGTTGCCCGCATTCACTGGCCGATTAAACAGGCGAGAATCTGCTCGGATCGCCGGCGCGGGTCGTGCGGGTTGGGGAACCTGTGCGACCTACGGGGGGACCGGAACCGTGCTCTCTCGCCACGGAGGATGACATGGCAAGCCGACTCAAGCTTTACACTCCCGAGCCAGAAGAAACTACCTCCAGCACCGAGCCCGATGTCCGCGTGCGGCTCGGCGACCTGTTACCCGTTATGGCGATGGCCCAGCGCATGAACTTCATCTGGCTCAAGGACTTCCTCGACGACGAGGTGGTCGTGAGCACCGACCTGTACGAAGTGATGCAGGCGTTCCGCAGCAGCCGCCCGACCTCGGCGTGAGCGGCACGTTCAACCTTCAGGCGGACCCCGGCCGCACGGCCGGGGCGCCCGACGTTTCTAGCGCAGCGCCCGTCACACGTCCCCTTCTGCTTCCGCTTCTTCCGTTTTTGCCGGCAGATCGAACGGCGCGAGGGGCTCCAACCCCGCGTGGCCCCGGGCCGCGCTGACCAGATTCATCAAGTGCGTGCGCGTCCGGAGGTGCCCTTCGAGCACCACCGGCGGAACCGTCACCGCGGCGAGCATCCCTACACTGATGCGGCGCCGGACGTCCGGTCTCTTGTTCCGGGTCGGCGGCCCGTTCGAGTGCGAGGTGTAGCTGCCCCAACCGCCCTCGATCCACGCGGCGAACACCGGCGTGTTCGGGCGCTCCTTCAGGATCTTCCACACCCCCTGGCCGAACCGGCGCAGCTCCCGGTCGCTCGACCGGCGCAAGTACCCCTCCGGGAAGATCACCACGCACTCGCCGCGGTCGAGGGCCGCGATCGCCTCCTGGAGCTCGGGCGCCTCCTTTTTCAGCGCGCGGTCCGGAACGCGGATCACGCCGAACTTGATCATCAGGGTGCGGATGACCGGCAGGTCGTAGAACCCAGAGGTCATCATCGGGGTGAGCGGCCGGGGCAGCACCTTCACAAGAAAGATGGGGTCGAGCCAGCAGGCGTGGTTCGCGATCACCAGACACGGCCCCGTTCGGGGGAACCGGGCGAACCCCGGTCCGTGCCACCGGATGCGGTACGCGAGCCAGCACGCCGGCTCCAGCGACACCTCGAACGCGGGGCGGAACAGCCGCGCCCACGACCACATCACGAGCGCGACCGCGGCCACGAGTGCGAACCATTCCATCACGTCGTACGGCCGGCCGCGCAGGTCGAACGCGCGCAGCACGCCCACGCCGGCGAGCACCGCGCCGGCGAGGAGGGCGGTTTCGGCCGCCGGTTGCTTCCCGCGCTGCCCCCTGGCGCAGGCCCCCACGATCAGGCCCAGCGGCAGCCCGTGCGCCCAACCGGGCCACTCGTGCCAGTACACGCCGTGGGCCGCCGCCGCGAGCCATGCCAGCGCGGCAAGGGGAACGAACCCGAGAGCCCGGTACGGGTTCCAGTACAGGAACGGAAGCGCCGCCCCCGCGACCGCCGTGCCGGCGAACCAGAGGAGCTGGTCGGTGCGGTCGCCGCCCGGGGCGACGGAGACGAGAAAGGCCGCGCTCGGGAGGGCCAAGCACACGACCGCCACCGCAACGAACAGACTGCGCCGGTCCCGCACGACCTGGGGCGACTCGGATTCCGGCATCGGTTCCTCCCGGAGATGGACGCGGGCACGGTATATCAACCGGCCGGAATCCTTGCCACTGTCGGAGCGACCGCTATAGTAAGATTTTCGATTTCGCGTTCGGTCCCGGTCCCCGGGCCGAGGTAACTGGGATCAACGGCCATGGCCAAGACGTGCATTTTCACCGGGAAGAAGGCGGTCTTCGGGAACCGCAAGAAGTACCGCGGTAAGGCGAAGTACTTGGGCGGCGTCGGTAAGAAGATCCTCGGCACGAGCCGCCGCAAGTTCAAGCCGAACCTGCAAAAGGTGCTCTGCATGGTGGACGGCGAGGCGAAGCGGGTGTGGGTGTCCGCGTCCGCCATCCGCAGCGGCTTGGTCGTGAAGCCCGTGAAGGTCCAGCCGTTCGAGAAGGTGAACGT